>CAZHFP010000187.1:0-4083 GCA_964531065.1 uncultured bacterium
TAAGAGAGCAGACCTATTACAATATCCCCTCGGGAATGCCCGTTCCCTTGGAGCTCACCGACCGTAAGGGAAGCCCCCTGGCCAGCGGCCTCTACTATGTGGTCGTTACCACCAGCGGCGGACAATCCATTGGGAAGATGATCGTTCAGCGTTGATTCCATTTTGGAATCAACACACCCAAAACCTGCGTTTCGGCTTGCGGCCACACCACGAGGTTTTGATTATTTTTATCAAAGCCTGCATTAATAATCCTTAATTCGATACGATTTCCCAAATTTTTAAAAATACCTTTGTCTTCTTCTTTCTGATTGGATTAAAATCGTTTTTACATTTATCGTTTAAACAAAGGGATTGATGTGAAAATTCGCAACCTTGTTGTCATTGGTTGGTTCCTAGCCCTCGGAAGCTCTTCCGCTTGGGGACAAACGTCTTACATTACTCTGATAAAAGTCGCGGAAGGAACTACCGCTAATATCGGTGATAAAGTTTTATTCACCGTCAATTATGACGCGGGGAACGTGAGTAACTTTAAAATTACCGACGCGGTGGACTCTCGATTCACCATCCTCTCCGTTTTTAGCGGCGGGACGGCGGTCGGGCAAAATATCACCTGGTCCTTAGGAACGATCGGCAGTCCGCAAAAGGGCTCCGTTTCCTACCTGGTTCAGGTCAACGCCGGCGCGTCAGGCGCCATCATCCCCAATACCGCCATCGGGACCAGCAATGAGGTGCCTTCGTCGCCGTCCAATGTGGCCCAAGTGGCGGTCGGGGAGCCGGGCTTGAGCATCCTGAAGAGTGTTTCGTCCGCCACCGCGGCTGTTGGCGACACCTTGACCTATTCCATGAGCTATTCCAATACGGGAACCACCTTGTCGGAGTACCAGAATTTCAACGATGGCAATGTTCCCGCGGGCTGGACGATCGACTCCGGTACGGGAGGCACTCCGGGTAATTGGAGCGCGGCTTCAGGGTTCCTAGAGGAAACCAACACCCTTTGCGCGTCCTGTTATCCGGCGCTGATGGACAGCACCATGACGTCTCTTCATGACGGCATCTATATCCTGGACATGAGAATCAACCCGGCCAACATTTTTGACACGGTCTTTCGGTTTAATTATGTCGACACCAATAATTATTACATGGCCCGGATCTCTTCCGATTCCGGCGATCTTGGCTTCGATAAGTTGGTGGGGGGATCTTTCAGTCCAGTCGCGAATGTGGGCTCCGTAGGCGCGGGGCCTCACGGCCTTAACATTCTAGCCAGCGCTTGGTACACGGTGAAGATCCAGGTTTGCGGCACGAGTGTCATGATGAAGATTTGGTCCCAAGGGTCCGCTGAACCGGCGGGCTGGGACATCAACACCACCGACAGCTCCCTACCTGGGAGCGGCATTGTAGGTTTTCAGGCCAATAATGGGCAGGCATTTTTTGACAATCTCAAAGTTTTCAGTTTGACAGGCGCCTCCGGACCCTTCATTTACGATACGGTGCCCTCCGCGATTAATTACGCCGGATGCAGCGGCGGAACGGGTTGCGGGGATACCGCCGGCATCGTGAATTGGTCCATCGGCGGAACCTGCGCAGGGAACGCCGGGGTCACCTGGTGGGGAACGGTGAATTCCTGCCTGGCTCCCGTCACCAATACGGCCTTTATCGATTCCGCGGACCCTCCTCCCGCCGTCGCCTCCAACTCGGTCGTGACCTCCATCTTGGGATGCCCTACCAATACCCCGACGATCACGGCAACCCCAACCAATACCGCCACTCCCACTGCGACCGGAACCCCCACCTTCACGGGTACGCCGACGAGAACCCCGACCGTTACTTCTACGCCGACGGCCACTTTTACCGCCACACCCCTGCCGGTTGATATTTTTACCGCGGACAAGAATGTTTTCAGCCCCTCCCGGGACAAGTTCCTCCACGTCACAGTGCAGTACAACCAATATCCGGGGCCCTATCATTTGACGATTTACAACACGGCGGGCGAAAATATCTATAATTTAGATCCGAGGGGCAGCGTCAATGGGCCGGTCAGCCAGGTCTATGCTTGGGATGGTAAAAACAAAAGTAGTGAGCAGTGCGCCAGCGGGGTTTACATTTTGTACTTGGTCGAACCCTTTGACCGGAAGGTGAAAAGGTTTATTTTAGTGAAATAGAATCGTCTAGGGCCGACGGGTTAGGGCGGGGCCATCTCCGCGATTCGCAGGGCCGCGGGATCGTCCGGTTGGTCTTTTAGAACCCTTTTCATGCAGCTTGCCGCCTCCGCCCTTCGTCCTCCGTAATAATAAAGAAGCCCCAAGTCATAGAAACAATCGTAAAACCTCCCCTGGCTCCGCCGGACCGCCTCCCAGAAGAATAACTCCGCCGTTTCGGGATGGCCATTGTTGCCGCAAAATATTCCCAAGTTAAGAATATCCGAGGGGAATTCGGGCTTCTGGTAAAAATCTCCCAGGAAATTTTTGACGGCGGAGGGCGGGGGGGCCCCCAGAAGAACCGGAATTTCCGCCAGGATGCCGCTGGAAACCCCTGCCCCGGCCGCCAGCTTCCCGTAGTCGAGGCTCGGAATGGAATCGGCGTAACCCCGGCGGAGATAGATTACGGAAACCTCATCCAGATAAACCGGGCGCCAATCGGTCAGGGCGCGCAGCTGGAATACCCAGGAATCGTTGTGGCAGTTGAAAAAAAGAATGTCCGGACGATATTGCTCCATCAGCTTCTCCAATCCTCCCGGATCCATGGATGACATGTAGGGGGTAAAAAAGGTCAGCCGGCAGTCGGTAAAGACTTGTTGAGGAACCTTGAATTCCAGCCAGCCTCCGTCATCCAATTGATTCAGGATTTTTCCTTCCAACCGGTTTTGGACAAGAAAATCGCAGGCCCGGATGGGGAGCGCGCGTTCATCCAATCCCAGCCCCGATCTTTCGGTGCGGCGTTCGGCGAGGTAAAAGGCCCCGGTCAGGACCCTCAAGTCTAAGGCGAAAATCACCGCCAAAAAAATCCAGGGAGCCAGAGTTTTAAATTTTATCCCGCCGTGGAATCTGAAGGCCCAACTCCAGTCCAAATCCGTAAGACAGGCCGCCATCACCGGGAGGCAGGGGAGCATCAAGAGCGGAATATTTCGAACGGCGGTAATGGAGAGGCCCCCGAAAACGGCCGTTAATAATATTTCGTGCCATTTTCGTTTTCGAAAGGTCGCCAACAGGAGGATGAGAAGCGAGAAAAAGAAAAGTTTGTAGATCAACAGATAAAGGGTCGGCGCGGAAAGAAGGTGGGGCGACGAAAACCAAGGCGACTGAAGTTCCTTGATGGTGGTCTTCATGAGGGGGTTGGTAAGGGTTTTAAGATTGGAGAGGGGGAAAAGGACCCCCCGGCCCCCATAGGGATTCAGGAGGCTGATGCCGACGGCCCCCAGGGAAAAACGAAAGAGTTTAGGATCCCAACGGCGGTGGTGAATCAGGTAAGAAAGATTGTAGATTCCCATGGCGGCCCAGCCGAGGATGAATAGACCTTCGAAATTCACCCAAAGAATCTGGACGAAAGGGAGGAGAAAAAGCAGGTCCCTTTTTTTGTTCACCCATTCCTCGAGAATCCAGAGGACTAGGCAGAGAAAAAATAAGCTGGCGGTTTCCGGCCTGGCGCGGAAGCGAATTTCGCAAGCAAGCCCCGCGGTTAGGAGCAGCGGGGCACATAAGCCTGGAGGAATTTTTATCGTTTGAAGCCGTTGGTAAGTGAAGAAAAAGGCCCCTAGGGTTAGCAGAACATGGAAAAGGCAAACCCAAGGATAGCCTCCCAGATGAAAGAGTGAATAGAGGCAGACTTGGTAAAACCAATGGATATCCAAAAAAGGCTGGCCTTGGGTAGTGGTGGTATAGGTATCAACCGATGGAAAGGCGCGGTGTTCCAAGATCCATTGACCGCATCTTAAATGAAATCCTAAGTCCGAATCATTCATGAGATGGGCCGCGAGAAGAAAAATCAAACCAAAACAAGACCACACCACGGCCACCCCCAGCCGGGAGGCGGGCGCCGGCGGTTGGAAAGGGGCTGATTTTTTGACGAGCTGGGTTGAATCGACTGAAA
>CAZHFP010000188.1:0-4076 GCA_964531065.1 uncultured bacterium
TAGAAACCGTAAATTCGGAGCGGTTTTTCATCCGAAAATGATAGTTTCCCACAATGTCGGTCCCGTGGATTTTCCCGAAAAAATACAGTTGAAATGGATAAAATAAAATGAATTACATTAAAAAAAGGGAAACGATGCCAGCTTCGAAAAAATTAATCAGGCGGGGATACAACCGGATATCTAAAAACTATCGGACGGACCGGGGTACGGGTCCTGACGCAAAAAAGATGATGCCTTGGCTTGGGGAAGTCGACCGCCTGTTGAAAAAGGGAAGCGGGATTTTGGAACTGGGTTGTGGGATGGGGATTCCCGCGGCGAAGTTTTTCGCGGTTAAGCATGATTACTTAGGTGTGGATATTTCCGACGTCCAAGTCCAAAGGGCCAAGAAATTGGTTTCCGGCGCGAAGTTTCGCAGGGCTGACATGACTCGGCTTCGATTTTCACCGGCAACCTTTAACGCCGTTCTCGCCTATTATTCCGTCATTCATTTGCCCCTGCGCGAACAACGGCCTCTTCTTAAAAGAATCTATCGTTGGCTGAAGCCCAGCGGAATTTTTCAAGCGACCTTAGGTTGGGGCCGCTGGACGGGCTGGGAAAAGAACTGGTTTGGGGCGGAAATGTTTTGGAGCCACACGGACCAGAAAACCTACCGCCGCTGGCTCCAAGCGGCTGGATTCAAGATCGAAAAAGAGCGCCTGATCCGGGAAGGAAAAGGTGGGCATGTTCTTTTCCTCTGCCGAAAATCGGTTGAGTAAGAAAAGACTTCTAAACTCCGTTTTTTGGGAACTTGTTTAGTTAATTCGTTTTTTAAAAGTTGTGATTTAGTTCGGTGTCATTGCGAGGAGCGTCTTACATTGGTGTTAGCGACGAAGCAACCTCAGTTATTGGGTATTTAATAGGTCTTTCGAAGTTGATGAGTCGGGGTCCGGCGTAAAGCGAACACAACCCATGAACTGAGGTTGCTTCGTCACAAAATTCGTTCCTCGCAATGACAAATTACGGCAAATGCCAGAAAAGGGAATTAACGATATAAATTCCCATTTTTAAAGCTTTGAGAAGCGATTAAAGCCCGCCCTGTCCTCCTTTGTCTATTTCCTCAATGTTTTCCCGCGAGAAACCTTTGACGTTCCTTTGACAAAACCATGACAACCGGTTTTGGCCCTTCCCCTATTCTCCGATCCGTAGAAGCAAATTCGCCTTAAGGAGAATCACCATGAACTCATGGAAAACCATCTGGAGCAGGGAAGCTTCCGAACAAAGGCTGGTGTTGGAGGGGCAGCATGCCCGGTTTGAAAGCTGGATCAAAGAACTGGTGGAAAGCCTGAAAGATGTCGCGGGTCCCCAATTCCAGGACGTTTCGGAAGGTTTCGGCATATTCACTTCCAGGGGCGGATTTGGGGAAGAGATGCGGTTGACCGCCCAAGTGGACTTCGCCGCGGGTTTTTTCTACATCCTCGGCGTCCAGGTCCGGGACGGCGCTTGGCGCCGTTGGCCCTCGCTCCCGGAATTCCGCCGGGAAGCGGCGGAACTCTCGCAGAAGGCTTCCTGAACCCTGTTGGGGGATGGATAACCTCCCTGGTGTTTTTACAAAGCCGTTTCGGGATGATTGCCTTTTTTTGGCAAATCTTTCATAAGCCATAAAAACAAGGGGATATAATGTCGAAGTCATGGACAAAATTTCTTTTACCCGATGGATTTATTTGTTGGACGCGGTTTTCGTTTTGCTTTCAACCGCGGCCTTCTACCGGTCCGTTCACCAAGCCTACCTGCCCGCGGGCCTTTCCGATGGGGCAGTCGTGGTCCTAAGCCCGGCGGCACCGGCTGGAAAAACAAATCTTCTTCCGGGCGACCAGATCCGATCAGTCCAAGGAACCGCCGTCGCCTCCGAGCGGGAAGCGGAGCAGGTTTTGGCCGACGCTAAGATTGGTGATCCGGTTTCGTTGGAAATCACACGAGGCAGTGAAAGAATCACCTTCGCCCTTCCCGCCGCGGCCCGATTCTCTTCCTCTTTTCTCACGACCCAATTCCTAGTCGGATTTCTTTTTCTCGCGCTGGGTCTATGGGTTTGGCTTAAAAAATCCGGAGACTTTTCCGCCCTTTTGCTTCACGGAAGCCTGGTGCTTCCCGGGTTTATGATCCTGGTGACGCCCGGCCGCTATTTTCCCGATCCCTTTTTTCTGAGCCGCGCCGTGGATCTTGCCGATTCCCTGGCCAGTTCCATGGTAGGTGTATTGTTCGTGCACTTCACCCTGGTTTTCCCCGGAAGGAAGTGGCCTGTGGAAAAAACACGGGGTCCCTTGATGGTCCTATACGCCGCCGCAGTTCTTTCCACCGGGTGGGCCGGCGCCACGAGGATGCTGGCGGGCTATCCCTTTTCCATGGATTGGTACCGCCAGGCCACGACAGCTTACCTGGCCTCCCGTTCCCTGCTGTGCCTGTGCCTCGTGGTTGGAATCCTGAACATTCTTCATTCCCACTGGACCTCGTCGGAGCCGGCCGAGAGGCGAAAATTACGGTGGCTTCTCTTGGGTGTGGGGACGGGGCCCTTGGCCTTTATCATCCTTTGGCAGGCGCCGGATATGATGGGATGGAAGCCTTGGATATCCCTGGAAACATCCCTGGCCTTTTTGTGCTCGGTTCCGGTTTGTTTTTCCATCGCCATCATCCAGCATCGTCTTTTGAATATCGACTTGTTCTTGCGCCGCGGAGTTTTCTTTTTCTTTTTAGCCTGCATCGCCCTGGTCATTTACGGGTTGACCCATTCCTGGGTGGCCACGGTCATGGCCGCGATTCTGGTGGCGGTTTTATTTGAGGCCCAGGAGAGCGAAAAATTGAACCGAATGAAATCCTTCTTCATCGCCGGAGTTTCCCACGACTTGAAAACGCCCTTGGCCAATATCCGGATGTACGCCGAGCTTTTGGAACAAGGCGCGAAAACCTCACCCAAAGACCGGAAGGAATTTTCAGGAGTCATCGTGGGGGAAGCGGACCGCCTCACCCGCCTCATCGACAATGTGCTGGATTTTTCCAAGATCGAAAGCGGAGTACGGGCCTACCGCATTGAGGAAGTGGATTTGAACGCCGTGGTCCGAAAAGCGATGGAGACTTTTAAATACCAGTTCAAAATCGCCGGGTTTCGCAGCAAGTTTCAACCGTCGAAGGGGGTTCTTTTCATTCGGGCGGACGAGGGAGCGGTGGCGGAGGCGCTGATCAACATGCTTTCCAACGCGGTTAAATATTCGGGGAAGGCCAGGGAAATATCCGTTGCCACTTTTCGGCGCGGCGGTTTTGCCGGCGTCGAGGTGAGGGACAAGGGAATCGGAATCGCTCCCCAGGACCAGGGCCGGGTCTTTCAAGCATTCTTGAGGTTGGAAAACGAGAACAGCCGGGAAGCGGGGGGCGCGGGGCTGGGGCTGGCTTTGGTGAAGCACATCATGGACGCCCACAAGGGCAAGGTGACGCTTGAAAGCGCGCTGGAGAATGGAAGTTCTTTCACTCTTTTGTTTCCGGAGGAGCGGGCATGAAACGGATATTAGTGGTCGAGGATGACCCGGCCCTTTTAAAGGGACTTTTGGCCAGCTTGAAGGAAGACCATTACGACATCCTCTCCAGCCGGGACGGCGAGGAAGGGTACCGGAAAGCCAAAACGGAAAATCTGGACCTGATCATCCTGGACCTCATGCTGCCGGGAAAAAACGGGCAGGACATCTGCCGGGACCTGCGCGGGGATGGGATCGGGACGCCGATCCTGATGTTGACCAGCCGAAAGGGAGAGACGGACAAGGTTTTGGGGCTGGAGCTGGGCGCGGATGATTACGTCACCAAACCCTTCAGCGTCCAGGAACTTAAGGCCCGGATCAAGGCGCTCCTGCGCCGGCAGGGCGGCCTGAAGAAAGATCTTGAGGAATTTTCCTTCAGCGACATCCATGTGGATTTCAAAAAGCAGGAAGCGGTTCGAGGAAAAAAGAAACTCGACCTTTCGACCAAGGAATTCCAAATTCTAAAATACCTGGCCCAAAGGGAAGGCGAGGTGGTGGGCCGGGACATGCTCTTAACCGATGTCTGGAAGTACGAGG
>CAZHFP010000189.1:0-4071 GCA_964531065.1 uncultured bacterium
AGACGATGGGGAATTGATCGAATAGAAATGTTCGAGGTGAAAAATATTTTTCAACTAAAGCCCTGATTTTCTCAGGGCTTTTTTATTTTGAAGAATTTAGAGGATAGGTTCGAGTCCAACCCGGGGTGTGTTCTAAATTTCAAAAACTCCAATCAAATTAAAGGTGATTTATGAAGGCCAAGGATAAAAAAATTGCGAATGATAATTTTCGTTGGGGCTATTGGTGTGCTTTTTATAGCAGACCTCAAAAAAAATACAAAAAAAGAGCTTTTGAATTTATGACTAAGGCCGCTCATCTAGGACATATTCGGGCTCAATTTTATCTTGGGACTTTTTACGATTTTAAAATAGGGACAAAAAGGAACTTAAAATTTGCTAAACAGTGGTACGAAAAGGCGGCAAAATCAGGACATGATCTTGCTCAATATAATTTGGGTTTTATGTATAGAGAGGGTATTGGAACTCGAAAGGATTTGCGAAAAGCCGTTAAATGGTTTAAGGCTGGGGCCCTGCAAGGTGATCCAGAAAGCCAAGCAGATTTAGGATACAGTTATCATGAAGGTCAGGGAGTTAAGAAGAACTTCAAACAAGGTTTTTATTGGACTTCAAGAGCCGCCAAACAAAACGATGCAAAGGCACAATGGAATTTGGCATTGTGTTATTTAGATGGTGAAGGCGTAAAACGAAATGAAAAAAAGGCAAAATTTTGGCTAAAGAAAGCGGCTAAGGGTGGTCATAAGAAAGCGAAGGCTCGGCTTAAATCATTAAAGTGACCGAATTATCTGGAATTTAATGGTTCGCAAATCCTCCTATGCTAAAGCTTCGGAGGACAGGCGGTTCGGAATGGGGAGCCTTTTTCGTATCTAAAGGATAAAAAAAACGGAGATCGGCGATGGATCAAGCGTTTCTAGAATCGTGGCACGACTTTTTCTTAGGAGTCAGTGGAGGAGCGGCCGCCCTAACGGGCCTCGGGTTTGTCGCTATGTCGATACACCTCAAGGCCATCCTCAGCCGTCCGGTCTTGATGAACAGGGCCAAAGGTATCCTGACCAATTTAACGGCGGTCTTCGTGCGTTGCTCGTTGGTCTTGATGGGGGGCCAGAGCCATCAGGCGGTGGCACTGGAACTGTTCGGGATCTGCGCTATCGCCGTGATCATTGGAGCCGTAAATTTCCTGGCGGTGCTCAGGGCCCCGGGTCCCGTGCCACGGCCCAGCCTCTACCGGTACCTGGTCGGGCTGCTCTGTTTTTTGATCGAAATGACCGGCGCCGCTGTCCTTTTCCAGGGTTTCTCTTGGGGTTTGTACATGGCGGCGGGCGCGATGATGGCTAGTTTCTATTTCATCGTTTCAGGCGCCTGGCTGCTATTGATCGGGGTGACCCACGACGAAGAAACCCGCCGCCAGCGGAGACGTCGATGACGTCGTCAGATTCTCATTCGGAATGGAGAGCCATTCATTTTAATTAAGGTTTAGAAGTTCCCGGGAGAGAGCCGTTGGGATTGTCCCCGGAGTCGGGAGTAGGGGTCGCTGCTAAAGCCGCTGGGACCGGAGTTGGGGCGGCGTAAGAAAATCCCGGGGCCTTCCAGTTGAATTCCGAATCGCCGTAGTTCAAATCCACATTCGCGGATAACTTCGTCAGGTAGTTAAAAAATCCCTGGGCTTGCTTCGGTTTCATGGGCTGGGGCTCGAAGTGGGTTTGGTAGTTGTAAACATTTAACGGGATAATCTTTCCGCCAACCCACCGGTTCTTTTCATCGTAGCTCAGGTAAAGGATGCCGCTGTCCTTGATCCCCGTTAAAGTTCCAAAAGCGAAATTCCCAATGGCGTAGGCGATGGGTTTCCCCTTATAAACTTCCAACCCTTGCCAAATATGGGGATGGTGGCAGACGACCGCGTCGGCGCCGGCGTCGATGGCCATATGAGCCAGTTCGGGCTGGTAGTAACGCAATTTGGTTTTCTTTTCCTGGCCCCAGTGGCAGCAAACAAACACCAGGTCCGCTCCCTTGGCTTTGGCCGCTTGGATATCTTCCCGCATGACATCGGCATGGGCCGGGGCGCAGCCAGGACGGTCCTCAGCGGCCCAAAATTCGGTGGGGTAAGTGAGGGAATAGGCGAGCACCGCCACCTTTTTCCCTTTGATCTCAAACCAAGCGGGTTGCCGGGCCTCCGCCAGGTTCATTCCGGCTCCAGCGTGTTTCAACCCCTGTTCATCTAGGGCCCGTAAGGTGGATTGAAGTGCTTGAGGGCCAAAATCCATGGTGTGGTTGTTGGCCAAGGTGAGTATTTTGAATCCGGCGTGGTTTAAGCCTAAGGCGCAGGAAGGGTCTATCAAAAAGATATATTTCTTTTTGACGGTATTTTTACCGGCAAGCCCTAAGGGTCCTTCCAGGTTGCCCATGGAGATGTCGGCCTGTTTCAGCAATGGGGCAGTATAAGTAAAGAAAGAATCCGGTCCCTCGGTTTTAAGTTTGTAAGCGGCGGAACCTCCCATCATAATGTCCCCAACGAAGGCCATGGTGATGGTGCGGCCGGAGGGTTGGATGACGACTTCCGGTGTGGAGGTCGGCGCGGGGCTCACGGTTGTTGCTGGAGTTGTGGTTTTTTTAACCGTCGCACAACCGATTGTCCAAAGAACAACTATTAAAAGAGTTAAGGATTTAAAAGTCACCCTCACCCTGGCCCTCTCCCCTCGAGGGAGAGGGGAATTTTTTTCGCGAATGGTGTCTTGGTTTGAGAGCATGTGTCGTATTGTACCGAAAAAGCTTCGAGTTTTAAGTTTAGAGTTTTGAATTTTTAGTTATATTTAACTCCTAATTCCTAACTCCTAATTCCTAACTCGAAAATCCATGTTTAAGGATTTTCGTGAGCCAACCTAACCACAAAGTTCTCGTCATTGTTTCCCTCTTCGTCGCGGGGATCATGTTCTTGGGGCTGGGGGGGGCGCTCTTTAGCGACCTGCCCAAACTCATCGATATTTTCAACCATATCCATGTTGAGCCTCTGCTTTTCGCGCTCCTTTGCACTGGCATCGCCTACCTCTCCTTCACGCTTTCTTTCAACGGGCTTTTTGAAATGACGCCCTACCGGATCCCTTTTAATAAATTCTTTTCCATTATGTTTATCTCCTATACCATCAATTTCATTGTTTCCTCGGGAGGATGGGCGGGCATCGCGATTCGGTCATTCCTCCTCAAGCACGAAAAAGTCCCCTATTCGGTCACGGTTCCCATTTCCTTCGCCCAAAATATGGTCTTTAACCTGGTCTTATCCTGCGTCTGTTTTGGAGGGTTGTTCTATCTGCACCGCCATCCGGAATTTATTGGGGGGGGAAAACAGTTTCTCATCGTTCTATTCATGGTGGGCCTGCTGGCTCTGGTGGGGATCATGATCATGATTTTTTTCAACGCCAGGTTCCGCCGATTTTTTTTAAGGCAGGTGCTGAAAGCGGGCCACTGGGTTAACCATAAGATTTTACGGAAGAAGGCGGATAACCAGTGGCTGGTGGATACCCGGAATAAATTGGAAACAACCATCCAGTTTCTTCATAAAGGCTGGCTTCAATTGCTGGTGGTTTTCTTTTGGGTTTCCATGGATTGGCTCTTTACGGCCTTGACCCTTTATTTTTGTTTCAAGTCCGTGGGAGTGGCTCTGCCCTTGGGAATGTTGTTAGTAGGCTTTACCGTGATGTTCCTGACCTCGACGATCAATCCGGTTCCCGCCGGTTTGGGGGTGAGCGAAGTGGCCCTGGCTGGAACCTTCCGACTTTTGGGAGTGGGCTTTGAAAATACCCTGGTGGCGGCTTTACTTTTTAGGTTTGTCTTCTACCTCTTGCCCCTGGCGGTTTCGACCGCCCTTTACCTGGACACCATGAGGTCCTTCCTCAAGAGCCAGGCGAAAGAGAAGATTAATTAGTAGTTGAGTCGGTAGGGGCGACATTCATGACGCCCTTTGCTTGTAATCCCCCCCCTTCAAGATCTGGGCTCCATGAATGGAGCGCCTACAACAGCGTTATCACCCAAATCTTAAATCCCTCAAAAAGGCCTTTTTTATTCGATTTTTTGACTCAATTT
>CAZHFP010000190.1:0-2818 GCA_964531065.1 uncultured bacterium
TGGCCCAGGCCGAGAAAAATCTCCACAGCTTGGCTGAAGTTTACAAGTTTGAACTGAAAGTGGTGAAGGATGAAGTAAAGCAGACCCAGGACCGCGCCGCCACGGTGGACAATTCCCAATTAGAGCTTTTGAAGAAATTAAACGGCATTGTTGAGTATCCCAATGTCGCTTTCCATGGAGTTGGCCGGGCTTTCGGTATTTCCCAGCAAAGTTATGGATCGGGGCTCAACTACGCCAATCCTGGTTACCGGGCGGCTTGGGGTTACTTGGATTTACAGCCCGAGGGGGTCATTTCCAAACAAGTTAGGTGGAACGCTATCTTGCGCTTGCAGACGAATTTTGAGCCGGATATCAGCACCGATTCGATGGTATTCCGCCGGATCACTATGGAATTGAACCCGGAATGGTTTTCCGCCACGATCGGCGATTTTGACGAATCCTACACACCCTTTACGATTTGGAACCGGAACAACCTGGACTTGAATTACATGCCGGAGATGGTCGCGCGACTGGACCGCCAGGCAAAATATGAGAGCTTTTTCGATAAGGAACCCGATTGGCCCTTCCGGGGTCTCCGGATAGGAACTGAATTGGGTTGGACGGATTCGGACCTGCTGGAAAAATTCAAGGCCTCCACTTTTGTCCACATGATTTCCAACGGATTTGATGTGGATTCGAAAAACGCCGGTTTTTTCGGACCTACCACCTTCACCGATTGGATCTGGGCGGGCCGGGCCGGCCTTCAATCGAAAAAGTGGTATGTCAGCAACCTCTCAGTCCAGCTCAAGGTGGACGCCCAAGGTGTTATTTTGGATGAGCCTCTCTATACCAACGCCGTCACAGCTGTTTACAAACCCACCGATCCCACGACCTGGGCCCACCAGTACTTAATCGGAAGCTGGTCTCCGGAATTCCGCTTGGGGTTCGGTGGGGAATTTTACTTTGGTGTTTCTTCCGACCTGGCTTTTGCCAACTATCAGGATGACAAGCTCGACAACCGCAAGGCCATCAGCGATTACGCGGCCACCGGCGGACCTTATTTTGAATTGGGCGCCTCCCGGGTCACCTTCAACTTTTTGGACGTGGGGCCCTATTATTATTCGCCGCTAGCCCAAACCCGCCAAGACGGGTTGATGAACGTGAATAATTTTTCTTTTAATAACGGCAATAATCCCGACATATTCCAACCGGCTTTGAGGAGCCGCTTTTTTCTGACCAACGTGCCAAGGCCCAGCGAGTATTTTAGTTTCTATGATCGGACCCAGGACAATGTGTTTCCTTATGGTTTGGCCACACCCAACCGCCAGGGAGTGGGAATTGATTTAGACATTAAAGCCTTTGAAAAACAGGCCTTCAAGATCAAGGGATCGGCCTACTTTGTGCGGGAAATCAGTGGTAACCTTGTAGCTAACTTCACCCATGATGGGTACACGGCGGTGGATTCTCCGGCCCCGGTCACGGTGGCGGGCGGGGGATATGCCCCCTTGAACCCGGCTCCTGTGACCATGGTGCTGGTGAGGAACTTTACCTATGTGAATGTCGGTCCTTCTTTAAATATCGGACCGCTGATCGGATGGGACCGGGACTTGGAAATCGGGGCCAATATCCGCATGGAGCAGACGAACAGCGCCATCGGAACCTTGACCAGCACGAATATTTTGGGAGGGATTCGGGTGGGTGTCTTGCCGAGCTGGGATCTTTCGGCCGCTTACGGCGTCGATAACGCCAGCGGAACGGAAGTGGGTTATTTGGGAACCCTCTATGCCAGGTACCCTTATCTTTTCGATGACACGGACTTGGGTAATTACCAGCTCGTCCAGGTCAATGGAAGCGTCCGGACCTTAAAATTGTCCAGCGCCTTCAAGGTGAACCGTAATTCCCGGTTTTTCGTTGATTATGATTTAACCCATGGGGATTTGATCCCCAATTTTCCGGCCCAGGGCGGGGCGGATAAACAATTCATGGAGCTGACCTATGAAATCGAATTTTAAGTTTTTGGTCCTGGCGGCCACCTGCGCGCTTTTTTGCGTGGGCTGTGAGCCCAAGACCGTTCCCGTAGGTGCCTATCAGGCTCCAGGCACCACCCCCGACCGTACTACAGTGGCCAATTTCAACGACGATACCGCAAACATTAACCCCTTTTTGTTTGAGTCGGGAGTTCCAGGGGATACCGTGACCTTTCATGGAGCAGTGACGGTTGTCAATAATTTCACGGCTCCGCCCAAAGCCGATGAATTCGCCGTCATGACTATTGAAGGTCCCGGTGCGAACAATAGTCCCTTGGCCTGCCATGTGTCGGGAGCCGTCACGGATTATGGGGATGGGGTCTATCCCGCCATTGATCTCCAAGCCCAAATGGAAGGCGGTAAAAGGTACAACATGAGTTTTTTCACCGGGGTGAATTTTTATTTCAAGACCGGTGTCGACGACAATGTCAAAAAAAGGGTCTTCCAAATCCCCCTTTTTGAGACCCAGGCCGTCCCCACGGGTAATTGTGACAACAGCACCAACCGGTGTTACGACCATTTCGGAACCGCCTTGTCGGCAACCAACGGGTCCTGGCAGAAGCTTTCCCTGAAATTCAGCAGCCTAACCCGGCAGGGATTCGGGTTCCCCTTAACCCCAACGGATTTATCGGGTTTTAACCTCACCCAGGTCCTTTGGCTGTTATGGGAAGAAGGAAACGCCAACGCGGCCGGAACGGCGACTGTCGATTTTTGGGTGGATGAGATACAATTCTTTTAGAGACGATGGGGGTTCTGATGAAGAACAAAAATAAACTTCGGGTCTTGGGTCCGGCGCTCCTCCTTTTGGCGGG
>CAZHFP010000190.1:2918-4070 GCA_964531065.1 uncultured bacterium
GGGCTGTTCGGGGAAGGTTCCGCCGATCGCCGCCATCCTTCCACCTTCCCTGCCGCCCTTGCCCGCGAACTATATTGATGATTTTGAGGATGGCGACCTCAACATTAATCCCCGGTTGACCAACTCCCTCAACGGATTCTGGGCCAACACCACTTACAACCAGACCACGCAAACTTTTTTGGTGACCGCCCCCGTTCCTTCGAACGGCAGCGTCAATGCGATTCATTTATTTGGTACTTATATTGACCCAGGAAACAGCAGCTACCCGGCCTTTCAATTGCAGGCTTACCTGCGTAATGACGGGAATTTTTATGATGCTTCTTCCTTCACCGGCATCATGTTTGACTGGAATTGTCCAACTTATTCAACCGCCGGGGGCGTGACGACGGGTGATAACAGCAACCAGAGATTTTTCTGCCTCGCCGTCGACCGCACGACCCCGCCCAGTCAGGGGGGAGGCTGCAGTGGGACGCCGATTCCCTGCTACGACCATTTCAGCTTTAGCTTGCCTGATACGGCCGGTCTCTGGACCAGTCAAAACATCACATTTTTGGGTTATCCATCAGTTCCAAACTCAATGTATTCGCAGAACGGTTCCTACACGATGCTTCCCAGCGACCTACAGCAAATTATTTTTCTCCTGTGGACCAACCGGTCCAACAATGTCGCGGGGAATTACAGAGCTGAATTTTGGGTCGATAACGTCCGATTCTTTTAAAAACTTCCATACGATGGCCATCAAAAGGCGCGGTTCAGCCGCGCCTTTCTTTTTTGGGGCCTTTCCTCATTTTTCCATTCTTCTTTTTCCCCAGCGGCTGTCCTATACTACGTCCCCTTTTAAAAAATAGGAGTTCAGACCTTGTCGTTAGACCACATCCGTAATTTTTGCATTGTCGCCCACATTGACCACGGGAAAAGCACCCTGGCCGACCGGCTTTTGGAATTCACCGGCGCCATTCCGCCCCGGGAAATGCGCGCCCAGCTGATGGACCAGATGGACCTGGAGCGGGAGCGGGGCATTACCATCAAGGCCAAGGCGGTAAGGTTTTTCTATAAAGCCAAGGACGGCCTCAAGTACGAGATGAACCTGATTGATACGCCGGGCCACGTGGACTTTAATTACGAAGTGTCCAGAAGCCTGAAGGCCTGCGA
>CAZHFP010000191.1:0-4051 GCA_964531065.1 uncultured bacterium
CCAACAGTTTGCTCCAGATCCAGACGCCCAATGAGATGCGGGGCCGGGTCATGGGCCTTTGGGCGACTATTTTCGGCGGCGGAATGCCCCTAGGAAGTTTTTGGATGGGTTGGGCCGCGGAACATTATGGTTCTGGCAGGGCCTTGCAGGCGGGGGGGATTTTTTGCGTGGCGGGGTCGCTGCTGGTGCTGTTGATTTTCCGGAAAAATAATAATCTCCCTCGCCCCTTGCGGGAGAGGGCGGGGTGAGGGGTGCCGGAATGTTTCGGTGAAGTATTATTTTACGATGGGGTTTTGGCGGTAGTCCCAGGCCCCTGCCGATTCTGGAACCGCGCCCACGGCCTTCTCGATCAAGTCGTGCCGGGGTGAAAGTCCGCAGGCCGGATCCGTGGCCGAAGGGTCGCCTGTGAGCAGGGCGGCCTGACATCGGCATCCGCCGAAATCCACTTCTTTCAAATCGCAGGAAGAACAGGGCTCAGGCATCCACGCTGTTCCTCGGAACTGGTTGAAAGATTCTGAATCATTCCAAATCCAACCCAATGATTTTTCCCGCACGTTTTCCAATTTCAACGAGGGAATCGAATAGGCAGTCGGGCAGGGCAGCACCTGACCCGAGGGGTTCACCGTGATGTAGCGCCGGCCCCAGCCGTTCATGCAGGGTTTGGGCCGGTCGAAAAAGTAATCAGGAATCACATAGAGAATTTCCATTTTCCCTTTCAGGCGGACCTTGGCCTTTTCGGCGGCCTGGGAAGAGGCGAGAACCTGTTCACGTGTGGGAAGAAGTTTGCCGCGGTTTTTCAGGGCCCAGCCGTAATATTGGGTATTGGCCAGCTCCAGCCGGTGGGCGCTCAACTTTTCCGCCAGGGCGATGAGGGATTCGGTTTTGTCGATGTTGGCGCGGTGGATTACAACATTGACGGTCAGAGGCAGACCTAGGGAGTGAACGATCTTGGCGGTTTCCAACTTCCGAGCGTGGGCCTGGGTGCCGGCGATCTCATCCGCGATTTTTTCATCCTCGGCTTGGAAACTTAATTGAACGCTGTCGAGACCGGCGTCCTTCAAGGCCCGCGTTCTTTTTTCCGTCAGGCCCAGCCCGCTGGTAATGAGATTGGTATAGAGTCCCAAGCCGTGGGCATGGGCGACTAGTTCCTCCAAATCCTGCCGCTGGAGCGGTTCTCCTCCGGAAAAAAGCGCGTGCAGAACACCCAGGCTGGCGGCTTCAGTTAAAACTTCCTTCCATTTTTCAGTGGTCAGTTCCGTTCCTTGGGGTGAATTTTTGTCCCAAACGGGATTGGAGCAATAGGGACAGTGAAGGGGACAGCGGTATGTGAGCTCCGCTAAAAGCCCCAGGGGACGGTAGGAAAGGGGTTCGGCGGAAACGGTGGAAAGAGGAAGGCTCTGGGCTGCATTTTTTTTCAACACGGCGGTGGATGAGGGTTCAACCCCTTCGACCAGACCCTTGGAGCGGAACATTTCCAGCGCCGTATAGACGTCTTTTTCTAAAAGGGCGACGGGGGTTTTAAAATTTTCAGAAAGTTTTTCGAGAATTTCCCCCAGTGTATTTTGTCCGTCGCAAAGAGCCAGGATGGCCGCGGCTGTTGGGTTGAGCTTCATCAGCCCCTCGGGAAACAAGAGCACCCATTGGCCCGTGGCGGGGTCTTTCTGGAGCCTAGTCCTTTCCGCAAGCCGCGGCGCGAGTTCTTGATTCATGTTTTTTTATATTTTCCCTCGCCCCCGGAGGGAGAGGGTAGGGTGAGGGGGATTAAAAAATTTTCGATTTTGGAGGTATTCATTATTTGCTTTCACCCCCACCGTAGGCTTCCGCCATGGCGTCCAAGAGATCCCACAAGAGCCCGCATTTAAAGGAAAGGGCCTTCACCGCTTCCTCCTGCATTTCCCTGGTGTCGCAGTAGGTAAAGGTCAGTTCCAACCCCTGGTCCGAATCCAACTTGGCCTGGGGAACGCGGGAACGGAAATATTCCAACCCTGAGGGTTTCACCCAAGTGTAGTACTTCTCAAAGGCGAGGATTCTTTCCTTCATTAAATCGGGCGCGAAGAGTTCTGTTAAGGAGGATGCGATCGCGATCGGCCAGGGCTTAGTCCGTGCGAAATGAACATAGGAATCCACCGCAGCCTTGGCTTTGGGGAGAAGCCGGGAACCGGACGTCAATTCTTCTCTTGTCAGTCCTGAGGCCTCGGCTAATTTAAACCAGGCCTCGATTCCCCCCTCGCCTTCTCTCAAACCGTCATGGTCGCTGATGCGGTGCAGCCAGATTCGGCGCACTTCCCGGATAGGGCAGTTGGAAATAATGGCCGCGTCCTTGATGGGAATATTCATCTGGTAATAAAAGCGGTTGGCCACCCAACCCTTGACCTGGTCAGGGGTGAGCTTCCCCTCGTTCATGTGTTTGTGGAAAGGATGCTTGTCGTGGTAGCTCGTCATACCCACGGCGCGGAGGCGTTCGAGGAATGAAGTGCGGTCAAGAAGTGGTTCCATCAAAGCTCCCTTTTATTCGTTGTCCATTCCGGGTCCCCGTCGTGGACGGGTTAGTTTGTCGGATTCAAACCTCAAAATCCATACCGTCCATTCCCACTTCTGCTCCCGCGTCCTTGACCTTTTGGTGTTGGGGCGAATTATTATCCAGTATGGGGTTGGTGTTGTTGATGTGCATATAGATTTTACGCTGGATGGGAAGGTTCCGGATTATTTCCAAACTGCCTTGGGGTCCACTTACCGGTAGATGGGCCATTTGGGCGGCGGTGAGGGTTCCGGTTCCGGATTTCGTCATTTCATCATCGTCCCAAAAGGTGCCGTCCAACAAAAGCGTGTCGCAGTCCTTCAGCTTTTCTAGAACCGTTCCTGTGAGGCCCGCCGTGTCCGGCAGGAATACCAAACGTCCCTTGGTCTTGGGGTCTACCAATCGGTAGCCCACGGCGCTTCCAGGAACGGCCTTCGAACCGGCGTAACGGGGAAGTTTTCCGGGAACTTCAAAGGCTTCATAAAGAAGACCGCTTTCCGATCCGTCGCTTTTTAAGAGTGGCTTTAAGGTTGGGGGCGGCTCATGCCAGGAAACTCCGCCGTAGGATTTCAAGACTTCGGAAACTCGAAGACCCTCATCTAGGGCTTGGCGCACGGCTGGGGGGGCATGCAAGGGAAGGATTCCGCCTTCCCTTAAAATAAAAATGCCGAGGGTGTGGTCTAGGTCGGCATTGGTAATGAGGACGCCCTCGATAGAAGTGCCGCGGATTTTTCCAGGCGGAGGCAGTAACGGGGGGAAAGCTTCAATTTGATGCCGGATATCCGGGGAAGCGTTGAGAAGAAACCAGGATTTGCCATCGGCGCTGACAGCTGCGGAAGATTGGGTAAGGGGCTTTACGCCAGGGCTTCTCTGACGGACTTTAAGGCAGAGGGCGCAGTTACAATTCCACTGGGGAAACCCGCCGCCGGCGGCGGTTCCCAAGAGTCGGATTCGCAAGGAAGGTCGGTTGCCGGCGCTTAAATGATAATGCTGTCGTCAATGCCCGAATAAGCGGTGCATTCCGAATTCACGGACACTTCAACGGCCACAGGTTTGATCCAAAGATTCTCCATCGACTTCCTCCATTCGTTACAAACCAAAAGTATTTTGTCACAACTCCAAGCTTCCCAACAAGCAAAACCGGCTAACCGAAAATTAAAAGCTTCAAAATCCAGCGTTTTCCGTTGGCCGTCACCACTAAATAATAAAGACCGTTCGCCAGTGCATTCCCCCGCAGATCCACCAAACGAACCGGCACTTTCGCGGTTCCCGCCGGGACATTGAAAATCGTCTGATCCGAAACTTTCCGGAAAGCGACGGTGAAAATTTGAATTTTAACATTGGACGTGGAATCCAGATTCACCACCAGCGTGACAGGTCCGCCGTTGGTGGCCGGGTTGGGATAAAGAACCGGGGTTGAGACGGATCCAGGCGTGGAGGAGTGGGTGGGCGTTATGGTGGAACTCAAGATAGGCGTAATGGTCGGGGAAGAGGTTAGGGTCGAGGTGGCTGAAAAAGTTGGAGTGATGGTGG
>CAZHFP010000192.1:0-4025 GCA_964531065.1 uncultured bacterium
TCGCTGGAAAGGCCGTCCGAAATATCGATGGCCGAACTGGCCAGTTTTTTAGTGGAAAGCACCCGTCCTGTATTAAACCTCGGCACAGGTGTCAAATGGCGCTGGATTAATAGGGGGGCGGTTTCTTTTCCCTTGGCCGCCGGGTTTTGTAGGGCATGAAGGCCCGCCGCCGAATCCCCCAGGGTGCCGGTCACAAACAAAGCGTCGCCCGCCTTGGCGCCGCTTCGCCGGAGCGCCCGGCCCGATTCGACCTCGCCGATCAGGGCGATGTTCACCACGAACTGATCGCTGCCGACGGTGTCGCCGCCCACAATTTGGGCGCCAAAAGATTCCCCCCAGCTTTTCATCCCGTCATAAAAAGCTTCCAAGCTGGCGACCGGAAAATCTTTCGGCACCCCCAAGGACACCACCGCCACCGTGGGTTTGGCTCCCATGGCCGCACAATCGCTTAAATTAACGGCCATAGTTTTGGCCCCCAACTGCCAGGGGGTAATGAACTTAAAATCAAAATGCTTTTTTTCCACCAGCATGTCGGTAGTAAAAACCAACTCCTGGCCTGGCGTGGGCTTGAAAATGGCGGCGTCGTCGCCCAGCCCCAATTTCACCGAGGGATTGTTGGACTTCAGCGATTCGCGAAGCTTGTCAATGAAGCCGAATTCTCCCAGCTTTTTGAGCGTGTCGGGGTTTTCCAATGGATTTTTTTTAGGTGGTGTAGCGGCCATTGATGTCGATATAACCATCCGTCAGGTCGCAGGTATAAACGGTGGTTTTTCCCTTTCCCAGTTTCAAGTCCACGACAATCTCCACGTCTTTTTTTTGAAGAATGGCCTTCAAGCGGGCCCGCGACCAGCCCTTCCGGGGAGCGCCGTCATAGAGGGGATATCCGCCGATAGAAACCTTCGCTTTAAACTCATCCACCGCCGCCCCCGAATAACCTACCGCCGTCAAGATCCGCCCCCAATTGGGATCGGCGCCGAAAATCGCGGTCTTCACCAAGGGAGAATGGGCGATGGCTTTGGCGGCTAAAAGAGCCTCCGATTCTTTCTTAGCCCCTTGAACGGTCACCGTCACGAACTTGGTGGCGCCTTCTCCGTCGCGAATAACATCTTTGGCCAAATCTAAGCACACAGATTTAAGGGCATCTAGAAAGGAACGATAATCCGCGCCCATTCCGGTAATGGGCTTGGCCCCTGAGGCTCCATTGGCGAGAACCACCACCGAGTCGCTGGGCGATGTGTCGCCGTCCACGGTGATCCGGTTGAAAGAAGTTTCCACCGCTTCCTTCAGGGCCTTGTCCAAAAGAGTCCGGGAAAGTGACGCGTCCGTTAAAAGATAAACCAGCATGGTGGCGAGGTTGGGATGAATCATGCCCGAACCCTTCGCAAAGCCCATAAGCCAGGACGAACGGCCGCCGGATAGGAATGGCCTGGCGCTGGTCTTGGTGGTCAAATCCGTCGTTAATATCGCGCGGGAGAAGTCATCGCCTCCCGCTGAAGAAAGGGCGGCCACCCCCCGGCCTACGCCTTTTTTAATTTTGGGACGCGGAATAGGAACGCCGATCACTCCGGTGGAATGGACGAGTACTTCCTCCGCCGGAACTTTTAAAAGCTTGGCGGCCCAGAGAGCCGTATCCTTAACGTCTTTGTAGCCCTGACGGCCGGTCAGATCATTGGCGAATTTCGTGTTGACGACCACCGCGCGCAGGGGTTTATGGCCCCGAAGCAGATCTTCCGTGCGCCGGGCGGGGGCGGACTTGACCGCGTTTTTCGTGACCATGCCGGCCCAAACCGCCGGGCGGGTGGTGAAAAGAAAACCCATATCTAATTTCCCCTTCGCTTTAAGTCCGGCGTGAATTCCGGAGGCTCGAAAGCCGAGCGGAAGGGGTAAAGATTGTTTTTTCATGATTTTTTCCCAGGGCGCAGAAAGTGGAAGCATTCTATGGCCTTTAAAAAACCCTGTCAAACGACTACCATTGGGCAGCCCTGAAGCTCCCGAAGGAGAAAATTTTGCGCTG
Source organism: uncultured bacterium (assembly GCA_964531065.1). Taxonomy (GTDB): domain Bacteria; phylum Oederibacteriota; class Muellerivitia; order Muellerivitales; family Muellerivitaceae; genus PALSA-1180. The sequence goes on from CAZHFP010000192.1 coordinate 2,015, forward strand.
TAAAGGCTCCGACATTCCATTGAAAGCCGTCCTTTTTGACTTGGACGGAACCCTGATTGATTCGCGCCGGGATATCGCCGCCTCAGCCAATGCCACCCGTGTTCATTTCAGTTTTTCACCCCTGCCGGAAGAAACCATCGGCACCTTTGTGGGATTAGGGATCATGAATCTTTTGGAAAGATCGATTGAAAGTAAGGACCCGCTTCGTTTGAAGGAAGCCCACGAGATTTTTAAAGTCCATTACCGCGAACATTGCGTGGATTTCACCCGCTGCTATCCGGGAACTTTTGAACTTTTGGAGGGCTTGAAAAACCGCCGGGTCAAAATGGCCGTGGTATCCAATAAGCCCCAGGAATTCACCGACTTGATTTTAAAAATATTGGACCTGTGGGATTTTTTTGAGGTCGCTTTTGGACCTGAGGCCACCGTGAACAAAAAACCCCACCCAGAGCCGCTCCTCACCGCTCTTCAACGCATGGGGGTCAAATCTTCGGAAGGCGTCATGATCGGGGATTCGGTCGTGGATATTGAGGCGGCCAGGGGCGCGAAAATGTTGGTGGGAGTGGTTTCCCACGGCTACGGGGAAAAAGAAATCCTTAACGCCGCGGACCCGGACTGGCTGGTCGACAGCTTAAGTGAATTTATCGAAATTTTAAGTTGATCAGTCCATCCGGCCCGAATCGCGGAATACTTACCGCATTTTTAAAACAAAACTCAAAGGCGCGCCTTCCCTTTCCACTCGATGGATAATCTTGGATTCATCCTCGGCCGCGGGCTTGATACCGGCCCGGGTCATCACGATGGCATAATCGGCGTTTTGCTTTATGGGCTCGTTTACCATATTGGCGCTGAAATAGATTGGGGCCTGAGGCGGATTCCCCTCAAGGTAAATCCTATAGGTCTTCGTGGAATCCTTTAGCTCGTTGGTTTTCACCCATTCCACCGCTTCTTTCATGCTGGCGGCCCAATAATCCGTTTCAAACTGACCGTAAGCCCCCGGAAATCCTCCCACGGACTCGTTGAAATAAACATACTCATAAGGATGAAGCTGGATCATCTGGGACAGGGTCATGCCCGCGCCCAGTAAGACCAGAATCCCAACCGCCTTTTTCAAGGGAGTCGAAAATCCTTTTTGGAAAGCATCGACGAAAGCCAGGGACGCCAGGGTTGAAAAAATGGGAAGCAGAAACAGATAGTGCCGGAGACCGTCATAAATCGCCGGATGAAGAACAAAATAAAGCGCCAGATTTAATAAAAGAGCCAGTTCCAGCAAAATAAAAAGTTTGTTGGTTTTAAGTTTTTGAAAACAGAAAAACGAATAAAGGAAAAGCGCCAGAACAAAGAACGGCGTGCTGATGCCGATCCAAACCGGAAGGTAGTACCAGGGATAACTCAGCGAGTCCGACATGCCGCCCATGAACAAAAAATCGAATTTGGGCGGAAAATGCGCACTCAGCCAGAAGACATTGATCAGGTGCTGGAAATAATGCTCGCCTAGATAGGGCCACAAAACCACGGAGAGGATTTGAGCGGTCACCAGCACCCCAAACCATTCTTTCGATTTTTTCCACAGCCAATTTTTGGTTTCGTTTTTTTTCTTTTTTGTGCTCCGGTCCCAAAACAGAAAAATGTCGAACAAAATCAAAATCGGGAACAAAGTGAACCCCACGATTCGGGAGCTTATCGCGAAGGCGAACAGCACCCCCAGGACCGCCCACCGGGCCTTGAACGCGGGAAGCTTTTGCTCGAACAAATAAATAGCCGCCAGGCTCAAAAAATAAAAAAAGGCGAAAGGAACGTCCTTGGGGTTGGCGGGAATGGATCCCAAAAAAGAGGGGGACAAGAAAAGAAAAACCGGACCCGCTAAAGCCAGCCAAGGTTTCTCGTATTGAGCCAACAGGACCTCAAACAAAGCCCAGAACAACACAACGGCGGAAAGCAGGTTCAACAGGTGTAAAAACTCATACTGGTTGGGGGAGGCAAAAAAACTCAAAAGACAGGTGTAGGGATA
>CAZHFP010000193.1:0-3846 GCA_964531065.1 uncultured bacterium
TCCCAGTTTTCCAAACTGGTTGTTGCCGGTTCGAATCCGGTCTCCCGCTCCATTTATTTTGACTTAAGAGATACAATGCCCTTTCCGACTCCCTTTTGATCTTTTAAATCTTCGACGAGGAAAAGTTAATGCTTTCGGAAAAAGAAATATCTCAAACCGACATTCCGGGTAACCCTAACCCCGTTATGGAAATGAACGAGTTTATGAATGACAGGGTTCTGCTTTACGGCCACCCTGGCCTTTGCAAGACCTCCAAAGAACTGCTGGCCAGCGACGGATTCCAGTTGATCCTTCAGCGTTATCTCAAACATATGACTGAGCAAGATTCCCCCATCCTTAGCTGCATGAAATCCTTTAAAACCGCCGAAGGGTATGACACAAAAAAAATAGCCGCCTTTTTACAAGCCCTCTATGAGAAGGAATATAACGAAGCGGTTTTGGGCCATGTGGACCAGGTGGTTCTCAAGGATTTCATCGAGGAACTTTACAGCTACTGGAGAAAAAGAGAGCGCTTCGTCATTTTTGACAGGGACACCAAAGACGGCGGCATCGACCTGAAGGAATATCACAATATTTTTATCTTAGCCAACGAGCAGTTCAAAACCCTTGTGTTGGGAACCTACCGCCATATTTGCGCTAATGTCATGGGGGATTGGTTCAAGGTTTACCGCCAGATACCAGCCGGCATAGGCATGGCGCTCTTGGCCGAGAAGATCAATTGGAAGCACCCCGGCGAAAGCTATCAAAAACTTAAGAACATTCCTTTTATCCGGTTGTCACTCATCTACCCGCCTCTTATTTATTACACCAAGAGCAATAAGCGGAAGGGCAAGTTCAACCCTCTCCCGAACAATCCGATAGATTCGGTGAAACTGGATTCCTCTAAATGGCTGTGTTTCCCCGCCAAGATTGGGTCGCTTATTATTTTCATTTATTTCCTAAAGGATTATGTTTCCCACGCGGCCGGGCTTTCGAATCTTTTTGAGTTGGCCAGCGCCCAAGAGATCGCCGACCGCAAACCGGACGGCGTCATGCTTTTTGGTGTGGACCCGGCCTTGATGGACAACCAATTAGTGGGTTATTACGAGGACACCGACAACAAAGTGGTGGTCGGAGCTGTCGCCAACCAGCCCGCGGACGTTGATTATTTTGGTTATTTTAAAAAGACCGCGCTCACCATTCATAACCTGATCATGATCGAGCGCGGAAACATCCCCATCCACGGAGCCATGGCCAAGATTGACTTGAAGTCGGGCAAGAGCGCGCAAGTGGTGATCGTGGGAGATTCGGGCGCGGGTAAATCCGAATCGCTGGAAGCCTTCCGGGTTTTGGCGGACAAATACATCCGCCAGTTGACCGTCATATTTGATGACATGGGTTCTTTAAGCATGACCCCTGAGGGCCAAGTGGTGGGCCGCGGCACGGAAATCGGCGCTTTTGTCCGCTTGGACGACCTGCATCCGGGCTACGCCTATACTGAAATTGACCGTTCGGTTTTCATGAATCCCCACATGGGCAATGCCCGGCTGGTGATGCCCATTACCGAATACCGCCACGTGGTGGCGGGCTACCCGGTGGATATGTTCTTGTACGCCAACAATTACGACAACGTGGACGAGGAACATCCGCCTCTTGAATTGATGACGGACGCGAAGGTCGCCAATGAGGTGTTTTCCAGCGGAGCCCGCTTGGCCAAGGGCACGACCGATGAAAAGGGCCTGGTCCATACCTATTTCGCCAATCCCTTTGGCGCGCCCCAAAAGAAAAAACAACACGAGGCCTTGGCGGAAAAATTTATCGGCCAATTAATGAAAAACGGCAAAAAGGTCGGACAGCTTCGGACCCGCCTGGGTATTTCGGGTTTCGAAACGAAGGGACCTGAAGAGGCGGCCCAAGCCCTTTTCCAATACATTACCAAGAACCTTTAAACCGGCTCACCACAGAGGCACCGAGACACGGTTTTTAAAATAATATTTAAAATCAATAATTAATAACCAAAGTCATTGTGCTCCCGTGTCTCTGTGTTAAATCTTGTTTTGGAGGTTTATTTTGAATTACCGCGTCGAGCATGATTCTATCGGCGATTTAAAAGTTCCGCAGGAAGCCCTTTGGGGCGTCCAAACCCAAAGGGCCGTGGAAAATTTCCCGATCAGCGGGATCAAACCCCACAAGGATTTTATCCAAGCGACGGTTCATATCAAAAAGGCGGCGGCAAGATTCCACGCAAAGGTGGGCTGGCTTGATCAAAAGAAAGCCGACGCCATCGTGAAAGCTTCCGATGAAATCCTTGAAAAAAATCAATGGCTCGATCATTTTGTGGTGGATGTGTATCAGGCGGGCGCCGGCACCAGCCACAACATGAATACCAATGAGGTCTTGGCGAACCGCGCCATTGAACTATTGGGCGGCCAACGGGGAGACTACAAGCTTGTTCACCCTAATGACTTGGTGAATATGGGGCAGTCTACCAACGATGTGATCCCCACCGCCATCCGGCTTTCGGGTCTGCTCTTGACCCGTGATTTTCTGCCGGTGCTGAAAAAATTGGCTTCCACCTTTCGAAAAAAAGGAAAAGAATTTAACGGCATTTATAAATCGGGACGAACCCACCTCCAAGATGCCGCGCTTTTGACTTTAGGGCAGGAATTCAGCGCCTACGGGGAAAGCCTGGAAAGACATGTCGGACGGATTGAAAATGCTTCGGAAGATCTGTTGGAGTTGGGGATCGGCGGCTCGGCCGTGGGAACCGGACTTAACACCCACAAGGATTACTGCGAAGGGATGGCTGCTCTCTTATCCGAGCAAACGGGTTTGAAGCTTTCGGTCCATCCGGATTTGTTCGCGGCGATGCAAAGCATGTCGCCTTTTGTTTCCTTATCCAACGCCTACCGCAACTTGGCTTTGGATTTGACCAGGATCGCCAATGATTTCCGTTTGATGACCAGCGGACCCGCGACCGGCTTCGGAGAGATTCTTCTCCCGGTCATGCAGCCGGGTTCCTCCATTATGCCGGGAAAAGTAAACCCGGTCATGGCGGAGTGCCTCAACATGGTTTGTTACCAAGTGTTAGGACACGATGCCACGGTGGCGATGGCGGCCCAGGCGGGCCAAATGGAACTGAACGTGATGATGCCGGTGCTGGCCTACAACCTGAACCAGGAAATTTTGATTTTCACGAACATGCTCAAAGCTTTTGACGAAAAATGCGTTTCGGGTGTGGAAGCCGAGGAGGTCCGCTGCCGCCAGTACGCGGATCAGAGCACCCAAGTGGCCACGGCCTTGAACCCGGTGATTGGATATGAGAAAGCCGCCGAGGTCGTGAAGGCAGCGCTGAAGGAAGGTAAAACTGTCCGCCAAATCGTATTGGAGAAAAAGATACTGACGGAAGAGAAATACAATCAGGCCGTGCAGCTGGATAAAATTGTCGACCCCCATGGACGCGGCGGGAATTCGAAATAAATTTCGCTCTTGGGAGTCCAGGGGGGCTAAGGGGCGCAAAAGCAGGGGAATAGGGCTTAAATTAAGCCATTTCTCCTTGACAGAGGACCTTTCGCCCGTAAAATACTGTCCTCTTGCTTTATCCCCGCCCAAGTAGCTCAGTTGGTAGAGCACTTCCTTGGTAAGGAAGAGGTCACCGGTTCAATCCCGGTCTTGGGCTCCATTTTCGCCCAAGCGGACCTTTTTATTTGGCGGAAGCGGCCTGCGGAAGCAAAAGCTGTTGCGGGCAAGTGGTTGAGTTGTTGTTGAAAAACAATTTTACTCATTTTGTTTAAACTCTCGGAGGAACGGAACGATGGCAAAAGAGAAATTCGTTAGGAACAAGACCCACGTGAATATTGGAACGAT
>CAZHFP010000194.1:0-2275 GCA_964531065.1 uncultured bacterium
TTGACCCTTCGGGGCCGGTTTCCACCCGCGAATATCCCTGTTGCCGTTGGTGAGAGGCTTTTAGGACTCCCGGCCGCCTTGTCAAAGAGTTATTCTCTTCTTTCGGTCCCCCCTGGGTCTTTTACCGTGAAAAACACCTGTAAAAAGGCCTCGATTGGTTGCGCTCCCAAAATGCCAATGCTATAGTACAAATAAGATTCAGGTTACTTACCTTTGAGGTTTTATGAGCGCTCCTGCCGGCGGGGACAAAAAAAACATCGTTAAAATGGCCTATATTTATTTCCAAGAAGGCCGTTGGGATAAGGCCATCGAGGAATATAGGAAGCTGATTGTCCTGGACCCGGAAGATATCAATACCCACAACATGCTGGGGGATGTCTACGTTAAAAAGGGAGCTTCCCGGGAAGCTTTCGAAGAATACATCAAGGTTTCCACCGACTTTTCCTCCCGAGGCCAGTCCGATAAGGCCGCCATCGTCAATAAAAAAATAGCCGCCCTCGACACGGCCCTCCTGCCGGCGGAGGCCCAAAAAAAACAAAGCTTGATCAAACAAACCATCAAAGCTGAAACGGCGATGGAGCAAGGCAACGTCGATGAGGCCATTGAGGCCTTGAGCGAGGTGGCCAAGCTGGACAGCGAAAACCTGGGCGCCTTCGCCAAGTTGGGCGAGCTTTTCGAGAAGAAGGGCCAAATCGCGGAAGCGGTCCAGCAATACAACATGCTGGGCGGCGTTTTCATTAAAAACCGCCTGTTTAAAAAAGCGCAGGAAATGTTCCAACGGGTCGTCCAACTGGAGCCGAACAATATCGACGCCCGCATCAACCTGGCGCAAATCCACATCAAGCAGGGATCGGACAGCGACGCCAAAAAAGAATTTCTAACGATCGCCGAATTAGCCCTCAACGCGGGAGACATGGAAAGGGCCAATACTTACGCCGCCAAGGCGGTGGAATTTAAAAGTATCGAGGCCCACTACATTCTGGGAATGGTTTTTTTCAAAAAACAGCAGTTGTCCGAAGCGAAGGCCGAATTCGAAAGCCTCCTGCGGTTCAAAGTGAACCACGTGGGAGCCCTGACCTTCTTGGGGAAGGTTTACCTTGAAACCAACCAGGCGGACAAGGCGTCGGAGAATATTCAAAAAGCCCTCAAACTGGAAAAAGATAATCTGCCCGCTATGGAAGCCTGGGTTGAGCTTTGCGTTAAAAAAGGAAACAAGAACGAGGCGGTCACCACCTTAACGGCCCTGGTGGAACGGTACGCCGCTAAAAATGACATGGCCAAGGCCGCGGAATTCGCCCGCTACATCATTTCGCTGGATGAAAACTCGATCCCCGCCCATACCAAACTCGCGGAAATCCTGAAACAAAACGGGGACAAGCATGGAGCGGCCGACGCCTTCTTCAAGGTTGCCCTCATTTATGAGAAACAAAACAAAAAAGATCCCATGATGGAATTCGTCAAGAAGACATTGGAACTGAACCCGGGCCATACCGAGGCCCAAAAGCGCATGATGGGAGGCATTGTGGCCGGCGCAGCTGGCGCCGTCAGCGCGGCCGCTCCGGCGGCGGCCCCCGCTCCCGCGGCAAGTGTGGAGTCCGTTGGAAAAATCGCCCCCGCGGGGTTATTAGATTTGGAAGAAATCGCCAAGCCGCCGTTGGAAGTTCTCAAAGCCGCGCCTCCCCTGTCGGCCGCGGCGCCCGCACCGGCGCCAGCGCCGGAAAAACAAAAACCGGTTTCAGTGGAAGCGGATCCCTTGGAAGCGTTAAGGGATGAAATAGCGATCGCTGATGATTACGTGAAACAAGGCTTGGTTCAGGAGGCTATCGAAATTTACCAGCAGTTGATGGAAACCCATCCCGATCATCCCGAATTGAAACAAAAACTCAACCAAGCTTATACGGCCTACGTCAAAACGGGGGATGATGTTATTGGGGCCTTGGAAGCTGAGAAAAAAGCCAAAGAGGAAGAGGATGGCAAGCTGCGGCGTGAAATGGAGCACAAGGCCCTGGAAGAAGCCAAGCGCCTGCGGACTGAAATGGAGCAGAAGGCGCGCCTCGAGGCTGAAAATCAAGTCCGGGCCGAATTCGAGCGGAAGGCCCGCGAGGAAGCGGATAAGAAATCTAAAGAAGAGCTTGAGCGCTTGGTATCGGCGGAAACCATTAAGCGGGCCCGGGAAGAGGCTGAAAGACGCCAGAAGGAAGAAGTGGACCGTCGGGTGAAGGAAGAAGTTTCTAAAAAAATGAAGGAAGAAACCGACCGCATGGCGAGGGAAGAG
>CAZHFP010000194.1:2375-3836 GCA_964531065.1 uncultured bacterium
CATCCCCATCCTCCGCCGCCTGAAAAAGATTCGGGTGGCAAAAAACGGCCAAATCGGGTAGGCTACGTCTGATTTTAACGGAATGATGGGGCCCCCCATGGGGTTTCGGTCATTGGTTATTATCGGAACGAAGGCCCGCTGGTTCGTCCGTTTCCGCCAAGGTTTTCGAAAAAAATAAAAATCAAAATCCCGTTGTAGCGCCCGCATCCTATAAGAGGACTTCGCCTCATGAGCTACGAAAATTTTTACGGACTCAAAGAGCAGGCTTTTTCCAACGCTCCTGACAGCCGTTTTTATTTTGAAAGCAGCCAGCACGCCGAGGCCATGGTCCGTATGCTGCACGCCGTTGACACCATGAAGGGCCTAACGGTGGTGGTGGGCGATATCGGCGCGGGGAAAACCCTGCTGGCCCGCAAGGCTTTGGAAAAACTCGAGCAGGATCCCCAATACGAAGCGACCCTCCTGGTTATTGTCCACAGCGAAATTTCGGCCGAATGGATGTTGAAAAAAATCGCCCATCAATTGGGAGTGGAAAATCCCAGCGAGACGAAGGGCCAGATCATTTCCCAGCTCTATGAGCGGCTCATGAAAATTTATGAGGAAGGCCGGAAGGCCGTGGTGTTGATCGATGAAGCGAACATGCTCCAGAAAAAGGAAATCTTTGAGGAGTTTAGGGGTCTTTTAAACCTGGAGGTTCCCGGACGGAAGCTCATTTCCATCGTTTTATTGGGACTGCCCGAACTGGAGACTTACCTGGGTCTGGATCCGCCGCTGCTTCAGAGGGTGGCCATGAAATTTTTTATCAAGTCCCTCACCCGCGAAACCAGCGAACAGTACATCAAACACCGTTTAAGCGTGGCGGGCTGCGACAGGGCCGTTTTTACGCCGAACGCTTTTCAAAAAATATTCGACTATACCAAAGGCATTCCGCGCCTCATTAACACCACCTGCGACAACGCCATGCTGGAGGGCTACCTCCTCAAGCGGGAAGAAATCGACGCGGACATCATTGAGCAGGTCGTCAAGGATTTGGGACTGAAGAAAGACTGAAGACCGCCGTCCGTCTTCCGCTGATCGTTGTCCGCCCTGTCTAAAGGGCGTGGTTTCAATGCTTTTGCGGAGGGCTGACGACGGACAGCTGACGAAGGTTGTTCGGGTTTGACTCCATCAGCCTTGAAAAGTATAATTCGCAACGTTCCAAAGGGTTTTGCCTGGAAGAGCGCGCGGGAGTAACTCAGTGGTAGAGTGCAACCTTGCCAAGGTTGAAGTCGCGGGTTCGAACCCCGTCTCCCGCTCCATTCATGTCCCTCCTTCGGGAGGTAAAATGCTTTAACGGAGTTTCCGTTAAAGCTTCGCCAGGAAATTTAGGGCCGACACTTTCACCCTCTTATTTTTTTTATAGGATTGGGCGGCATACCCAAGTGGTTAAGGGAGCGGTCTGCAAAACCGCGATTCGGCGGT
>CAZHFP010000195.1:0-3804 GCA_964531065.1 uncultured bacterium
GCCGGAAGGCCGAAAAACAATTGCGCCGGAGCGAGGAATTTTTCCGCGCGGTCCTCGAAAACGCCCTGGACGGCGTGGCCATTATTGAACCCGGCGGAAACATCCGTTATGCAAGTCCTTCCCTTAAAACCATCTTGGGTTATGAACCGGTGGAAAAGGCCAACAGCAGCGTCTTTGACCTGGTACATCCCGAGAATATTCCCCGGTTAAAAGATTTTCTCCACCAACTCCTCCACTCCCCCGGTCTGGTCCTGACAGGCGAATTCCAAGCCAGGCACAAGGACGGCTCCTGGCGGGTGATGGAAACGGCGGGCAAGAGCCATTTCTTTACCAACCCGGATTTCCGGGGCGTGGTCATCAATTACCGGGACGTGACCGACCGCCAAAAGGCCCAAGTCATCCGGGAACGGCTGGCCAGTATTGTGGAGTTTTCCAACGACGGGATCGTGGCCTGCGATTTGAAGGGGGTCATCACCCACTGGAACAAGGGCGCTGAAATCATCTACGGCTACAAGGAATCCGAAATTCTGGGAAAACCCGTGCAGATACTTCTTCCTCCCGGCCACGAGGACGAAAACGCCCGGCAGATTGGGATGGTCAAAAGGGGTGAGACGGTTCATGACTTCGAGTCCGTCAGGAAGCGTAAGGGCGGACAACTGGTGGATGTGGCTATTTCCATTTCTCCCTTTAAAGACCTGGAAGGAAAGATCATCGGCCTATCGGCCATCGTCCGGGACATCACCGAACGGAAAAAATCCGTCGAAATTATGGACCGACTGGCCTCGGTCGTGGAATCCTCCAACGACGCCATTTATGTTTTGACCGAGTCCGGCGCCGTTGTTAGCTGGAACCCCGGCGCGGAAAGAATTTACGGATTTAAGCCACATGAGATCGGCGGCAAGGACATTGCCATGGTTTTGCCCCAAGGCCGCGAGGATGAGTTTAGGCATCTCATCGGGACCGTCCGGAAAGGGGAGGCGGTGGCCAATTTCACGACCGCCCACCGGTCCAAGGACGGGAAATCCGTCCTGGTTTCCATGACCCTCTCGCCCATCAAGGACAAATCGGGAAAAGTCACCAGGGCTTCCGTCATCGTCCGGGACATCACGGAAAGCGAGAACGCCAAAACCGTTAAGGACATGCTTGTTTCCGAAAGGGACCAGCTCATCAACCGGCTCCAGTTTCAAATGGAGCGCATGCCCATCGCCTGCCTATTAACCGATGAAAACGACCACTTCACCTATTGGAACCCCGCGGCGGAAAAGATGTTCGGATATTCCTTCAGCGAGATGGAAGGAAAGACGTACGGGGCGACCATCATCCTGGCCTCCGATTTGTCCCGTCTTGAGGCGGCGAGGGACCAGTTGAAAAAGGGGATGATCCTCCGCGGTGAAAATGCCGAGCACCGTCGGAAGGATGGAAAACTCATCTGGTGCGAATGGTACAGCACTCCCATGACCGATGAGGAGGGCCGCGTCACGGGGAACATGAGCATGGCGATCGATATCACGGAGAGGAAAAAGTCCGAGGAAGTGCAGACCCAGCTGGCGGCTATCCTTCAACAGACCACCGACGCGGTCATTGGAAGCGACCTAAAAAACGAGATATTCAGCTGGAACCGGGGCGCAGAAAACCTCTTCGGCTATACCTTTGAGGAAATCGTAGGGAAACCCAAGGATATTCTTTCCCCGGAGGACCGGAAACACGAGTCGGATGAAATGCAGGAAATCGCCATGGCCGGGGAAAGCATCTCCAACTTTGAGACGGTCCGGATGAAGAAAAACGGGGATTGGGTGGATGTTTCCGTCACCATGTCCCCGATCCATGACGCCAAAGGGGAAATCGTGGGGGTTTCGGCCATCACCCGCGACATTTCCGAGCGAAAAAAAGCGGAAGAATCCTTGAAAAAACACGAGGAGCAGATGCGACTGGCCCAAAAAATGGACGCCATCGGCCGCCTGGCGGGAGGCGTCGCCCACGATTTCAACAACCTCCTGAGCGTGATCGGGGGAAACGCCGAGTTTTTATTGGGAAGCCTAGAACAGGACAATCCCCATCGGGAGGAATTGGAGGAAATTCAAAAGGCCGTCCGCCGCGGTGCGGAGCTGACCAAGCAGCTGCTGGTTTTCGGGCAAAAGCAGGTGGTCCAGCCCCAGCCGGTGAACCTGAACGAACTCAGCACGGAAATGAGCAAGATGCTCAAGCGGCTCATTGACGCCGCCGTGGATTTGTCCATCATCCAAGACAAGGAAATCCAGTTTATCCTGGCGGACCAGGGGCAAATGCAGCAAGTCATCCTCAACCTGGTTTTAAACGCCAGGGACGCCATGCCCAAGGGCGGCAACATCATCGTGGAAACCAAGCATGTGCCGTCGAAGAATCTGGAATTAGAACAGAGGCCCACCCTTCCTCCCGGCTCCTACGTCCGCCTGAGCGTCACCGACACGGGGACGGGGATGACCCCGGAGATTCAAAAGCACATCTTTGAGCCTTTTTTCACCACCAAGGCCGGCAAGGGGACGGGGCTAGGGCTCGCCACGGTGTACGGCATTGTCACCAAATGGAGCGGCCACATTTTCCTCCACAGCACGCCGGGGATGGGAACGACGTTCACTTTTTATTTTCCCGCCCTGCCGCCGGTTACGGCGCCAAAGCCTAAGACCAAGCAGATGAGTTTGATTCCGCAAGGTTCCGAAACGGTGTTGATCGCCGAGGATGAGGATCCGGTTCGGAAAGTCCTGGTGAGAACCCTGGAAAAATACGGCTACCGTGTATTGGAAGCGGCCAATGGGATCGAGGCGGTTCAAAAGGCCTGGAGCTTTGAGGGCCCCATCCACCTGCTGTTGACCGACACGATTATGCCCAAGATGAACGGCAAAGAATTGGCGGATGAAATCAAGAAAACCCGCCCCCAGACGAAAGTCGTGTTTGTCTCCGGATATCCCCGGGAGGTGCTTTCCCAGCAGGGGATTTTGGAGTCGGGCATCCACCTCATTCAAAAGCCCTTTGAACTGGAGGACCTGGTCCGGCAGATCCGTAAAGTCCTCGATGAAAAATAATGACACTCGTCGTTCGTCCTACGCTCTCTATCGTCCGCAAAACGTAAATCATAAGCAAAAAAACTTAGTTCTCACCGCTTGAAGTTGGTTGTACTTAGAAGTTTTGCGGATGACGGACGACGGAGAACGGACGGCGGTTTTTTTTAGTCCTTCATCCACAACCTTATTTCTGCCGGAAAGCCGTCGATCAAATAACTGGAAATGGCGTGCGGTTCGCCCGTAGGCCAATCCGCTGGTACGGAACGAAAAGGATGGATGGGTCCGATTTGAAAATCCTGCGGAATCCAGAAGTCATGAAAAAGATAAAGGCAGTAAAGCGAAACCAACTCCTCAAAAACTTCCGTTTCGTTGTAACGTCCCAGGGAAGTGTCCGCCCTTAGGCTGCGCAGCCAAACGGCGAATTCCAGACTGCTTCGCACCACCAAGGTTCCGTTTAAGGTACCGGATAAAAGCGCCATCCGTTCCAGGGGCGCGTATTTGATTTCTCCCGGTGAAACGGAGAGACGTTGGAGGCAGTCCGCGCCCCAGGAATGAAGGATTTTTTCGAAGGGGTCGCCCAGGTCAAAAAGGCGGAACGACGGATTTTTTGGATCGGTTGGTTTTAAAGCATATTTCAACATGAGACCCTCCCTTTTGCCTTTAATCCATCCAGAGGCGGATTTCCACGGGATTATTTTCCACCAAGAGGCCGCAGGTGGCGTGGGGTTCCCGGGCCGGCCATTGGGCCTGGGTGCTGGGCCTTGGA
>CAZHFP010000196.1:0-3789 GCA_964531065.1 uncultured bacterium
GGTATTTCCACCATTCAAAGCTACCGGGGCGCGCAGATTTTTGAGGCTGTTGGGTTGAATCCGGAATTTATCGACAAGTATTTCACCTGGACCGCGACCCGGATCCACGGGATCGGTATCCAAGAAGTGGCCAAGGAAACCGAACGCCGCCACAGGGACGCCTTTCCCGAAAGGCCTTCCCGGGAGCTGGATTTGGATTGGGGCGGACGCTACCAATGGCGCCGCGATGGGGAGAAGCATCTTTTCAATCCGGACACGGTTCATAAACTTCAAAACGCCGTGCGTACGGGAAATTATAAAAACTTCAAGCCCTATTCGACCGACGTCAATGAGCAGTCAAGGGCGCTGGCGACTTTGCGCGGGTTGTTCAAGTTCAAAAAGGGAAATCCGATTCCCCTGGATCAAGTCGAACCGGCCAGCGAGATCGTCAAACGTTTCGTGACGGGCGCCATGTCCTACGGGTCCATCAGCCAGGAAGCCCACCAGACCCTGGCCATCGCCATGAACCGCATCGGCGGAAAGTCCAACACGGGTGAGGGCGGGGAAGATGAGGAACGTTACGTTCCTGAGGCCAATGGCGACTCGCGGAACAGCGCCATTAAGCAGGTCGCCTCGGGACGGTTTGGGGTGACCAGCCATTACCTAGTGAACGCCAAAGAACTTCAAATCAAAATGGCGCAGGGCGCCAAACCGGGAGAAGGCGGACAGCTTCCGGGAAAAAAGGTTTATCCTTGGATCGCCAAGACCCGCCACGCGACCCCCTTTGTCGGACTCATTTCTCCCCCTCCTCACCACGACATTTATTCCATTGAGGATCTGGCCCAGTTGATTCATGACTTGAAGAACGCCAACAAGAACGCCCGTATTTCCGTGAAACTGGTGGCTGAAGTCGGCGTTGGAACCGTCGCGGCGGGGGTTTGCAAAGCCCACGCGGACCATGTCTTGATCAGCGGCCATGACGGCGGTACGGGCGCTTCGCCCTTGACCTCCTTAAAGTACGCGGGAGCGCCCTGGGAATTGGGCTTAGCCGAGACCCATCAAATTTTGGTGAAAAACAAATTGCGCGACCGAATCGTGGTCCAAACTGACGGCCAGTTGAAAACGGGACGGGATGTGGTCATTGCCGCCTTGTTGGGAGCTGAGGAGTACGGTTTCGCTACCGCCGCATTGGTCGCGGAAGGCTGTATCATGATGAGGGTTTGCCACTTAGATACCTGCCCGGTCGGCATTGCCACCCAAAACCCGGAGCTTCGTAAGAAGTTCACCGGGAAGCCGGAATATGTGGTGAATTTCATGAAGTTCATCGCCGAGGAAGTCCGTGAAATCATGGCCGAACTGGGGTTCAAGACCATTAATGAAATGGTAGGCCATTCGGAACTTTTGGAAATGAACGAGGCCATTGCCCATTGGAAAACCAAGGGGCTGGATTTTTCCGCCATCTTTTACCGCCCCGAAGAGTCCAATCATGGACCCGTTTATTGCGTACAAAAGCAAGACCATGGGTTGGATCAAGCATTGGACAATAAAGTCCTGATTGAACGCTGCAAGCCGGCGCTTGACGACAAGAAACCCGTAAAGTTTGATGTTCCCATCCGAAACATCAACCGAACCGTGGGTACTCTGCTGGGAGCTGAAATCTCGCGTAAGTACGGATCCAAGGGCCTGCCCGATGACACCATCCAAATTTCTTTCAAGGGATCGGCGGGGAACAGTTTCGCGGCCTTCATGCCCAAGGGAATGACTTTCCGGTTGGAAGGGGACGCCAACGATTACCTGGGCAAGGGGCTTTGCGGCGGGAAGATCATGGTTTATCCGCCTAAGGACGCGACTTTTGTCCCTGAGGAAAATATCATTGTCGGAAATGTTTTGCTTTATGGCGCCACCAGCGGGGAAGTTTTTATCCGGGGCAAAGCGGGCGAGCGTTTTGGGGTGCGCAATAGCGGCGTGGATGCGGTTGTGGAAGGCGTCGGCGATCACGGCTGTGAGTACATGACTGGCGGCAATGTGGTGGTCATTGGGGAAACGGGCAGAAATTTTGCGGCGGGCATGAGCGGCGGCGTCGCTTATGTTTGGAACAAGAGCGGCGATTTTGGTATCCGCTGCAACAAGGAAATGGTGGAACTTGAAGAATTGGACGGCGACGATTTGAAGAAAGTCGAGCAGATGCTCCGTAAACATCTCGAGTTTACCGGAAGCACTGTGGCGGGAAGCCTGCTGAAGGATTGGACAAAAACCGCCAAGCAATTCGTGAAGGTCATGCCGACGGAATATAAGAAGGCCCTGCAGGCCCAGAAGGACGCGGCGGCTAAGCCGGTTGCGGTTGCGTGATAAAGTTTTGCCGCAAATTGACGCAAGTGACCGTAAGCTTTAAGAGGGACAAAAGTCGGAATAAATTCAAGGCCGGTTTGAACAGCGTAAATTCGCGCTGATTTGCGGCTAATTTTTTTGAGGAAAAAATGGGAAAACCAACTGGATTCATGGAATCGGACCGGGAATATGTCCACAAGCGGCCCGTTGAAGAGCGGGTCAAGGATTGGAAGGAATATGTCCTTCCGATGGCCCCCGACCATCTGAAAAAGCAGGCGGCCCGCTGCATGGACTGCGGCATACCTTTCTGCCATCAGGGTTGTCCTTTGGGCAACATTATTCCCGATTGGAACGATTTGGTTTACCGTGACCGCTGGCAGGAAGCCATTGAGAGGCTCCATGCCACGAATAACTTTCCTGAGTTCACGGGAAGGCTTTGTCCGGCTCCCTGTGAAAACTCCTGCGTGTTGGGCCTCGATGTTTATAAGCAGCCTGTCACCATCAAAAATATCGAAGTCTCCATCATTGATCACGCTTGGGCGAACGGATGGGTGAAACCCATACCGCCCCAACATTTAACCGGTAAAAAAGTGGCGGTGGTAGGTTCGGGGCCCGCGGGATTGGCCTGCGCCCAGCAATTGGCCCGTGTGGGCCATAAGGTAACCGTGTTTGAAAGGGCCGACCGTATCGGCGGGCTTCTTCGCTATGGAATTCCTGAGTTCAAAATGGAGAAGCGCCATGTCGATAAACGTATGGAACAAATGAAAGCGGAGGGTGTTGAGTTTAAAGTGAACGCAAACATCGGCCATAATGTTCCGGTCGAGGATCTAAAAAAGAATTTTGACGCCATCGTGCTGGCGGGCGGAGCCACCCAGGCCCGCAACCTCCACGTGGAGGGAAGGGAATTAAAAGGCGTTCATTTCGCCATGGAATATCTGCCCCTGTCTAACAAGGTTCAAGAAGGCGATAAGGTCGAGAATCAAATCCACGCCAAGGGAAAACATGTGGTGATCCTGGGCGGAGGCGACACGGGGGCAGATTGTATTGGTACGGCCCACCGCCAGGGCGCGAAGAGCGTTACCTCTCTCGAATTGCTTCCCAAACCGCCCGCTGAGCGGGCGGGAGATAATCCTTGGCCCCAGTGGGCGAGAATTCAAAGAATTGCCCCGGCCCACGAAGAAGGCGGCGAGGTTATTTACGGCGTTTCCACCAAGCAACTGACGGGCGAGAACGGGGCCGTCAAAAAGCTTCACGGCATCAAGCTGAACTGGGTTCCTCAACCAGCCGGTCCTCCTAAAATGGAAGAAGTCGCGGGAAGTGAATTTACGATTGACGCGGATCTGGTGCTCTTGGCCATGGGCTTCTTAGGCCCGGAGAAGAATCCTCTCTTTGAGAAACTGGGAATTGAATTGGACCAGCGTTCCAATGTCAAAGGCGACGCCAATAAAATGACCAACGTTCCCGGTGTTTTCGTCGCGGGAG
>CAZHFP010000197.1:0-1699 GCA_964531065.1 uncultured bacterium
CCTATGGCGTGGATGAGAGTGTCTCCAAGATGGTTGTGGTGAATCGTTCGATCGCGAAGGTCCAGGTCGATATTTTTAATGAGGCGGGCGAGATTGTCCGGCACCTTTACAGCTACGCCGATGATCCAGGCAACCTGGCCTTGTCTTCCGTCAGCTTATCCGCCAGCGTGATTCAGCCTTCCGAAACTACCGGCACGGGAGGCACCGTCACGATCACTTCTTCCAATGGAATGACGATCGTTTGGGATGGAAAGAGCGATTCGGGTTCCATTGTCAACAATGGAACCTATCAGGTCGAACTTCACTACACTGACGGCAAGGGCGGGGAGCAGGTCTTCACCCGGAGTATTATGGTTATGTCCTCCAACTCATCGATCACCGACGGAAAAGTTTACGCTAAGCCGAATCTATTGACCAAGGGTAATACCCAAACGACCATTACGGTCAATTCGAGCGTACCTTATACTCTTGTCGTCCGTCTTTATGACGTAGCGGGGGAATTGCTTTGGACATCGAAACCGGAACCCGGAAGCGTGGAAATGGATCTCGCCGGCGTCGCCAGCGGCCTTTATTTCGCTGTGACCGACTTGATCAACGCCCAAGGTGGAATCGCCGGAAAGCAAGTCACAAAGATCGATATCCAGCGGTAGATCCACCAACATAAACCTGTGACCGGCTATCCTTGACCACCCTGACCTTTCAATCAATGTTTAAATTGAAGCTGAAGTCAAAATCGTAAATGCAAACCCTGAAGCCGCCAAATAGTTTAAAACAAAATGAATTACCATTTACCAAACAAGGAAAATTTATGGATAAATTGAAAGCCGTCCTGGAGCGGAGAGGAACTCCCCGCTTTCCGATAAAATTACCCGTCAAATATCGATTAGAACTTAACAAAAAAGTCCTAAAAAAAATTGAGGACTGGAAAAAAAACGAAAAAAATGCCTACACATTGGACGTGAGTTTGGGGGGGATGAGAATCGCTGTTGATCAGCCTTTGGAGGCAGGAAACGTCATACAATTTGATATTTACCTTCTGGATAAGTCCAACATTGTAAAGGTTTACGCGAATGTGATTCGGGCAGACAAGGAAAGCGCCAGCCTTAAATTTCTGATAATGAAGGACGAGGAGAGAGATGCTTTGAAATGTTTCCTCGAGAAAATATCCTAAGGAAATAACTCTCTTCCGATTTGCTATCAATAAATGAATAATATTATCATCAAGATTTTTTCTTTTAAGCGGCTCTGCTAGAAGAAAAAAATTTCCAGCCGATTCCTTTGAAAATCCCATGGGGTTCACTTATTCAGGCGTCATTCATGCCGTCTCCTGGTAGTAAAAATTGAGTATGCCGCCTAGTCTTTGACGGCGGATTATCTTGCCGGTCGGACTTCCCAGTACTATTTCCAGAGAGGGAAAGGAATATGGCCAAGCCGAAGTGTGAAAATATTCATTCCCGTAGAGTGAAAATATCTATTTTGACGCAAACGTCCTGTGTTTTCCGTCTCTTATACGTCTCTTATGAATCCATTTTCTTTCATCTATAGCCGTCTTTTGTCGTCAAAAAGAAAAGCCTTGTTTGGCTGGCTTCAGCGCAAACAAGGCCTCTTTGTTGGGGAAAGACTTAAGTTTTAATAAAATCCGGTTGCTCGCCAAAGTGTCCGCAGACGACTAATAGTCTATTTAAAGGTCTGTTGTCCA
>CAZHFP010000197.1:1799-3777 GCA_964531065.1 uncultured bacterium
TTTTATGGCGGAATGGCTCTTCAACAGCAAGGGTTTTCCTTGTCTCATTTTGGATACCCACATGATTCGCAATAATAAAGGCTATGTCATCGGTTGGCTCAATCGCCCCAATGTCTTTTCTTCTCATGGCGTCCACATAGGTTGGTTTGAGGGGGGCGTGGTCTACGACATCACCAATTGTCCGCTTCTTTTCCTGCGTAACCACACCAGCTACCTGCCTGGCACCCCTGGTCTTACCGGCACCTCGGCGATGTCGGGCTTCGCCACCCCTCCCGGCAAACCCGGTTTCCAGGGTGCCCGGACCCGGCCTGGTCTTGCGCAGCGTTGGTCTAACGAAGACCCTTTGAGTTATTTTCAATAGTTTGAACCCAAAGTATAAAGTTTATTCTGACCTCATTTTCTTTGTTGTTGTAAAAGAGTGATTGTCCGCGACAGGGATGTGTAATGGAAAACGCAAAATGGGTAATGATAGCCTGACCCCAATTTTTGCTTGTTATCTAGGATGTGGGGCGTTTTTTCGAACTGAAGTCGATGAGGAAGGCCAACCCGGCCCGGACACCGGCGGAACTGAGTGGGTCATTTAAGGGCGAGTTGACATTATAAAAGGCTGTAACGTCCAGTTCCACCCCATTGAAAACTGGATGCCTCAAACCGATTCCCAACTGGGTTTGGAGGTTCCCAGGCCACCAGCGGTGTTCCCTGTCGATTTCGGAAAGGGGACGGAAACCCGCTCCCGCCGTAAGGTAGGGTGACCAAGACGAATGAACCCAAGGGGACCAGCGGGCGTTGAGGAGCGTGCCATCCACGTAAAGACGTTGACCGCCGTTCGCGAATTCGGTATAAGCCGTGCTCAATCCCAGCGCAAGGGAGGGAACCAGATTTATGTCAAAATAAAGATAGCAGTTAACGCCTGAGGTGGCAACGAGGTTCTGCCCGGTGGAGGGCAGCGCCAGGGCATAACCGCCTTGCACGGCAGCTGATCCGTCCAGTGCCAAAGCTTTCATCGCCAAAAGCAAAAAGAAAACAAAAAGGATTAACTTACTGCAAAAAGATTTCAGCCTGTAGTTCAAAATTATCACCCCAGTTGTTTAACCAAGGATAAAGCAAGTATCATGCCCTTGGTAAAAGCTCCTGGGCACCATTAGCCTCTTGATTTCATTCAAATCAGTCTTTTCATCATTGGGCTGAACCGGGGCTTAGGGAAAATATGCGGCTATCCTCCAGGCCGAAACCGGTCCAATCAAAATGATTGTTCCTGGTCTCGTATTGATTTATTTGGGACTTATTAATTGGCGGCTCTCACCAATAAACCCTCCTTGGTTTTGTTGAGAATTGGTAATTATATTTTTTTTTCAAAACAAGCCTTGTCTACGACGGGGACCCGGAATGGACAAGCCGAAATGGTTAATGGGTACTTGACCCCGATTTTTTAGGGAGTTCTTCCATGACGCCAGGCAACACCTATGATTCGGGTGTCCAATTTTCCATTTGTCCCTGAACTAAAGATGGTGCAAAGGGCAACAGGGACCCGAACCCCTTGGGCCTCTTGCTTGCTCCCTCAAAAGTCGAAAGTGAGATTGACCAGGTCTAATATTTTTTCTATATAATCAAGGTCTCAATTGAACGAAAGTTTTTCACCGTAAAGAAAGGGTGCCATGGTTCGAAACGATCTCACACTCTTTTGTTCTTTGTCCCTTTTGACCATGTCCTTTTCGTTCGGATGCGGCGGGGGTAATTCAAGTCCTACCAGCCCAAGTAACCCGCCGACCTTTACACCGGTCCCGACCAATACTTTGGTCGCCACCGGAACCTTCACCCGTTTCAATAGCCCCACCTCCACAGCTACCGCGACCCCCGATTTGACCTCGACCGTCACGCCGAGCTTCACTTCAACAGCCACCTCCACGGCGACATCCACGGTTGCATCCACCTTTTCGTCCACGAACAGCTGGACCACGACGCCCACTTCCACTTATTC
>CAZHFP010000198.1:0-3662 GCA_964531065.1 uncultured bacterium
CCGTTCTTCTCGAAATTTTTGAAGGCCCTTTGGCTTTCTTCCTCCAAAACTTCCGCCGCTTTTTCGCCGTCCCGGGTCTTCAACCAACCATCCTTTTTCCCCCGGGTAAGGGTTTCCTCCAAGATCGAATGCATCAGGGTTCCCTTTTCGGCGGCGTCCAACTGGAAGACCCGTTCGGGTTCGGGATGAACTTTAATCCCCAGGACATAACGGTAGAAATAACGGAGAGGACAGGCCGCGTAAGTCTCTAGCCGCGAGGCCGAGAGGGTTTTATTCTTGAGGGTGTGGTCCTGGGCCAGTTTCGCGATGGCGGCGGCATCCTGGAAGACCCCGTCATAAGTCGTGAACTTCCGGCTGCCCTGGCGTTCTTTCAATGACCGACGGGCTTCGTTGAAGAAGGGCTTCCCCTCCACATAGGCTTGGGCAGGCAAGGGATTGCCCTGCCGGGCTTCCTCGAACCGGCTCAGCACTTCTTCCAGGTCATCCACTCTTGTGTCATCCCCATCGCGGACCCAATCGGACACCGCGACCTTTCGAAGATAGGGAGAATCCTCATCCCATTTGGTTTGGCGGGTGCCCGTCACGGCGTGCAGGGTTTCATAAAGATAGCTAGAGGGCACCCGGGGGGCGCCTGATCCGGGATGTAGGTGGGAAGCGGTAAGGATGAGGGCTTCTTTTGCACTTCGCACCGCCAGGAGGAAAAGAAGTTTTTCTTCCAGCCGCCCCTCGGCCTTTTCGGGCACCTTGGCCTGGCCCAGATAACGCTCATTGAGGACGCGCCGTTCCTCGTCCAACAGCAGGGGATCGGGCCGGGGCACCCGCGGGAAACCCTGCTCCACCAAGCCCGGCAGGACCATCACATCGAAGGGCACGCCACGGGCCTGCATCAGGTCCGACACCTCGACCCCGCCCGCTACCGGAGCCTTCCAGGGAATCTTCACTTCATCCATGAGGCCGGAGAGAAGGGCTTCCAGTTCGTCCTTTTCCACGGTAAAAGAATCCTGGGACAATATCTCAACGCCACGCCGCAGGGTCTTTAATTCCTCTTTCGCGTCGGATTTCACGAAAAGTTTCTCGGCTAGGTCGAAAAGGACGCCGGTTTTCCCCACCCAATTTTTTTCTTTATCGAATTTGTGGCGGCCGTCAAAAAGTATTTGTAAAACTTTAGTCCGGAAATCCAAAAGTGAACGGGAATCTTCTGTGGAAAAATCCTCCTCTTCCCAGGCCTCCTTTCCCGAGCGGGGTTTGGCATATTCCTTCAAGCGGTCCATCCAGGCCCCTTCGCCCTCCACCACTCCCGCTTCCTTGGAAGCCTGGTCCCAAAGATGGGGATTCCACTCGAACTCATCCACCCCAAACCCTTCCGGGTTGAGGTTGGGACAGCCCAGAAAGTCCATCAGCGTCTCGCGGGGAAACTCCGACTGGAAACATTCGAGCAGGAGCAGGAAGGCCTTGGCTTCAGGCGTTTCCATGAGATAGACCGAGGGTTTTTTGGCGAGAGACACCTTTTGCCCCTCGAAGGCCGGGGTGATCATACGGCGGTAGGTTTCGAACTGGCGAAGGATAAGCCCGCATTGGGAAAGATGGGTCTTACGCCTTTGAGCTTCCTCCGTGATGGCGCGAGTCGCTTCCCGCATTTCCCGAGGCTCGCCGGGACAGAGGAGTATCTTCACATCCGAAGAATCAAAGTCAACCTCATCCCGGCCTTCTCCCCGAATGGTGAGCCCGGTCGAATCCATCGAGGGAGAAGGAGATTTATTTTCCCTCGCCCCTTGCGGGAGAGGGCCAGGGTGAGGGGTGACTTCAGGTTTAAATAAGTTGTTCTGGAGCCTGCCTAACGCGGTTCCCTTTTCACTTTTAAACCTTTCCACTTTTTTACTTGTGGCAAGCTTTCCCGCCCACTCAACAAATGGCTTGGCATAGTCGAACGCCGGATGGTTTTCCTCATAAGGAATGAACCAGTGTGATTCTCGGCCCGAACAAAGGCGCTGGAGGACCTTCTGTTGAAGAACCGAGGCGTCATAGAAGCCATAGGTCCAAACCAAAGCCTCAGGCGGAGCCATTTCCAGCGCGTCCTCATAAAGATCTTCCCGGTCCTTCCACCCGTTCTTTTTTTTCCATTCCCGGTTTTCGTTCAAAAGGGTCGAAAATTCAATTAATTTTTCGGACAAACGCTTGCGGGTCTTGTCCTTAGCGATAGCCTTGGCGGAATCAGCCAACTCCTTGGCCTTGAACCCGCCTTGGCGCAACTCGGATAGGGTGGCCCGGAGGGTTTTATGAAACCCCGGCGTTTGATCCACGGCGGCGAAAGGACCGCCCTTGGGACGGACTTTCCGGGCATTCTCCCGGAGCACCCATGGCACCAGCGATTCAGGCAGGAGCCGGAACCCATCCGTGATCCATTTTTCTTCCGTGACCTCCATCAAGTATTGGTGAAGGGTTAAGACCCGTAAATTGAAGGTAGAGCCGTTTTTGCGGGCCAAGTCCTCCCGAAGGTGACGCACTAGGGCACGGTTGGGGACTAAAAGGACCAAGGGTGAAAAAGGATCGGATTCACGAAAGGCGCGAACCGACGCGGCAAGCTCCGCCTCCAGGAACGGCTGGTAGGGTCCTAAAAAGAGAGAAAGACTCAAGACACGCCTCTTTTACCACGGAGATACGGAGAACTCGGAGAAAACCAAAGAATCTTTATGAATTTTATGGCCATTTTGGAATCTTCTAGGCATGGGATGGTTTTCAATGTTCATCATTATATATAATCAATTCCTCTTTAACTGTTAGCTTTTACCCGGGGGTTGTTTTTCTCCGAGTTCTCCGTATCTCCGTGGTAAAAATTTATTCGAGGTTGCCATGCCAAGGGAAATTCAAATCGCCAACGCCGCCGGGTTCTGTTTCGGCGTGAAGAAGGCCATCCAGAAGGCCGAGACCATGGACCGCGCCTTTATCTTTGGGTCTCTCATCCACAATCCCCAAGAAGTAGCCCGCTTGGCCTCCCTCAATAAGAAAATCGTCCATTCCCTTGAAGAGATCGAGGACAACCGAGTGGTCATCACCGCCCACGGGCTGGATATCAACGTGATCGGCCAGATGAAAGAAAAGAAACTGGAAATCATCGACACCACCTGCCCCCTGGTCACCAAAATCTACAATGAGGGACAAAAGCTCCAGGCAAAAGGCCTCCAGATTGTCATCATCGGCGATCCCAAGCATGTGGAAGTCAAAGGCATCGCCAGCCGGATGAATCATCCCATCATCATTTACCACGAAGAAGACATCGAGAAGGTCCCCCAAGGTTCCCGCGTGGGGGTGGTTTGCCAAAGCACCTTGCTCATGGAAAAATTCGATATGTTCGTGGAACTTTTGAAAACCCGCTGCGCGGAAGTGATTCCAGTGAATACTATCTGCAAACCCACCAAGGACCGCCAATCGGCCGCGGCTTCCTTGTCCAAACTCATGGACGTGATGATCGTCATCGGGGGGCGCAACTCCTCCAACACCCACAAGCTGGCCGATACCTGCAAGATGAACCTACCGAACGACACCTATCACGTGGAAACAGCCCAGGAACTGGAACCCAAATGGTTTGAGGGTAAAAACAAGGTGGGCATCACCGCCGGCGCCTCCACCCCCGACTACCTGATTGAGGAAGTCATCGCGAAGAT
>CAZHFP010000199.1:0-3618 GCA_964531065.1 uncultured bacterium
TTGATCGTGACGTTACTGGGGATTATCCGGGCCTCCGGCGCGAAAAAAGCCAGGCGCTGGGTCCACGGCGGATGGATGGCGGCGGTTCTGCTCGGATTCCTGGCTTGGTTTTTTTCGGGCTGGCTGATGAATATTTCGGGACTTGGCCGGGAAATGATGGAAGGCATCACGGGCGCTTTCACCGTGGTCATTCTTCTCTATATAGGCTTCTGGCTTCACAGTAAAACCGAGATCACCCGGTGGAAGGCTTTTATCCAGGTTCAGATCAAATCGGCCCTCGAGGAAAAAAACTTGATTCAATTGGCTTTTATTTCTTTCTTAGCGGCCTTCCGCGAGGCGATTGAAACCGTGCTCTTCTTGCGCGCCATCTGGATGGAAGGAGGCTCCGAAGCCAAAAACGCCTTGGGGCTAGGCGTGCTCTCCGCCTTCGTCGCGATTTTAGTTTTGGGCTGGCTGCTTTTAAAGTTCAGCACCCGGATCCCTGTTAAAAGCCTTTTTAATGTTTCTTCCATCATCATGGTAGCGCTGGCCGTGATCCTCACCGGCAAGGCGGTGCATTCGTTCCAGGAAGTGGACCTGCTTCCCATCACCCTTTCGCCGGTCAATCTCCATTGGGATTGGCTGGGTTTGTACCCCACTTGGGAACCGACCCTTTTCCAACTGGGCGTGCTGGCCCTCAGTATTTTTCTTTGGATTTACGGCAAAAAATCCTCCGCCAAAAAGTAACAAATCCCATCTAGCCGAATTTATTCCTTCGCCTCATTCCCATCCAAGTGATATAAAAACATATAAATATTTGTCCACTACGGAGAACTCCATAGGACAAGGGAAACAAGCTCAAAAAGGCGTTTAACTTGAATGAAGAAAGCAAAATTTCACTTCCACCCCAATACCTTGAGGTTTTGGAGGCCACAAAGTCATTGGATTTTAAAATGGGGTCCGATGTTCTGACGGGGAATTTGCTTCGAACCTTAACGGCCTCGAAACCCAAAGGCCGCTTCTTGGAGATCGGGACGGGTACGGGATTATCGGCCTCATGGATATTGAATGGAATGGATTCTCAATCCACTCTATTGTCGGTGGATAACAATACGGATTTAAGTTCAGTCGCGCAAAAATTATTAGGCTTTGACGCCAGATTAACCCTTCGAATCGGTGACGGAGTGGAGTTTATTAAGTCGTTAACCGGCCAAACCTTCGATCTTATTTTCGCCGATTCGTGGCCCGGGAAATACAACACCTTTGAAGAAACACTTCGGCTTGTGGTCCCTGGCGGATTTTATATTGTGGATGATATGCTTCCCCAACCAAATTGGCCGGAAGGACATCAACAATTGGTTGATGAATTGATTGAGAAATTAGAGGCGCTGAAAGATTTTCAGGTTTGTAAATTAAATTGGTCTACCGGGTTGATTCTGTGCACTCGCAAAATGGAAGCAAGTTTAGATGACCTTTAAATCTAACAGTTGTCTAGGGCGGGGACCCGCGTTGAATAAGGAAAGCGGATTTGATGCCTGACAAACAAATGGTTAGACCGGAACCCACGGCCGTAAGGGTTGCCTTGTGGCGGGCCTTGCACGTCCAAATCGATCCACCTCCTCATGTACTCGAAGACGAGATCGGCCTCAAGCTGGCGGCTCCCGAGGACGGCTGGCGCGATCGTCCGGACATGAACCCGGAATGGACAAAGGTTTTCCGCGCCTCGATCGTAGCGCGCGCCCGTTTCATTGAGGATTTAGTCGTGGAACAGGCCGGCCTCGGCGTCAGCCAATATGTCATCTTGGGAGCGGGCCTCGACACCTTCGCCCAGCGCAGGCCGGAGATTGCTTCCAGTTTAAAAATCTATGAGGTCGACCAACAAGGTCCCCAGGAATGGAAGCGCCAAAGACTAACCGAACTTGGCTTCGGCATTCCCGAATGGCTTAGGTTCGTTCCGGTAAATTTTGAGGCGGGCGAAAACTGGCGACAGGGACTGGCGGCCGCGGGCTTTGAGCCAGCTAGGGCCGCGGTCGTGGCCTCTACCGGCGTCAGCATGTATCTCACCAAGGACGCGATCAAAGCCACATTGCGCCAGATCGCGGCGTTCGCGCCCGGATCCACTCTCGCCATGACGTTCCTCTTGCCGATAGAGTTGGCGAATCCTGAGATTCGTCCAGGATTAGAGCGGGCCGTGAAAGGGGCGCAGGCCAGCGGGTCGCCATTCCTCAGCTTTTTCAAACCAGAGGAGATGCTGACACTAGCCTGCGAAGCCGGTTTTAAGAAAGTCCGTCACGTTTCGGCGGCTGACCTTGCCCAGCGCTACTTCGTTGGCAGGACAGATGGCTTTCGCCCGCCGAATCATTCGGAGGAATTTCTGGTAGCGGCTACTTGACCGGCTCTTATTTAAGATTCTTCGGCACGGCCAATAACGTAAAGTTTTTCACTCTTCCCCAAACCTTCTTGAAGTTGATCAATGACATGGCAATCTCGCCCCGAACCGGATCCAACAGCACCATGGCGTTCGTGCCCTCGTCATACCCTACCGCCAAAACATAATGGTTCTTGTCCGCGCTCTCCCCTTCGATCATCACAATCAAAGGCCGCCTCAAATCCAAATGGCGATAAAGCCCTGAAACCTTACGGTCCAACGTGCCGGAAAAGACCGCTACAAAGCAACCCTGTTCTTCCAATATTTTTTTCAGGCTTGATCCCGGGATGCCTTCTTTTTGATTCGCTTCCTTTTTGAGCCGTGATTCCTGTTCGGCGGTCAAGGGAACGTTGTAATAGCGCGTCAGCATTTCCAAAGCCACTTCCCCGCAAAGGTTGGGGGCGGTTTGCCGCACCACGGGAAGATCTAAAAGAACGGCTTGGTCGGAAAGGGTCTTCAAGCCCGAGCTGGTGGCGCAGCTTAATGAAAATAAAGGGATCGTCAGAAGCAGTAACGCGCGCGCGGTGTTTCCGCGAAAAAATGAATGAAGGTCCAAGGGTTCCCGCTTTCGTCCCGCAAGATCAATTTGAGAAGAGACAAAAGTTTAGTTCAACGAAGCGTGAAAACCCAGAAGTGAAAAATAATTATTGAAAACCAATCTATCAAAATGATAGCGGTGAAATAAATACGCTTCGCCCATGAGAATTTTTCTAAAACCGTACTAGAGTTGATATCGAAAGCAAGGCAAGCGCATAAGGTTCCAGTTAAGAGAGCGGCGGGCAAAAAATTTTAATTTTGAAAAGGAGGACACGATGAAAAAAATCATCGGTTTGGTAGCGGTCATTTGTTTCGCGTTGGTAGGTTTTTCAGAAAAGGTGATGGCCGGGCCGGCGCCGCTATCGGTGCAGGAAGCTGTCCAATTAAATCAATTGGCCGGCAACGACGCTCTTTTGACGCTGAAGGCCGGCGGTTCTTTTCCGAACGCGCCCAGCGGTTTGGAAGCGACGGAAGAATCGACCTTGAAAAACCTGGAAAAAGGATCGCCTAACTTATCCTCTTTAAAAGCGGGGGATGATGGGGCGGGAACGGTGCTAGTCTGGGTGGTCGTCATTTGCGTCTGCATTGTCCTGTTACGAATTGTGGGCGTTTAACGAATTGGTTGTGTGGGAAACAAGTGGACAGGCCTTGCGCTTGTCCACGAAGGCTCCCCG
>CAZHFP010000200.1:0-3608 GCA_964531065.1 uncultured bacterium
TTTTTCTCCCACCAACAGTTTGCTCCAGATCCAGACGCCCAATGAGATGCGGGGCAGGGTCATGGGGCTTTGGGCGACTCTATTCGGCGGCGGAATGCCCCTAGGAAGTTTTTGGATGGGTTGGGCCGCGGACCGATTCGGTTCCGGCAGGGCCTTACAGGCGGGGGGGATCTTCTGCGTGGCTGGCTCTCTGGCGGTGTTTTTGATTTTCCGGAAAAAATAAACTCTTTGAACCACCAAGGTCACCAAGCCCACCAAGAAAAAAATAAATCCTGTTGGTTAATTTTTTTATAAGTCTTAGGTTTTACTTTGTGGGCTTGGTGACCTTGGTGGTTCAAACAGCTGTTGTTTTTGGGTTTTGGCGGTAGTCCCAGGCCCCTGCCGATGCTGGAACCCCACCCACGGCTTTCTCGATCAAATCGTGCCGGGGTGAAAGACCGCAGGCCGGGTCCGTGGCCGAAGGATCCCCGGTCAAAAGGGCGGCCTGACATCGGCATCCACCGAAATCCACTTCTTTCAAATCGCAGGAAGAACAGGGCTCAGGCATCCACGCTGTTCCTCGGAACTGGTTGAAAGATTCTGAATCATTCCAAATCCAACCCAATGATTTTTCCCGCACGTTTTCCAATTTCAACGAGGGAATCGAATAGGCAGTCGGGCAGGGCAGCACCTGACCCGAGGGGTTCACCGTGATGTAGCGCCGGCCCCAGCCGTTCATGCAGGGTTTGGGCCGGTCGAAAAAGTAATCAGGAATCACATAGAGAATTTCCATTTTCCCTTTCAGGCGGACCTTGGCCTTTTCGGCGGCCTGGGAAGAGGCGAGAACCTGTTCACGTGTGGGAAGAAGTTTGCCGCGGTTTTTCAGGGCCCAGCCGTAATATTGGGTATTGGCCAGCTCCAGCCGGTGGGCGCTCAACTTTTCCGCCAGGGCGATGAGGGATTCGGTTTTGTCGATGTTGGCGCGGTGGATTACAACATTGATGGTCAGAGGTAGACCTAGGGAGTGAACGATCTTGACGGTTTCCAACTTCCGAGCGTGGGCCTGGGTGCCGGCGATTTCATCGGCGAGCTTTTCATCCTCGGCCTGGAAACTTAACTGCACACTGTCCAAGCCAGCATCTTTTAAGGCTTGAGCCCTTTTTTCCGTGAGTCCCAGCCCGCTGGTAATCAGATTGGTATAGAGCCCCAGGCCATGGGCATGGGCCACCAGTTCCTCCAAATCGGGGCGTTGGAGCGGTTCGCCCCCGGAAAAAAGCGCGTGCAAAACCCCCAGGCCAGCCGCTTCGGTTAAAACCTCTTTCCATTTTTCAGTAGTCAGTTCCAAACCTTGGGGAGAATTTTCATTCCAAACTGGATTGGAACAATAGGGACAATGAAGGGGACAGCGGTATGTGAGCTCCGCCAAAAGCCCCAGGGGCCGGAAGGAAAGCGGATCAACGAAACCGGTGGAAAGGGGAGCGTCCTGGGTTACATTTTTTTTAGACGCGGAAGAGGAGGATGTTTCAACCCATTCCACCAAGCCCTTGGAGCCGAACATTTCCAGCGTCGTAAGGACGTCTTTTTCCAAAAGGGCGACAGGGGTCTTAAAATTTCGGGAAAGTTTTTCGAGAATTTCCGGCAGTCGGTTTTGCCCGTCGCAAAGGGCCAGGATAGCCGCGGCTGTTGGGTTGAGTTTCATCAGCCCCTCGGGAAATAAAAGCACCCATTGGCCAGTGGCAGGGTCTTTCTGGAGGCGAGTTCGGTCCGCGAGACGCGGCGCGAGATCTTTATTCATTTTTATATTATCCCTCGCTCCAGGAGGGAGAGGGTAGGGTGAGGGGGATTAACAAGCCTTTCCGTTTTGTTGGTATTCATTATTTGCTTTCACCCCCGCCATAGGCTTCCGCCATGGCGTCCAAGAGGTCCCATAAAAGCCCGCATTTGAATGAGAGGGCCTTCACCGCTTCTTCCTGCATTTCACGGGTACTGCAGTAAGTAAAGGTCAGTTCCAACCCCTGGTCCGAATCCACCTTCGCCTGGGGCACGCGGGAACGGAAATATTCCAACCCTGAGGGTTTCACCCAAGTGTAGTACTTCTCAAAGGCGAGGATTCTTTCCTTCATTAAATCGGGCGCGAAGAGTTCTGTTAAGGAGGATGCGATCGCGATCGGCCAGGGCTTAGTCCGTGCGAAATGAACATAGGAATCCACCGCAGCCTTGGCTTTGGGGAGAAGCCGGGAACCGGACGTCAATTCTTCTCTTGTCAGTCCTGAGGCCTCGGCTAATTTAAACCAGGCCTCGATTCCCCCCTCGCCTTCTCTCAAACCGTCATGGTCGCTGATGCGGTGCAGCCAGATTCGGCGCACTTCCCGGATAGGGCAGTTGGAAATAATGGCCGCGTCCTTGATGGGAATATTCATCTGGTAATAAAAGCGATTGGCCACCCATCCCCGAACCTGGTCGGGCGTGAGTTTTCCCTCGTTCATGTGTTTGTGGAAAGGGTGTTTGTCGTGGTAACGGGTCATGCCGACGGCGCGGAGTCGTTCGAGGAAGGCGGCGTGGTCAAGAAGCGGTTCCATCTTAGTTCCTATTTTCTTTGTCCATTACGGGTCACCACTCGTTGAACTTATGGCAGGCCGTCGCGGAAAGTCCTCTGCTTCAAAAGCCATATTCCGTGAGCAACATCGATTATACCTTAATAACAAAAAGCCTTTTCTTTGGATAGAAAAGGCTTTTGCGGAGGGGAATCAAAAAAGAGGCGAAAAAAAGCGGGCTTCTAAGAGCCAGGGTTCGATTGGGTAAAACAAAAAAAAGCACCCCTCAAGGTGAAGTCGCTGCCACGGTTCCAGGACCAAGGGTAAGCGCTACAAATACCCCATTCCCGTAGGTCACTGAGTTCCAGTCCTGTGAGGAAGGGAGCGTGCGGGCTGTCCAAGTGATACCGTCAGGAGAAGTCGCCGCCGCAGTGCTAGGTCCGCTGGAAACCACCACGAACATTCCATTCCCATAGGTCACTGGATACCATTTCTGTGAACTGGGGAGAGTGCGTGGCGTCCATGTGATCCCGTCAGGTGAAGTCGCCGCCGCCGCGCTATTAATAGAAACCGCTACAAACATTCCGTTCCCGTAGGTCACTGAACCCCAGTTTAGCGAACTGGGGAGAGTGCGTGGCGTCCATGTGATCCCGTCGGGTGAAGTCGCCGCTGCCGCGCTACCATAAGTAACCGCCACAAACACTCCATTCCCGTAGGTCACTGAATTCCAGTTCTGTGAACTGGGAAGAGTACGGGTCGTCCAAGTGGTCCCATCGGGTGAAGTCGCAGCCACCGCGCTGCCATAAGCAACCGCCGCAAACACCCCATTTCCGTAGGAAACTGAAGCCCAGGACTGTGAACTGGGGAGGGTACAGGCGGTCCAAGAAATACCGTCGAGTGAAGTTGCTCCCACCGCGCTACCAAGAGGAACCGCCACAAACACTCCATTCCCGTAGGTCACAAAACCCCAGTTTTGTGAACTGGGAAGACTGCGCTCCGTCCAAGTAATCCCGTCGGGTGAAGTCGCCGCTACCGCGCTACCAAAAGCAACCGCCACAAACACCCCATTCCCGTAGGTCACTGAATCCCAGCTCT
>CAZHFP010000201.1:0-3582 GCA_964531065.1 uncultured bacterium
CCTAAAAGGTGGAGAATTCCATGGACCAGCAAAAGGGCCAATTCCCGCTTAAATTTCCTGTCCTTTTGAAGGGCCTGACGGCGGGCTTGGGGCAGGCTGATCACCACATCCCCCAACGGAACCATTTCCGCCTTCCCGCTTTTAAGCCTCATCCCCTCAAGCAGAGGGAAAGACAGGACATCGGTGGTCTTATCTTTTTTTCGGTAAAGCCGGTTGAGTCTTCGGACTTCCCCATCGCCGGTCAGAACAATGGAAAGTTCTGAACGTTTCTCAAAGGGAGCGCCTTTGACTTTTTTCACCGTAAGAGAAGACAGTCGGCGGAGCCAAGCGGCGGAAACGGGGCTGGGTTTTACCGAACAGCGGACCAAGAGTTTCATAAACCCTTTTTCATCAAAGAATTAAAAGTAAAAAATTGAAAGACCTTTAAATCACACTCACCCTGCCCTCTCCCCTCGAGGGAGAGGGGAATTTTTTTAAACGGCTTCTTTAATTCCCTCGCCCCCGGAGGGAGAGGGTAGGGTGAGGGGGTAAGTTATTTCTTGTTTTTCTTTTCCTCATCATGATCGTGGTAGGCCTCCAGGATGTTTTGGACCAACTGATGCCGGACCACATCCTGGGGGCTGAACACAACAAACTCGATATCCTTAACCGTGGAAAGAATGCGTTGCACCTCGATCAATCCTGATGTCTTACCCATGGGCAGGTCAATTTGAGTCACATCGCCCGTGACTACCATCTTGGACCCCGTGCCCATGCGGGTCAGGAACATTTTCATCTGCTCGGGACTGGTATTTTGCGCCTCGTCCAGGATGATAAAGGCGTTCGAAAGGGTTCGGCCCCTCATATAGGCCAGGGGCGCCACTTCCACAATCCGTTGGTGAAACAGCCTTTGCAGTCTTTCATACTCCACCATGTCGTAGAGGGCGTCGTAAAGGGGGCGAAGGTAAGGGTCGACTTTTTCCTGCAAATCTCCCGGAAGAAAGCCCAGCTTCTCCCCCGCCTCCACCGCTGGACGGGTTAAGATCAGCTTCTCCACCTGGCCTTCCCTCAGGGCCGCCACGGCCATAGCCATGGCGAGATAGGTTTTTCCCGTTCCCGCCGGGCCCACGCCAAAAACAATATCCTTGGCCTTAATCGCGTCCACGTACTTTTGCTGGTTGTCTCCCCGGGCCTGGATAGGTTTCTTGGTCGCGGAAAGCAGAATCGTTTCCCTAGGAGGAGCCTCTGCCTGCTGTTTCTCGCCCTTCGCCTCGGAAATCATCCTCCGAACCGCTCCCGCCGGCATATAGCCCTCGTGGTCCTGCTTCAAATGGCTTCGAAGCCTTTCAATGATCTTGCTGGCGTGGGAAACCTCCAGCGGATCGCCGGAAAGGATGATTTCATTGCCCCGGGCCACCAAAGTGACGGAAAAAGAATCCCGAAGAAGTTTGAGGGTATGATCCTTCTCCCCCGATAACCTCAGGCATTCCCTTTGGTCTTCAAATTCGATTTTCCGGCTGACCGCTTGAGTCATCTCAACTCCGTGAAAAAAGGGTCAACGGACAAGGTTCCGGGTCCCAGGTTTAAAAAAAATCCCTTTTCTCTCGAGTGAGAAAAGGGAATGATTTTTGAGCGTTTCAAAAATACGATTAGAAATAATTTAACGGAAGGACCTCGCGAGGCTTGGTGTGGGGCACATAAACGGGCGTGTCGCTGGCGTCCTTGCGGGACTTGCTGATTTCTTCCGCCGTAAAATCCTGGCGGATGCAAAATTCTTGTTTGGGGTAGATCAAATCCGGATCGGTAATCAAATCCCGGTTGGCCTTGAAGATCAAGGGCCATTGGAAATTGTCGTGATAAGCGCCGCTCGTTCCCGAGATATCCCAAAGGGTGTCGCCCTTCACGACGATATATTGATTGCAGGGATTGGCCGCGGGCGGCGGAGGCGCTTCCGGCGTTGGTTCGGCGGTTGGAGCCTCGGCCACGACGGGCGGAGGAGCGACGGTCGGTTCAGCAGTCGGCACGGCAGGAGGCGGAGGAGGCACGGCGGGCTGGGCCACGGCCACTTCTTCAGGAGGAGGTTGGGTTGGAACTTCCACACCCTCAATTCGTTTCTTTCCGGTACAGCCGACGGCGGCCATCAAGGTCATGGCGGCAACGATCAAGATCACTTTCGAATGGTTCATTGCTATTCCCTCCGTCAATGTCAGCCTCAGCCCGAATATTATGGGAGTAATCCCCTAACCCGTCAAGGAGGACAGCCGGGATCCGGCAGGGATTTATCAAGGAAAAGAGCCCATTTAAGAAAGATGTTCCAACTGATAAAATCCAACCACCCATGATCACCTTCCTTCCGAATCAAAAAATTTTCAAGCTCAACAGCGGCAAATTCACTTATCTGATCGGCGTTTCTCCGCGGCTTGACCTTCACCATCTTTATTGGGGCAAGGAACTTTCCCCCCAGGCGTTTCAAAAGTTAATCTTCAATTGGAAAAAACGGGCCGTTGAAACGGAGCATCACATCAGCCGGGAATTCCAAACCCGGGAATTTCCCGATTTTGGCCACAACGATTTAAGGTCCCCCGCCTTCCAAGTGGAACAATCGGACGGGTCCCGCGTCAGCGAGTTCCTTTACGAATCCCACCGAGTTCTTCCCGGCAAACCAGATTTTGGCCCCGGCCCTTCTTCCCAGGCCGACACAACCGAAGGAATCCAAACGCTTCAAATCATTTTGTCTGATAAATTTAAAAAACAACGGCTGGAGCTTTACTACACTCTCTATCCTGAACGGGACATTCTGGTTCGGCGGACAATTCTGCGCAACCTGGGATCAAAATCAGTCAACCTGCTGAAATGTTCCAGCGCCAGCCTGGATTTTTCTCCCGGACCCTGGCGTCTGACCCGTTTTCCTGGAAGCTGGGCCCATGAACGCAAAATGAAAGAAGGCCCCCTTCAGGAAGGAACGACACGGCTTGAAAGCCGAAGGGGTATTTCTTCCCATGAAATGAATCCTTTCGCGATGATCACCCGGGGCGGGGCTGACGAGACCCAAGGTGAAGTTTTTGGTTTCGCCTTGGCGACCAGCGGCAACTGGCTGATTGAGGCCGAGCTGTTCCGCACGGGCGGACTCAGGGTTAATGCCGGGTTGAATGACTTTAACTTCAAGTGGCATTTGTCTCCCGGAGAAACTTTTACAACTCCTGAATGTGTGATGGCCTACTCCTCCGGTGGATTTACCAATTTAAGCCTCAATTACCACCGTTTTATCCGGGAAAGGGTCCTCTCGGGATTCTGGAAAAGCCGGCAACGCCCCATCCTCATCAATAATTGGGAAGCCACCTACTTCAATTTCAACCACGACAAAATTATGAAAATCGCCAAGGCCGGAAAGGAAGCGGGGCTGGAGCTTTTCGTTTTGGACGACGGCTGGTTCGGCAAGAGGGATGACGACACCACTTCCCTCGGCGATTGGTTCGTGGATAAGCGCAAATTGCCGAAGGGTCTCAAAGGTCTTTCCGACGATATCCATGGGTTAGGGTTAAAGTTTGGCCTTTGGATCGAACCGGAAATGATTTCTCCCAAAAGCCAGCTCTACAAGAAACA
>CAZHFP010000202.1:0-3572 GCA_964531065.1 uncultured bacterium
ATCCCGCCAAGGGCGTTTGGTTCGGGTTGGGCATGATGGGGCTCATCGGTTGGTCAGTGGTGGTTCCGACCCTGCTCGGCGCGGCTTTGGGCCTATGGTTGGATCAACGGCATCCGGGTGGACATTCCTGGACATTGGCCCTCATGGCGGCCGGGCTCACGATTGGCTGTATGAACGCTTGGCATTGGGTGGCACAGCAGGACAAGGAAATGGGGGAGGATCAAAATGACTGATTTTTTTACAGGGGGGGTTGCTTTGTCGGTTGGAATTTTGATCGGAGGAATATTTTTTGGCGGCCTCTGGTGGACGGTTCAGAAGGGGATTTCGATCAGACGGCCGGCTCCTTGGTTCCTCGGCAGCCTGTTGTTGAGAATGGGCATAACCTTTTTGGGGTTTTATTTCATCGGGCGCGGCCATTGGGAAAGGCTTCTTCTGTGCCTGGTTGGATTTTTAATCGGACGTTTTATCGTGACAAGGCTCGGCGGTGGAGTGGAAAAACCGGCCATCATGTCGCAGGAGGCCGGCCATGCGCCTTACTCCCGATGAGATGATCTTCTGGCAAAATGGATTTTTTAAACTCAATGGCACTATTGTGTTTACGTGGGGGCTCATGCTCGTCCTGACAGCCGGCTCTAAAATCCTAACCCATAAGCTTTCAACGGGGCCGGACCGTTCACGATGGCAGAACCTGCTGGAAATCGTCGTCACCAGTATCGAGAAACAAATTAAAGAGGTGGGATTAAGTCGGCCCGAGAAATATATCGGTTTTCTTGGAACTCTTTTCCTTTTCGTCGCAACGGCCAGCCTTTGTGCCGTTATTCCCGGCTACGAGCCTCCCACCAGTTCGCTTTCGACCACGGCCGCGCTAGCGCTGTGTGTGTTTGTGGCAGTACCATTCTTTGGCATCGAGGAACAAGGTTTGGGGGATTACCTCAAGTCCTATATGAAGCCCACCTTCATCATGCTGCCCTTTAACATCATCAGCGAACTTTCACGCACCCTTGCCCTGGCAGTCCGTTTGTTCGGCAACATGATGAGCGGGGCGATGATCATCGCGATCCTGCTCACGATCACACCTTTCATTTTTCCTATCATCATGATGGTTCTCGGCCTGCTGACGGGCATGGTTCAGGCTTATATCTTCAGCATTCTGGCGG
This sequence comes from uncultured bacterium, assembly GCA_964531065.1. GTDB lineage: Bacteria > Oederibacteriota > Muellerivitia > Muellerivitales > Muellerivitaceae > PALSA-1180. Next base: position 1,158 of record CAZHFP010000202.1, read on the forward strand.
GGGTTTATATAGCGGCCGCCACAAGGGTGCGAAAACCCAAACTTGAAACGGATTTTAAACCGGAAGGCAAAGGTATGGAAAAGTCTGGGATAAAAGCGGACTCGAAGACTGAGGCCAAAGCCGCCAAGGAGGCCCAGCCAAAACTTGAACCGGCTTGAGCCGTTGAAGAATTAAAAAAGAAAATAAAAGGAGGAATTTATGGATAGCTTAACGATTATAGCGGTGGCATCAATTGTCATTGCGGGTATCACCACTGGCTTCGGGACGATGGGACCCGCACTGGCGGAAGGAAGGGCGGTCGCGACGGCTTTGACTTCGTTGGCCCAGCAGCCGGACGCCTCAGCCACCATTACCCGGACCTTGTTTGTGGGACTGGCGATGATCGAGTCCACCGCCATCTATTGTTTCGTGGTTTCGATGATTCTCATTTTCGCCAACCCCTTCTGGAACCACGTTATCGCCAAGGCCGCGGGAAAGTAAACCTATGCTCATCGACTGGTTTACCGTCATCGCGCAGGTGCTCAATTTCCTCCTATTGGTATGGCTGATGAAGCGCTTTTTATATAAGCCCATCCTCCACGCCATCGATGAGAGGGAGAAGAATATCGCTGCCGAACTCGCGGAGGCCGACAAAAAGAAGTCCGAGGCCCAAAAGGAAAGTGAGGAGTTCAAGCGCAAAACTGCTGACCTCGACCGTGACCGGGCCGCGCTGATGAAAAAAGCCGAAGACGGGGCCCAAACGGAACGCCAGCGGCTTCTGGAGGAGGCCCGGAGGGCTGCGGAGGATTTGAGTTTTAAAAGGCAGGAAGCCTTGAAAGCGGAAGAACATAACCTGCACCAAGCTATCCGACGTCGGACGGGCAAGGAAGTATTCTCCATCGCGCGAAAGACACTGACCGATCTCGCCGGGGTGGCCTTGGAGGAGCGGATGGTGGACATCTTCACCCGCCGCATGAGGGCAATGGACGGCCAGACGAAAACCGTCCTCGCGGGAGCGCTGAAGCAGGGCTCCCAACCAGCGATGGTTCGAAGCGCTTTTGACCTTCCCTTGGAACAACGCGCCTCAGTCCAAAAAGCCCTCAATGAAATATTTTCGGCCGAGATTCGCGTCCGATTCGAGACTGCGCCGGACTTAATCAACGGTATTGAAATGACCACGAACGGACAAAAGGTGGCTTGGAGTATCGAGGATTATCTGGCGTCGATGGAAAAAGGCGTTGAGGAAATTTTGAATGAGAAGGAAATAACCGCGTCCAAAGAATCATCCGATTTAACTCCTCGCATCGCCAAGCGGGCTTACGAACTTTATGAGATGCATGGCCGAAAAAATGATTCTGCCGGAAAGGACTGGAGTCAGGCGGAAGGTGAGATTCGTAAGAGGGGCCACCAAAACGAGCCCAAACCAGAAGCCAAAGCTGAATCAAATACTGAAACTAAGGTTGAGGCTAAACCCGAAGCCAAAGCCGAGCCTAAGGTGGAAGTCAAGGATGGGACCAAACCTGAAACCAAGGCCGAACCTAAGCCGGAAGCCAAGGCGGAGACTAAACCGGGAACCAAGGCCGTACCGGAAGCCAAAGTGGAAGCAGAACCGGAAAAGTGATGCCGGGATCAAAGAGCCCATGACCATGAAAACCGAAAATCTTGAAAGCGTTTTTGACAGCGCCTTTGCGGGTATCAACCAAGCCTTGGAAGGCATGAAGCCTGAACTGAGGCCTATGGAGGTTGGGATCATCACCAGTGTGGGAACCGGCATCGCCAAGGTTTCGGGGCTCCCTGGAGTGGGCTTTGAGGAATTAATCGAGTTCCCGGGCGATGTGCTTGGGATCGCGTTTAATGTGGACGAGGACGAAATCGGTGTCGTATTGCTGGGCGAATATTGGCATTTGCGGGCGGGGGATGAAGTTAGCCGTACAGGAAGGGTTATGGATGTGGGCGTGGGGGAGGGGTTGCTTGGCCGGGTGATGGATCCCCTCGGACGCCCGCTGGATGAAAGTGGTCCTGTGATTTCCAGTGGACGCCTGCCCGTCGAACGACCGGCCGCGCCCATCATGGACCGCGCGCCGGTGACTGTGCCACTCCAGACAGGGCTCAAGGTCATCGACGCACTTATTCCAGTCGGGAGGGGCCAGAGGGAATTGATCTTGGGCGACCGTCGGACAGGTAAGACCGCAATCGCCATCGACACAATCATCAACCAGAAAGACCAGAACGTGGTTTGTGTTTATTGTTTTATCGGGCAGCGCGCCTCAGCCGTCGCGAAGGCGGTTGCGACCTTGCGGGAAAAGGGCGCGATGGATTACACCGTCGTGGTCGTGACGGAGGGAAATGACCCGCCTGGCCTCGCTTACCTCGCCCCCTACGCGGCCACCAGCATCGCGGAGTTTTTCATGGAAGCGGGCCGGGATGTTTTGATCG
>CAZHFP010000203.1:0-3572 GCA_964531065.1 uncultured bacterium
GCCTTTGGTTTGGGCCAGTTGGGTGAAAAGTAAAAGGAATTCTCCGGCCGCTTTTTCCTGGCCGGTTTTTCCTTTCTTCTTTTTTATAGAAGTTTGAAAAATCCTCCAAGCTCTTTCCAGATTCTTTTCTAAAGAAGCGGAGGAAGAGGGCTTGATCCCTTTCGCGATTTTTTCATGCATTCGCTGGGCACGGAGCAGAGCCGGCAGAGATAAGGGGAGGCCATCCAGCGCTGACTTCCGCTCGGGTTTCTCCTGGCGTTTAAGTTCTTCCCACTTTTGATGGATATCGGAAATTTTTCGGCTGGACTTACCGAAAACGTGCGGATGGCGCCTTATCAATTTGTCGCCGATGGTCTTGGCGACATTTTGGAGATTAAAACGTCCTTTTTCTTTAGCGAGTTGGGCGTGAAAAACCACTTGAAGGAGTAAATCCCCTAATTCCTCACACAAATGGTCCGGGTTGCCGCTGTCAATGGCCTCCAGGGTTTCGTGGGCCTCTTCTAAAAGATAGGGTTTCAGGCTCCGGTGGGTTTGACGCCGGTCCCAGGGGCAGCCCTGGGGGGACCGTAATCGGGTCATTATATTTTCAAGCCGTTTCAAAAAATCCATGTTGCCTCCGCTGTGGGGGAACTTTAACATGAAGCCAGCTAGGTTGCCAATTCGGTTTAAAGGGAAGCCATGCCGTCGATCCAATGGAAGAAAATGCTGTTGAAGATTCCGGGAGTGGTCCGCATTAAGGATCACTTGGTCCGACAAGGCCATTCGGACTTTGAGGCGGAAACGGGCGCCGCCGTCGCCGCAGGGATGATTGTATTCTTTTTAATTTTGATTTTTAACGGTTTTGTGATCGGGCTCGTTAAAACATTCTTCACTTCTTTTTGGGATTACTGCCAGTTGAATCCGACCCAGGGGATCATCATTTCCCTGCTGGGGACCATGATTTTTTTAGGATTATTTTTTCAACTATTGGCCAAAAGGGCGGAAAAAAAGACGGAAGCCGAGCGAAAGGACAGAAACGACCGGCATCGGGTCCATGAAAAACACCAGCATATCCATAAAGGCGCCATGGGAAATTTTGAAGAGGTTTTTCGTTTCAAACTGGCGGAGAAAAACCCGAGGCTTGAGGTTAAAACAGTTCACGTGGTGGACAGTATTCCCCGGATACGCTTTCAAGTCCAACGGTTTAATACGGAGTTTGGCGGGGAAGTGGATAAGAATTACCAGCTTTTCAGAGAAACCCTTTTCGCCGATACCCTGCTGGTCCTCGAAACCGCCTTTGGAATCTCGGAAGTTATTCCGGTTGTCATCGTGGACGCCATGATGAATTTTATCAGCCGTTCGGCCAAGTATTATGACGGTGTGGTTTTGAGCGTGAAGGCGGAAAGAGACACCTTCAATCTTTTGGATCGGACCAAGCTTTCGCCTTTTAAAACCATCAATTCTTTTGATGTCCGCTACAACGACGGCATGGAAGCGGTGCCCTTCCCCGAGGAAGAAAGCAAGAACGCGCGTATTATTGAACGGATTAAAGAGAACGCCCCCCGCATCAATGTTCGCTACGAAGACAAAAAGGCGAAAGTGGACGACGGATGGGAGAAACCCAAGTTCGCCGACAGTGAAATAAAACAGGAGACGCTCAAGGGTAAAGAACTTTACGCCATGCCGTTGGCGAAGTTTTTGCAACTCATCCTCCAGTTTCTCTCGAAAATGAGCTTTGATGTCCAGGGCGTCAAAAATCTCCCCGGGGGAGCGATTCAGATTCAAGCGGACTTTCAACATCCGGTGGTGGGAGGGAATTTCATCATTGCCGCCCGCCAATATCCTGAAACGGCCCCGGTTCATGCCGATTTGGTAAGGGCGTTAGACGAACAGGCCCGGGAAGAATCTTTCAAAAGGGGAATTTTTATCATTACCGGCCGTTTCACGGAGGAGGCCAAGAATATCACCCGCAAATTAGCGGTGGATTTGGTGGATGGGGTGAAACTTTCCGAGGGTCTGGAAGGACAATCCTATGACGGCCGGTGGACCGTCCGTGTGGTGGATGAAAAGGGAGTCGTCACCGACTTGAGCCGGATGCCTCTGATGAGTTTTGAGAAGGAAGTGGATTTATTCCTCAAAAGCATGGGGTTCAGGGTCGAGAAAAGCCGCCGGGTTCCCGGGGGAGCGGTCGTAGCAGTGGCGGAATTTCCTCATCCGGTGACAGGGGGGAAATTCGCCGTGATGGCTAGGCAGTTTCCAGCCGAGGATCGGGTGTCGGCCGAATTGGTGAGTGAATTGACCCATGTGATGACCGCTGAATTTTGCCGCCGGGGGATATTGATGGTAACCGCCGATTTTTCGCGGGAAGCCCAGGCCTTGGCGAGGTTTTCAGGAGTGGAATTGGTGGATCGGAATTTATGGGAAAATCTCCGCCGCCACATTTGAAAGCCATTTATTTCGGCTGATTGAGTCCTTGACAGATAAATAAAGTGGAAGTATTCATTAGTTAAATTTATCCCTAGGAGGAGCCCCTTGCCCCGCAAGCGCAACGAGGATGAAATGGATGATGATGAAGTGGATGATAAGCCCGTTAAGTCGGATGAGGATGACGACGACGAAGACGATGACGATGATGACACTATTGATTTAGACTCGGCTGAGGAAGAGGAAGATGACGACGATGACGTGGATGACGATGACGATGACGAAAAAGATGATTCGGTCGAAACTTTGGAACGGAAAAGATTGTTCCAGGCCCAGGCGGAAGAGGTCTTGGAAACCTTAACAATGGAAGATGTTAAGGAAGTTCTCAAGGAGAATGACATGGACGTTAGTTTGGCGCCCAAACTAAAGAAGGCCCTGTTGGAAGTCGTCAATGAGAGCGAAGTAGCCACCATGGATGAGGCTTGGGAAGAAGCGGTTGATCGATTGGAAGAGTAGAAAACCAGCCCTTCGATTTGACTCAGGCCATGAGGCTCTCGAATGGCTTTCCGTTTACAGCTGACAGCTCACAATTTCCGGCATAACAAAAATCCCCGGGGCAAAGCGCCTTTCGGGTTTTTTTGTTGGCCATTCCCTCCAAAAGGATGTGTTAAACTCTATCCCTCTATGGTGAAAGAATATTTAGAAAACTTGAGAAGCATATGGAGCGGCCCGGCTGATTTTTTCGAGAGGAACTTCGGCCCTTCCGGCGAAAAGGACGCGTTCCAATTCGCGGTCCTGACGAGTTTTTTGGTGGCCTTGGAATTGGGGCTTTCCGAAGCCTGGTCCGGGGGTTCTTTAGGCATGGTCGCGCTGGTGACGGTTTTAATGCTGATCGGGATGCCCTTCTTCATGACCGGGTGGGTTTTTCTTTGGGCTTCTTTTATGAAACTCTGCGGTTATCTGCTGGGCGAAAGCCTGCCATTGGGGCCATTGCGGCGGGTGTCCGCCTATTCGGCCGCCGGTCTGGTGGCCATCGGGGTTGGTTTCGGATTGGGCAAATGGCTCGCTTTGGCGGTTTTTGTTTTTCAGATTTTCGGTGTTGAAAAGAGCCTGCGCTGCTCCCGCTGGACAGCCGCGGTCTACGTGGGTCTTCCTTTTTCTCTGGTCGC
>CAZHFP010000204.1:0-3562 GCA_964531065.1 uncultured bacterium
TGGTCGGGAAACCCGGCGGCATAATCGTCCGGGTTGTCGTTCTTGAACTCGTCCAGCAGCAAAAAGGGATCCAACTGGTTGAGCTCTGGGCTTCCCAGGATTCTTTTTAATTTCACCCCCGCCCCGTCGGAAGTGTCCATGCCTTTGATCATTTGAACGACTTTACGGATGGCTGGCGTTTCCATATTTTCTCCTCTTTCAACTATTTTGACCAAGGTAAGAAATGGGAGGGAGACCGTCTAGGGATCGGCCTTATTATCCAGTCACCTTTTGGAAACGTTCCGTTTATTTCTGATTCGTTAACCATTGAGTAAAATTTACACACTTATCTTTTCGGGGGTTGAAAAACCGCACTATTTATGACTTCCGCCGAGGGTGAGGGCTTATTGGGAAGAAAAAAAACCATACCGTTCCCCGGTGAATGCTAAAATACGTCGTTCCAATTCTAACCGATTTTCCCCCTCGTTTCTCCACGGTGCCCCGGAGCCTGAAACGAATCCGAAAGGATTTTGCATGGCCCCCCGTAAATATATATTCCTTCTGTTCAGCACCGTCCTGCTCGTTTTATTGTCGGATGCGGTTGTAACCTACGGCAACCTTCAACGATGGTCCGCCGACAACCAATGGGTCGTCCACACACAAAAAATCATCATTGAAGTTGAGGATGTCCGATCCCTTTTCCGGTTCGTCCTCAACCGTTACCAATCCTATATCATCACCGGGGATCAAAATTATCTTTCGGATTTTGAGCGTTTTCGCGGCCAACGCCAGGTCCAATTGGATATCGTCAAAGCCTTGACCTTGGATAATCCCAACCAACAAAAAAGACTGGACGAGATTCAGGGCTTGGCCCTCGCCCAGGACGCGATTTACGATCGATCCCTTCAAGCCTTGAAAAGGGGAAAGGGGATCAGAACCGGGCCGTCAAGCTGGACCCGCGATTTAAATCGTTTGGCGGACCGGATCCGGCAAATTGCCATGGACTTCGCCGACGAAGAAAACGTCTTATTGGCCCAACGGACCGCCGAGTCAACACGCGTTTTCCGCCAAACCCTTTGGATTTATTCCCTTTCGATGGCGGGAACCCTGATCTTGATACTGGCGCTTTTGATGTTGATCCATCGAAGCTTGAAAGTTCAAGACCAGCTCGACAAAACCCAGGAGGAGAAAAGGGAAAAGGCGCAACTTTTAGACTCGGTGCTCGAAAACATGTCCGAGGGAATCGTGGTGGCGGATCAGTCGGGAAAGATGATCTATTTCAACAGCGCGGCGGAAAGGATTATCGGCCGGGGAATTTCCAAGAATCAATCTTCCGAATGGACCAGGGAATACGGTGTATTTAAGGAAGATGGCACCACGCCTTTTCGGGAGGAAGAATTGCCCCTCTTCAGGGTGGTCCGGGGCGAGAATGTGAACGATGTCATCCAATTCCTTCGCAATGAGGGGCATCCGGAGGGGATTTTTATCAGCGTAAACGGGAATCCCATCCGAAATCCAAAAGGCGGCATTGAGGGGGGGCTGGTGGTGATTCGCGACATCAGCGAAAGCCGGAAACTTGAGGAAGCGACCCGCACCCAGGATTTCATTACCTCGGTCCTGGAAAACCTCCCGAATATGGTTTTCGTGAAGGAGGCTAATGAACTTCGTTTCGTCATGTTCAACAAGGCTGGGGAGGAGTTGTTAGGATTCTCCCGGCAAGACTTGGTCGGAAAAAATGATTTCGACTTCTTTCCCAAAGCGGAGGCCGAGTTTTTCACCTCGAAGGATCGAAAGGTTTTGGAGGATGGAAAGTTATTGGACATCCCCGAGGAAACACTCCCCACCCGCGACAAGGGGCCCCGAACCCTTCATACCAAAAAAATTCCGATTTTCGACAAGTCAGGAAAGCCCCAATACCTGTTGGGCATTTCGGAGGATATTACGGACCGCAAGCGGCAAGAAGAAAGGGAAATGTATACCAAGGCCCTGGAAGTCAGCAACCGGGAGATGCAGGATTTTGTTTTCGTGGCCTCCCATGACCTGCAGGAGCCGCTGAGGAAGATCCAATCCTTCGGCCAGTTTCTCAAGGATGAATTCAAGGAAACCCTCGGGGAGACGGGCAGGGATTACGTGGAGCGTATGCAAAGCGCCGCCCAGCGGATGCAGATCCTCATCAACGACCTATTGACCCTGACCCGCGTGACCACGAAGGCCCAGCCCTTTACGCCGGTGGACCTGAACCAGATCGTCCAGGAGGTACTAGTGGATTTGGAAACAAGGATCAGCGAACAGAAAGGCCTGGTGGAAGTTTCCCCACTGCCGACGCTTAAGGCCGACCCGACCCAGATGCGGCAGCTTTTCCAGAATCTCATCGGCAATGGCTTAAAGTTCCGAAAGCCGGATTTGCCGCCGGTGATCAAGGTCGGCGCCGCCACCCTGGGCGGGAATGTTCGGATCAAGGTTGAGGACAACGGAATCGGCTTTGACAATAAGTACGCGGAACAAATATTCAGGGTTTTTGAGAGGCTTCACGGCCGGGGCCAATATGAGGGAACGGGCATCGGATTGGCGATTTGCAAAAAAGTAGTGGAGCGGCACGGAGGGGAAATCAAAGCAGAGGGATTTCCCGGAAAGGGCAGTCTATTTACGATCGAACTGCCAATTTCATCATAAAAGGGGAGCGAAATGGAGAACAGTGTGAACGCGAGGCCTATCTTGATGGTGGACGATGACGCGGACGATCGAATGATGACGGAGAAGGCTCTTCGAAAGAACCGCGTCATTAATCCCGTGTTATTTCTTCAGGATGGAGAGGAATTGATGGAGTATCTCAAGCGGAAGGGAAGGTTTTCCGATCCCCAGATTTCCCCCCGCCCCTGTTTCATCCTTTTGGACCTGAACATGCCGAAAATGGACGGCCGCAAGGCCCTGCTGTTCGTCAAGGCTGATCCGGAATTGAAGAAGATTCCCGTGGTGGTGTTAAGCACCTCCAGCGCGGAAGAGGACATTCTGCGCAGTTACAACCTAGGGGCCAATTCCTTCATCACCAAGCCCGTCAATTTCGACGGGTTGGTGACGACGATGGAATCCCTCAAAAATTACTGGCTGGAGATAGTGGAATTGCCCCCGGGCAACGGGCAATCACCCAAATGATTCCCAAGACCGTCCGGGTTCTCGTTATTGATGACGACACGGATGATTATTTGATTCTCAAGGTCATGCTTTCAGGGTCGAAAAATGCCAAGTTTGAGCTGGAACGCGTCGCCTCTTATGAAACAGCCATGGGGAAAATGGAGCAGGGCCTCCATGACATCTGCCTTTTGGATTACCGGCTGGAAGGGAAGAACGGACTGGACTTTCTCCGGGAAGCCAACCGCAAGGGATTCCTTACCCCCGTTATTTTTCTCACCGGCCAAGGGGATATCGACGTCGATATCGAGGCCATGCAGCTAGGCGCCTCGGACTATCTTTGCAAGAATAAAATCGACAAAGACATGTTGGAACGCGCCATCCGCTACGCTTTGGAGCGCCGGAAGGCCGAAAAACAATTGCGCCGGAGCGAGGAATTTTTCCGCGCGGTCCT
>CAZHFP010000205.1:0-3522 GCA_964531065.1 uncultured bacterium
AGGGCGCGGCGATAGATTTTAAACTAGATTTCAAAATTTCTTCAACTGTTGATTTGTCGCCCAACGATTGTACCGCGTTTAGCACCAGCCGGCGGGATTCGGCCGGGGTGTAACCCAGCGATATCATGGCCTGGAGCGCGTCGGAGATATTCTTGGATTCAACGTTAAAGGCGCTCTCCCCCTCTACTACCCCGCCCCCCGTCAATTTAGTTACTTTATCCTTTAACTCTAAAACCAAGTGCTGGGCGGTCTTTTGGCCGATACCCGGGATGGACCGCAGAGCCGTTAAATCATTGTGGAGCACCGCTTGGTAGAAAGCCTCGGGAGCCAGGGTGGACAAGACATTCATGGCCGCCTTGGGGCCCACCCCGGAAACCGAGAGGGCCAGCAAAAATTCCTGTTTTTCCGATTCCTTCAAAAAACCAAAAAGTTGGAGGACATCTTCCCGAACATGCTGATAGGTTTTTAACAGGAGATTGTGACCGACCGGCGGAATCGCCTGCAGAGTCTTTTGGGAGACATAAACCTCATATCCCACGCCATTCACGTCCAGTTCCACCCGGTCCGGGAATTTGGCCGCTAAAACTCCCTGCAAAAAAGCGATCAATCCACACCTCAAATCAATTAGGAATGAGGAGTTAGGAGTTAGGAATTTTAAATCTCCGGCAATTCCTAATTCCGCATTCCCCATTCCTAATTTGAGTTAGTCTTCTAAGAATTTTAAGTGAACGAGGATATGAAGCAGTTCTTCCACCTGCGTCAAAGCGGGGGCTTCCTTGTTTTGGGTTGCCGCGTACCAGAACGAGATGACGCTCTGGTCCAGCCAAATGCCCTTGCTCTCGAAATCCTCATCAATGACCAGGGCCTTGTAATGGTGCTCATCCAGCTCGTTGTCGGTGACCGGGCTCTTCATGCCGGAGGCCTTGAGTTTGATGTGCTCCTTAGCTTGGTTGAAATATTTTTGGTCTTCCTCGACCAGATTCTCGAAAACCACTTGGGCCGCTTCCCGGTCAATGGCTTCCAGAACGCTCTTGTCCACCCAAACCCCCAGGTTTTCCTCGTCCCATAGATACTCGTGGCCCTGATGTTCCATCAAGGTCAGGTGCTGGCTGCTGTCAGGGCTGAGTTTTTCCGTCTTCCCCTTGTTCACCGTATCCTTCAGGAAATCCTCGGTGGTGACGTTGAACTTTTCGTCCGCCGGGTAGCCGCACTCTGGGCAGTACCGGGCGCTCTCGAAAAGTTTGTTGCGGCAATTCTTGCATTTCATGGACATAAGTCTCCTATCGTTTCAAAAACCTTGATTCAATCGAACCTCGCGAGAGCCTTTTAACGGCTTCCGATAGATTTGTTCCCGAACATTGCGCGTGCGTAATGGCGATCGCCAAGGCATCGGCCGTGTCATCGGGTTTGGGGATTTCGGACAGCCCCAACAGCAGCTTCACCATCTTCTGGACCTGCTCTTTATCTGCGGCGCCGCTTCCGGCCACCGCCTGCTTAATTTCCACGGGGCGGTACTCGTAAACCGCCACCCCCGCCAGCCCGCAGGCCAATAACGCCGCTCCCCGGGCCTGCCCCACCGCGATGGCTGTCTTCACGTTGCGGGAGAAAAACAATTCCTCCACCGCCACCACGTCCGGTTTCGTTTTCTTCAAAATCTTTTCCAACTGCTTAAAAAGAACCACCAGCCTTTGCTCCAAGGGCATATGGGCCTCGCTCGTCAGGGTTCCATATTCCCCCGCCGTCATCCGGTTCCCCTCAAGGAAAACCACCCCATACCCCATCCGGGCCAGCCCCGGGTCCACCCCCAAGACAACCTTTCTCCCAGCCGGGGAGAAATTTTTACTTTTCAAGCTTTGCCATGATTTCATCGCTGATCTCGAAATTGGCGTAAACGTTTTGAACGTCTTCATACTCATCCAAAGCGTCATAAAGGCCCAGAACCGAGCCGGCCTTTTTCTCATCCAAGTGCACTGTCGTTTTGGGGATCATGGTGACTTCGGCGCTGTCCATGGGAATTTTTTTATCCTCCAGAACCTTCTTCACCTTGTCAAAAGCCTCGGGAGAAGTCATCACATCGTAGGTGTCCGGCTTATCCGTCTTTAAATCCTCGGCTCCCGCGTCCAAGACCAATCCCATCAGCTCATCCTCGCCGATGGCGGTTTTTTTGATACTGATCAACCCTGTTTTATCGAAGAGAAAGGCCACCGAGCCTGACTCCGCCATGTTGCCGCCATGCTTCGAGAAGATAGACCGGATATCCGCGGCGGTCCGGTTGCGGCTTTCCGTGACCACTTCCACCAAAAGCGCCACGCCTGAAGGGCCGTAGCCTTCATAAAGAAATTCTTCCAACGCCGCGGAAGCCTCCGCGCCGGTCCCCTTATTAATGGCCCGTTTGATGGTATCGGCCGGCATGCTGGCTTCCCGGGCCTTCAGTAAAAGGGTGCGAAGCTTCATATTGGTATCGGGATCGCCGCCGCTCTTGGCGGCCATCTGGATTTCCTTCGAGAGGCGGGAAAAAACCTGGCCCCGCTTCTGGTCCAGCGCGCCTTTATATCGTTTGACCTTCGACCATTTGCTATGACCGCTCATTTTTTAAAACCGTTCCTAAATCATGTAAATTTTTTAAATCGTGTCGTTTTTCCGGGGGCCGGTCGATGGCGTGAAGTGAACCCACGCGGAAAAATAACGCTTTTTAGGCGATTAATTATGTCCTAAAACAACAAAAGGCCGCTTTCTTGCGGACCGTCACAAGAAAGCGAACCTTTGTTGGATGAAATTATAACGTAGTTGGCGGGAGGAAGGCCACAAAAATTCAAGTTAGTTTGGGAAAGAAAGCCGAAAAATCCGTTTAACTTGTGACAATTTTCAGGAATATTTTACCGGAACGGATCAGCCCAGCCTCATTGTCGGCGATTTCCACGAGTTCGTTAAACGATGTTATTTTCCGCTTTTCTTGTTTTCCATTCACCCATTCCACCGCTCCCTGGTCAATCAGGCGCTTGGCATCGCTTTTGGTTTTGCAGATACCCACTAGGAGCATGAAATCCGCGGCCTTATGGGCGCCCGGCGCCACCTTTACTTTTTTGTAATCCACCGACTGGTCCAAGTTGTGCCGGTTCTCGAAATAATCCCAAGCTTCTTTGGCCTTGGCCGCGTCATGGAAACGTTCGGTAATTTCCCTCGCCAGTTCTTGTTTCGCGGTCTTGGGGTGGAAATCCCCCGACGCGACTTTCTTTTTTCGATCCTGCCAGTCCGGCGCCGGCAAATCGGACAACAGCTCGTAATATTTCCACATCAGCTCATCGGAAATACTCATCAACTTCGCGAACATCTCATTGGCCGCCTCGGTGACACCCACGTAATTCCCCAGGCTCTTGGACATCTTCTTGACCCCGTCCAGGCCTTCGAGGATCGGCATGGCGAGGATCACTTCGGGCTTTTGTCCTTCTTCTTCCTGCAGGGCGCGCCCCACCAGGCAGTTAAATTTCTGGTCCGTGCCGCACATCTCCACATCCGACTTCA
>CAZHFP010000206.1:0-3497 GCA_964531065.1 uncultured bacterium
AGTATTGCAAATTCAAGCAATTTTGAAGACCTGTCAAGTTCGTGATTCCCTCTCCCCAAATATTTAACTCCGTCACGGCGGCCATGGCCGCGGGAGTGATGGGGTCCGTTGAATTCATGTCCAACTCAATCCGAATCAGGTCCGCCAGGTGGCTGTCGGGAATGACCACGGTGGAAACGGGAGTGGCGGTGGGCTGGGGGCTTTGGGGCGCCGGCGTGGAGGCCGCGACGGGCATGGTCGTGGCCCGCGAGGAGCAGGCCGTTTGGCTTAAGCCCATGAAGGCTCCCGCCACCAGGATCAGAGTCTTGAAAAAACCTTGATTCGAAATCATGCCGCCTCCTATGGAATTGAATAGGTTACTTAAGGCAACATCCGTTCCAAAACAGAGGGGCTTTTTAAAGGGAAATTAATCAGGGGAAGACGAATGGGGTGGACCAGAAGGTGGCAGTGGGAAATTTTTACCCAATGAAATGACGCCAAAATAAAAAAGGACCCCGAGTCTCGGAGTCCTTCAAAGATAGTCTTTAAATCGGATTTTAGGCTTGGGACTCGACGACTTTGGGCTTCGGGGTGGCTTTGATCTTGCGGTTCTTCACGCGGCCGCGTTTAACGAGAGCCGGATGATCCTGGTTAGCGGCCATCATCAAAGGATTGTCCGAGAGAAAGAATTTTTTAGGTGTGCTGTCTTCAGTGTCAAAAAGAATATAGACGAAACGGATGTCCGTTTTGCAGATGATGCCGGGGCCCCATTCTTTGCGGGCCGGCAGCTCCACGATTTTCCCAATATCTTCCGTTTTAATTTCCATGGTCGTCCGACATCCTTTCGATTAACTTCAAGTGAGGCTCTTGCTGGTTATTTCGTGACGCATCCTTCGGCTTGGGAAACCACCGAGCGCAGGGGGCGTAAAACTCCCCGTCCCGTGTTGGGGTCGCGGACGGCCTCGTAACGGGGAATGGAGGGGTCAATGGATTGGGACCATCCGTCGATGCCCCCGGTCAGGGACTTGACGTTGCTGAAGCCGTGGCCCGCGAAATAAGAGGCGGCGTCCATGCTCCTCACTCCCGTGTGGCAATAAAAAATCATCGGGGTTTCTTTGGCCAGGTTCATGATTTCGTAAGAGAGTTCTTCCGTGATCAGCTCCGCTCCCGGAATTTTGGACATCTCCCATTCGGCGGGGGTGCGGACGTCAATGAGGCGGGGTTTGGAGGCGCTCTTCAAGGCTTCGGCCGCGTCTTTCGCGTTGATTTGGACCCGTTTGTCGATCTGCTCGGCTTCCTCAATAAAACTGATGACCTCATTCATGTCGGTGATGTTGTGCTTGGAAGCCACAACTCCGAGGATATCATTGGGTTCGTATCCGCAGCTGTGGCAGCCGCCGATATGGTATTTACGGAAGAGGGCGCGCTGGGCGCTGGGATAGTTATCCAAAACTTCCTGCATGGTGCTGTCTTTTGTAATCTTCGTCATGATTCTCTCCTTGGGTCTAAAGCGTTAAGTCAACTTTACGCTTTCTAAAGGGTTATATCAAGGGCCCCTCGGCGGGGGGTAACCGCAAAGCGGATTGGCTGATATTGGCCAAGGGAATTGGGGGGTTTTTCCATTTCAACGGAAGGAATGAGAGGACAAGTTTTTAACGGCCCAACCCCGATTTATCCCTTTTGGAGGGCGATAAGGCCTATAGTCGAAGGTGACCTATTCGACACGAGTCATTCCATCCTCAAGTTTCCCCTCGTCTCCCCGCGTAAGTCCGAAAGGAAGCACCCCATGAAAATCGATAAGGATGATGTGCTTGAAAAAATGAAAAGCGACAAGGTGGTTGTCCTGAACATTCTTTCCAAGAGTGATTTTAAGAAGCTCCATATCAAGGGTTCGGAAAGCCATCCCATGACGGAAGACCCATCAGTCTTTTCCAAGGAAGTGGAAGGAAAATACGGCAAAGGAAAATCCTTTATTGTTTACGGCGAACGCTTCGGGCTTTTGGACAGCTATTTCGCCTCCAAGATCCTGGAAGAGCAGGGCTTGAAAGCCGTCAATTACGCCGGCGGTGTGCAGGAATGGTACAAGGCGGGATTGCCGGTCGAGGGCACGGATACGGCGATGGCAGCCGTAGTCACTCCATGATTTTCCAAAAGACAGTTTGCCAAAGCTGCGCCTCGCCGATCCGCAAGGATTCGGATAAGGGAGGAGAGAGAAACGGCGGTTTTTCGGAGCTCTACTGCCGGCGCTGCTACCAGTCGGGACATTTTACCGATCCCAAAATGACGCTCGGCGAAATGCATGACCGGGTACAAAGTAAAATGATGGAGATGAAATTCCCACGCTACCTGGCCGATGAGCTGGCCAATCGGGTGCAAAATCTCAAGCGGTGGGAATTGGTGAAGGTTTAGAAAACTCTTTACCACGAAGCCACTAAGGCCACGAAGTAAAATCTTTGGGTAGCCTTTATTTTATTGATTAACTTCGTGTATTTTGTGACCTGCGTGGTGAATCACTTGGTTCCCTTGTAAACGACTTTGAAAATCCTCCCGCCATGGTCGTCGGAAATAAAAAGCTCGCCCGCGGGGCCGTTCAACAGTTCCACGGGCCTGCCGATCCGCTCGGCGCCCTGCAAAAATCCCCACAAAAAATCTTCAGGTTTTCCCGGCTTTCCTTTTTCGCTTAAGGGGAGAAAAACAACCTTGTAACCCACCGGAATGCTTCGGTTCCAACTGCCGTGAAAACAAATAAACAAACCATGGTTGTACTGGGATGGAAAATTCTTTCCGGTGTAAAAGGCAATCCCTAAGGGCGCGGTGTGGGCTTGGTATTCAAATAGGGAAAATCCCGTTTGGCGGACGCCCTTGGAACCGAGATCCGGGTCTGGGACGGGTCTATGGTTCAATGAGTAGGAATAGGGCCAGCCGTAATTTTTGCCCTTCTGGATTTGGTAAAGGCATTCGGGGGGCAAATCATCTCCGAGCAGGTCCCGCCCGTTACAGGAAGCGAAAAGCTCGCCGGTTCCCGGTTTAAATGTCATTCCGACCGCGTTGCGTAATCCCCGAGCGACCATCTCAAACTGCGTTCCGTCCGGGTCGCAGCGGAAGATGGCGGCCCGGCGCGGATCCTCTTCCTCGCAGGCGTTGCAGGAACTTCCAATGGAGACATATAGTTTGCCGTCGGGCCCGAACAAAACCGTTCGGGTGTGGTGGCCCCCGCCGGAGGGAAGATCGACGATGGTTTTGCCGTCGTCCTCCGACAAGCGGTGATCGCCTAACGTGAAGCGGGAAACCCGGTGGGTTTCTCCTACATAGACATAACCCTGATAAAAGGCCATGCTATGGGGGCTTTTCAATCCTTCAATGACGACCTGGGATTCCCGGGCTTCGCCTTGCCCTGAGTCGATCAGCTTCAAAATCCTTCCCCCGGTTTCGTCGCAGACATAGAGGCTTCCCTCGGGGGACCAAGCCATTCCCCGGGCGCCGCCCAAATCCTCAGCGTAAACGGAAATTTGAAAACC
>CAZHFP010000207.1:0-3471 GCA_964531065.1 uncultured bacterium
AGGCTGACGGCCCGATGGGGGCGGCCTAAGGTCTTGAGGAGGTAATCTTGGTTGACGTACTCGCCGCGCTCGCTGCCGTCGCCGATATCCAGAGAACAGGCGGCAGGACTCAAGGTGACCCGGCGAGGAGAAGTGAGTGGCTTAAAGTTGGACAAGGAGTTTCCTTAAGGGTTCAACAGGGAGTAAAAACCGCCATAGATTAGCACGAATGACGGTGGATGAAAAACACCGAAAATTCAAAAAACCGATGGCAAACCCTTAACCAAAAAGGGCGGGTCTAAGACCCGCCCCAACGAGTTCAAATCAAAAACGACTGTTACTTTGGCCATTGATCTTTCGGAACATCTTTGTAAACGTCCTCCATCTTTTGAAAGCCGTCGGCGATAACCGTGGAAACCAGGTTATTCTTATCCACGGGTATCGGATCCAGTAACACACTGGGCACCTTAATTTTGCCGTTATCTACCAGAACGGTTGCTTCCGTAATAGGCTCTTTTTTCGCCAGCTTCACCGCCAACTCCGCCGCCTTCGCCGCCAAAAAGCGGATGGGTTTATAAACGGTCATGGTTTGGGTGCCGGCCACGATACGCTGGCAGGCGGCAATTTCCGCGTCCTGTCCCGAAACCAAAACTTTTCCGGCGAGTTTTTGCTCGGCCAACGCTTGGATCGTTCCCCCCGCCGTTCCGTCGTAAGAATCCAACACCGCGTCCACCTTATTGTTGTTTTGCGTCAGGATGTTTTCCATGTTCTTGAGGGCGTTCACCGCCAGCCATTCATTCGACCATTGGTTTCCCACGATCTTGATATCGCCCCGCTTGATAAAAGGCGCCAAGCCCTTCTCGTGCCCTTCCCTCACTAAAATAGCGTTATGGTCGGTGGGACCGCCTCCCATCAAAACATAATTACCTTTAGGTTTTAGCTTGGTCAAAGCCTCCGCCATCATTTCCCCAACCCTTACGCTGTCAAAAGAAACGTAAAGATCCAGATCGCAGTTGGCGATTAAGCGGTCGTAGGCCATTACGGGAACTCCGGCTTTATGGGCCGATTCCACGATCGTGGCGCAGCTTTTGTCATTATGCGGAACCACCACCAGCGCTTTGATCCCTTGGGATAAGAGATTCTCGGATTGGGTGATTTGCAGGGCGTCATCGGAATTGGCCGATTGCACCAAAACCCCGACTCCCAGCTCGTTGCACTTGGCCGTAAAGAGGTCCCGGTCCTTGGCCCAGCGGTCGCCCCGGAGGGTGTCCATGGACAAGCCGATCTTGATGGGAAATTTGGATTGCTTATTCCCACAGCCGGTCAACCAACACAAACTCATCAGCGACAGAATGATCACTTTTACACTTTTCATACTTTTTCACCTTTCTACTTATTTAACTTCTATCGGTCCCAGCGGACCGTCATAGAGGCCGCCGCCGCCATAGGCGTCAAACACCTTGATCGCGATGACGTTCTCTTTCCCGAAACGGATCAGATTTTCCGGAACCTCATATTTTCGAGGCTTGTCCCAGAAACCCTTAAAATTAGGCGGGAATTCTCCCGTTTGGCCGATTTTCTTCCCGTTGAGAAAAGACAAATCACAATCGTCAATTTTTCCCAAGGGCAGGAAAAGGGCGCGGCCTTTCCATTCAGCGGGAATAAAAATTTTCTTTCGGTACCAACCGTAAACATTATCAGCGGTGTAGTTGGAATGGTCTTCCCAATGGGCCGGAAGTTGGACCTTCTGCCAAGAGGAATCCTCTAATTCGGGCTTGGACCAGGAGGCGTTATCCCCTTCTTTGAAAAGCCATTCGCCGGACAAGTCCATCGCCGGCAGAACGGCCAGGCCCGAGGACGAACCAAGGCCAGGAGCTGAGAGGGAAAGCTTGTAAAGTCCCGCTTGGGAGGTTTCATAAGGCAACTCAAAAGCTTGCGAGGATTGGGCCGCTACTGTCACCGATCGCGATGTCTTTTTTTTGCCTTCCACGATCAAGCCTACGTCTTGGACTGCCGCGACACTCCCATAATTCTGAAGAACCGCCTGAACCTTGAAACCTGAGGATGTCACCTCGGTCTTCAAACCGCCCAAAAGAACCCCGTCCAAATCCACTTTATAAACCACAGGATAAATGTTCTTTTTCGCGAGAGGAGAAAGAATCAACCCCTCTTCTGATCTTTCCCACTTCACCTTCTCGTCCGAACCCAAAAGGGCGGCGCCGATGACCGAAAGGCCCGGTGCCGACTTTTTCCCCAGTAAAGAAACTTTGAAAGCCTGGGAGGGCGCGACCATCGAAAGAATATAAAGAGCATGGCCCTTGCGGGTGTACCGCACATCCCCTTCTTGGTATTTCACATCGGTTTCGCTGTTTTTACCCCCAGCGTCCTGGGTAGGCCCTTCACCATAAGCGATCCAAGGCCTAGTGCCGTAAATAGCCTCGCCGTTCACCTTGAGCCAATCCCCGATTTGAAGAAGTATTTTTTCCTGTTCTTCCGGAATGGTTCCATCGGGCTTGGGGCCGATATCCAGCAAAAGATTCCCATTTTTACTGACGGCGTCAATCAAAGTCCGGATCAAATAACCGGCGTCCTTCAGCTGGTCATCTTTTAAGTAAGCCCACGACCGCCAGCTGATGGAAGTATCGGTTTGCCAGGCGGCGGGATTGATGCCGGGAAGTTTTCCCTTTTCCACATCCTGAACCGCCGTACCGGTAACAAAAGCCTTGTCCTTGGTATTCAGGACCACTTGCTGGCCCCGCTTAGCGGCTTGGTTGTAATAATAGGCCGCGAATTTTTTCAAATAGGGCGCGAAGACCTTGGTTTCCCCGACCCACCAATCAAAATAAATCACTTGGGGCTTGTACTTGTCCACCAACTCGCAAGAACGGGCCAGCCAATTGCGGGCGTATTCCACGCTGGGATCGCTATAGTCCGCTTCCGCGGGGCCGTAGAAATCAAATGTTTTGGGATCCTTCATGTCCGAGTCGAATTTCATGCCGCCGCTCATGAACCACCAATGCTCCGCGCGGTGGGAGGAGGTTCCAAAGACCAATCCCGCTTGGCGCACCGCTTTGGATAATTCGCCGATCACGTCCCTCTTCGGACCCTTCTTGACGGCGGTCCAACGGGAAAGATCGGAATCATACATAGCAAAGCCGTCATGATGTTCAGCCACCGGCACCACATATTGGGCTCCGGATTCTTTAAAGACCTCCGCCCAATGGTTTGCGTCAAAATTTTCGGCCTTGAAGAGCGGGATAAAATCCTTGTAGCCAAACTTGGACTGGGGTCCGTAGGTGGCCACATGGTGTTTGAAGGCATCGTCGCCTTGCTGATACATGTTCCGCGAATACCACTCGTTGGCGTAGCCCGGAACCGAATAGAGGCCCCAGTGGATGAAGATGCCGAACTTCGCATTCTGATACCAATCGGGAGTTTCGTGGTGGCGGAGGGAATCCCAATCATCCTTGAAAGGGCCCTTTCGAATGACCG
>CAZHFP010000208.1:0-3451 GCA_964531065.1 uncultured bacterium
ATATTCCTTTTAAAGATATCTGACAGCCTCTAAAATCGCCTTTTCATCAAAAGAAGGGTTTAACCACCAAGGTCACCAAGGGCACCAAGAAAGCTTTAAAATGAAGCCCTGGGGATTAAACCTTTTAACCAGATGCTCAAACTTAGGCTTTGGGTTTTTAAAACTCAAAGAATATAATCAGTCCCTAAAAAAATTCGGTTTCTCCTTTCTTGGTGCCCTTGGTGACCTTGGTGGTGAAATGACTGACAGGAAAATATGCTCGATCCCAAATATGTCCGTGAACACGAATCCGATGTTCGAAAGGCTTTGGAAAACTGCAAGTCCAAGGTAGACCTGTCCCTTTACCTGGACCTGGAACGCCGCCGGCGGGACTTGACCATTTCCGTGGACAAACGCAAGGCCCGCCTGAACCAGGCCTCCGAGGAAATGGGCCGGATGAAAAAAGAAGGCAAGGACATCACCGAGTACCGGGGCAAGCTTTCCGAGCTTTCAGGCGAAATCAAGGAAATGGACGCCGAGATCACGGCGGTTGAGAAAGATTTCCGCGAAATCGAGCTTCAGATCTGCAACCTGCCCCACGAGAGCGTGCCCGTCGGCGGCGAAGAAGCCAACCAAGAAATCCGAAAAGTGGGCGAGCCTAAAAAATTCGACTTCAAGCCCAAACCCCACGAGGAACTAGGAACCGCCCTGGGCATCTTGGATTTTGAAAAGGCCGCCAAGGTTTCCGGCGCCAGGTTTTTCAGCCTGTGGGGCTGGGGGGCCAAGCTCGAGCGGGCGCTGGTTAATTTCATGCTCGAAGAGCAGGGGAAAAAAGGCTATCAGGAAATCGTGGTGCCCCACCTGGTCAATTACGAGTCCATGGAAATGTCCGGCCAGTTCCCCAAATTTATCGAGCAGGCCTTCGCCATTGAAAAAGACAGCCTCTATTTAATCCCCACCGCCGAGGTTTCCCTGGCCAACCTGCACCGCGGGGACATTTTGCCCCCCGGCTCCCTGCCCAAAAAATATGTTGCCTTCACGCCCTGCTACCGCCGGGAAGCGGGAAGCTACGGCAAGGACACCAAGGGCCTCATCCGCCTTCACCAGTTCAACAAGGTGGAAATGTTCCAGTTCGTGGAGCCGGAAAAAAGCATGGAAGCGCTGGAAGCCCTCACCGGCGACGCTGAGGATATTTTGAAAAAATTAGGACTCCCCTACCGCGTCGTGGCCCTGGCCACGGGTGATAAAAGTTTCAGCTCCGTGAAGACCTATGATTTGGAAGTTTGGCTCCCGAGCCAGAACAGCTACCGGGAAATTTCCAGCTGTTCCAACTGCACCGATTTCCAAGCCCGGCGCGGCGGCATCAAGTTCAAGCGCGAAGGCGGATCCAAACCCGAACTGGTCCATACCTTAAACGGCTCAGGGTTGGCCGTGGGCCGCACTTGGCTGGCGATTTTAGAAAACTATCAAAACGCCGACGGATCGGTCACGGTTCCCGAGGCCCTTCAGCCCTATCTGGGCGGCTTGAAAATCCTTACGCCTTAGAAAGTCACCTTCCCCCTTTAAGGAGTTTATTTTATATAGTTAAGTCCATTTTCCGGCTTTTGCCGTAGTTTGTCATTGCGAGGAACGAACTTTGTGACGAAGCAACCTCAGTTCATGGGTTGTGTTCGCTTTGCGACGGACTCCGACTCATCAACTTCGAAAGGCCTATTAAATACCCAATAACTGAGGTTGCTTCGTCGCTAACACCAATGGTAGACGCTCCTCGCAATGACACTAAACTGAATCACGGCTTTTAAAAAGGGACTTAACTATATATACCCCTTCCCAAAGCCGGGAATACTTAAAACCCCCTGGTTTTCTTAGGTCCGCCGTAAAACAAAGCTTTAGTCCTTCCAAACCCAATATTTTGCCGGTTCCTTCCTATAGAGTTATTAAACTCGGAAAGGCTCTGGTACAATAACCGGCGAACAACCCAAAGCCGGAGGAAACCCCATGGCGGACAAGACCGCTAAAGTTCAAACCGTTGAACCCAAGATGACCAAAGAAGGCAAGGCCACGCTCGGAGTGGGCGTCGGCGTTTTGGTGGCGGGCTATATGTTCTTGGCCACGGGGTCCATGACCTTGGCTCCGATTTTAATCATCGGGGGCTTGGCGGCCATCGGCGTCGGGATTTACAACCTTTAAGGATTTCATGAAACCCCAGCTGGCTCAACTCATCCCCAGTGAGATTTGTTTGGAGTGCCCGGTTTGCTGCCGTTTCCCCGAAAAGCAGGCGGGCTTGTCCCCCTTCTTTTTTCCCGAGGAGCGGAGCCAGACAGAGGCACTTTCAGCGATAGGTTCGTTTAGGGAGAAGGCCTCCGGGGCCGCCTCCAAGGCGGAGCTCGCGGCCTGCGGCCACGGATTCGCCTGTTCGTTTTTCAATCCTGAGGATCATACGTGCCGGACTTACGAGGCGCGTCCCCTGGATTGTTCGATGTACCCGGCGGTGATCATGGAAAGTTCCGATCACCGGAAAGTTTATTTGGGCGCGGACACTAAATGTCCGGCGCTCTCGCGGCCCAGCGTGGCCGCGAAGCTGCAAGATTATTTAGATTTGATTCAGCGATACTTGGAAAGCACAACCCTGTCGTCCCTTATTCGAAAATATCCTCAATTTATTAGCGAATTTCAGGAAGAGGTTGTGGAGGTGCGCGAGTTGTCGCTGGGAAAGGCGTAAAAAAATGGTCGCCACGTTACAAAAGCTTCAACCCCCGAGGGCCATGCGGTGGGTGACTCGTTGGAAATGGATTACGATTAGTTTGTTGGCGGTCGGCATCGCGGTGTTCCTCCATTTTGACCATTGGTCCAAATGGATACTGATACTGATTATTTTCGGGGGCTGCTATTGGGCCTTCAAGATTTTCCGCCACCGTGGCCGTATTGTGGGAGAAGGCGCTGAGGGCGAGGCGTTGGTCGCCAAGCTGCTCGACAGTCTTCCCATGGACGCCCGGGTGATCCACTCGGTGCAGTTTGAGTCGGGCGACCGCGCTAGGGAGCTTGACCACTTGCTCATTACGAACAACGTCATGTTCGTCATCGAGACCAAGTACCTGAGGGGCCGCATCGCCGGAGAACCCTTGGACCGGGAATGGACCCTTCATAAGAGGGCGCGTAAAACCCGCTCCCGCTACAAGCGGACCTTTTACAACCCCTTGAAACAGGTCGCCACGCAGATCTATCACCTGCGCAGCCACTTGGAAAAAAACCTGGGCCCCCGCTGGGCGCAGGAATGCTCGCAGATCTGGATCCAGGGTGTGGTGGTGTTCGCCCATCCACAGGGCGATTCCTCCGCCGTGGTCAACCATGAGCATGGGGTCGTGGATATCACGGGCCTGCAAAAGTATTTGGAAAATTACCGCGCTCCGTCCCGGGCCCACCGCCTGAGCTACGGCCTGCGCCGGGAAATTTCCCGGGTCTTGACCGGGCA
>CAZHFP010000209.1:0-3434 GCA_964531065.1 uncultured bacterium
ACCAAAAGCCTCACGCTTTGCGGCCCCCATTGGGGCATGAGCTGGACCAAGCCCAAGGATATTCGGCACCGCTATCTTCAACACTTTTTGGATTGCGGGCCTTGCGATTTAAATGTTTGTCCCTTTCCCCGGGCTGAAGGCGCCGCGAAACATACCTATCAGGAATGTTTAACGAAGATTACCTCGCAGGAAGTGAAGAGGGTGGCTGGGGAAATGATCGAAATTCCCCTTTAAGCACTAAGAAATTTTGAATTCCCAGCAGAATTCCAAGGCCCATGACGCCGATCAAACTCAGGAATAATCCCAAACGGAAACTGGCAGGCTCATAAGATAAAACCGCCGATTGAGCCTCCGCTTTTACCGGGATTCCTTGAAAAATCCCATCGGCCAGGAAAATGTCAGAGGGACGCCCATCCACCCAAGCCCTCCAGCCCGGCATGGCGTTTTGAGTTACCACCAAAAATCCGTCTTTCAAATGGGCGGGAATCTTAAATTCCTGAGCGGCTGGAGACGCTTGGTTTTGAAAGGAAGGGCGGGAAACGGGGAAAGGGTCCAGAAAAAGATTTTGAAGGGCATGAGCTCTTCCGGAGGCGAAGGCCGCAAAAATACTTTTGCGGTCGGCAATTTCGGGGTTTCCGGAAAAAAAGAAATGGGAACCCATGGAGCCCGGGTTTTTCCAGAGGGTCCAGGTCCCGTCGGTTTGAATTTCGCGGTAATGGGTCGGAAGATGGTCCTGAGGCAGGTAAAGAAGATCCACGCCTAAAAGATCCATCAAGGCTCCGCTGGTTTCGGGAAAGACGTACTGAAAATAAAAGCCGGCGTTCAAAGCGCCCCAGGATGGTTGGGTGGATCCATAAAAAGTGGCCAAGGGCAGGGAGGCGAAATAATTTGAATTGGGAACAAAGCGCTTGAACAGGGGCGTTTGCTCATTGTCCGGCAGGGGAGTATAGAGGCCGGCGCGGGTCTGGGCGTTGGGAATAATCAGCACTCGGCCCGATCCCAAATGCCCAGTTATTTTTTGGGCCTCGGCTTCCAATAGAACGCTCGGGGGCTCCAGATTTCTTTCCAGCGGATGGTTCCAAATAGGAATCAGTAGGTTGAGGAAAAGCGCGGCTAAAACCCCCCATTTCCATTTACCAGGCTTGGGGAACAAATCCTCCAGCAGCAACCCTAAGGCCAGCAGTTCGAAAACATTGATCAGGACCCAGTCTTTCGCCGGTTCCAAAAATCCAGGCCAGGGGAGGCCCGCCAGTTGAAAGATTTCTCCGAAGAATCCCAGCGCCCAAAGGACGAGGACAAAAAAACCAGCTAGGAAAAATCGAGAGTTTCTTTTCAACCGGCTCCAACGGAAAAGACCAAGGGCTAAGGATGCCAATGGAAGCAGACCGGAATAAAAATTAAAGTAAAAGAAGGTCGGATTGACCACGTAATCCGGTTTTCCATTGCGGGCGAGGGCGTTGACGTCGAAAAAAGTTTTTAAGTTTTCCAAAGGCAGGAAAAAATGGGGATTGTCTTGAACGGCGGGGAGGCGGACGCAGTTGAAGAAAAAATACTCGATGGAAGGAAGCCATTGGCAGGCGGAAAGCAGGAGGGCACCGGAAAGGGAAAGGCCCATGGCGCCGAGAGCAGGGAATCCTCCGGCGAAGAGGGCGTAAGCGAAACAGCCGGAGAGGGTGTAAATGATAATTTGGGGGTAGCCCGCGAATATTTGAAGGACCAGAAAAAGGGAAAAAGAAAGCCCACTGAATTTTTTTTGACCCAGCATGCCTTGTGTCGCGACGAAGAGCCAGGGCATCCAGGCCATGGTGTCCATTGAGGAATTGCTGCCGAGGTGATTATAAGCGCAGGCATTTAATAGTCCGATGGAAGAGCTGAAAAAAGCCCAAAAAGGGCTAACCTTGAGATTTCTTAAAAAATGAAAAATGCCCCAGGAGAAAATGAGCAGGTGGAAAATTCCAGAGTAATTCCAGAAAGCCAATCCAAACCATTTAAAAAATTGGGTACCGGGATAGAAAACTTCTGTCTGCCAGGTAGCAAGCCAGGGGATTCCAAAAGCCGACAAGGGGTTCCAGAGGGGCAGATGACCGCCGCGCAGGCTGGATAAAATGGACCAGCGGACGGGAAGATTCCAGGTGTCGTTTTCAGGGCAGGCTGTATGTAGGCCGGGGTGAAGGATTAGGCGGCCATAGCCTACCCATAAAGCGATGAGGCCTATGGAAAAAAGGGGCCAGGGCCGTGGAGGTAGACCGCTAAAAGTTGTTTTTTTCATGGAATAAATCTTAGCTGTTTGTCTCTTTAAACCGACAAGATTTTAACAAGGTCAAAGGGTGAAACTGTGTGTTTTGCTCATAAATCTTGGAAAATCTGACATCCGCCTTGCGATGGGGTTAGGGGAAGGATAAAAGTCGAAACAAATTGGATATTTTAATGATAAAACCTCGGATTTTTACGA
Source organism: uncultured bacterium (assembly GCA_964531065.1). Taxonomy (GTDB): domain Bacteria; phylum Oederibacteriota; class Muellerivitia; order Muellerivitales; family Muellerivitaceae; genus PALSA-1180. Next base: position 2,453 of record CAZHFP010000209.1, read on the forward strand.
TATTTGCCGTTAGATATGGCAGGGAAAATGCAGTTTAATGCGTGAGCTAGCTGGTCACTTTATCGATCAATGGACTGAAAATTGAATATCGCGTTCGCCGCCCAAAAATCCATTAAAAAACTTGGAGCCTTACCCGGGTTCCTTTTTTTCCTATTGTCTTTTTCCGCCGGCCCGGCCCTCGCCGATGTCCGTACCATTCAGAATTTTAGCGTGACCCCCGCGAATTTCTGCCCCGGCGATACGGTTCAAGTGTCTTTTGACATTTGCAACGACAATCAATTTTACGCGCCGCCAGGCGACGTGATTGTTGTCATGGAAGATACAACCATACTCACTTCTCCCCCGACCAACTTCGGCAATGGCAGTGTTATCAACGCGGGAACCTGGCTCATGTTGGACAGCGGCGGACCCATTAATCCCCCCAACTCCACTGGGACTCCAGGCTCAGGCATCGCGACCAATCCGCCGTCCGCGGTGGTTAACGGAACCAATACCTGCAAACACGTGACCTTCACCCTGACCACTCCCACCGTGGGTATGAAATTCGGGACCACTTACCGAATTCACCTGGGTTATACCGACAACTACGTTGGCTATACACCAGCTCAAAATTTTTACGCCAACATTATCAGCTGTATTCCCCCCGCGAACGCGACCATTCAAAAAAGGGCCGAAGGAGTAGCCAATCCGGGTGATCCGATTCTGTATTGGATTGATTACAACGCGACCAATACCAACGCGATCGCCGTCACGGATTCGCTGCCCGCGGGGGTGACCTTCCTGGGCGCCGCCCCTGGCTATACGGGCGTCGCCGTCGGAGCTGTCTGCCCCTGTGTGGTCACTTGGAACCTAGGAAACGCCAACGCCGGATCCACCCCGGCCTACCAAAAAAACGGAACCCTTTGGGTGGAAGTCCAAGTTCCCAACGGCGCCGTGAGCGGGACCAATATCATCAATCAAGCGAAAATTTCAACCACGGAGG
>CAZHFP010000210.1:0-3433 GCA_964531065.1 uncultured bacterium
CCCTACAAAATCAACCCAACGAAGAAGCACCCCTCACCCTACCCTCTCCCGCATCGGACTTCGCTGAAGCTACGCCCGACAAGAGGGGCGAGGGAACAAACAAAATACCTATTTATCGACCGACCATTTGCCGCCGCCTTTGGAGGCGATAAAAAAGAAAACGAAACAATAGAGAACAGCCAGTTCCCCATGGTTCACGATGGGAAAGAAATTGGAATCGAATTGGAATTTCCAATGGAATTGGAAATAAGCTACCGCCATCATGCCGCTGGCGAGAAATGCCGCCCAGCGGGTTTGAAAACCCACCAGGATCAACAGTCCGCCCGCCAATTCAATGATGCCGCCGATCCAAATCTGGGACCCAACGGGAATCGGATGGGAGGGATCAGCGAAAAGGCCCAGGAGTTTTTGCGCCCCGTGGAAGGAGAGCATGAATCCCGAAACGATCCTCAAGAGGCTGTAAGTTTCCGCGCTGTATTTTTCCAAAAGTTTCATAATCACCGCTTTCTTTTTAATTTAAATCCAATCGCAGGAAATTATTCTTTACCAATCGTCACGTTCAACGTCATGTTGTTCCCCGCCCGGTAAATTCCCACGGGAACTTCCCGGCCCTGGTGATTTTTGATCAGGTCAAAGAACTGGTCAGGATTAATAACCATATCCGCGCCAAGAGACAGGATCACGTCATCCCTCAAAACGTCCGCCATAAAGGCGGGCGAATCTTTAACCACCACCCGCACCAAGACTCCCTTGTTGGAACCAATCATCGCCTTGGTTTTGTCGTCCAACTCCTTGACCAAAACCCCGAAGAGTGAGGGCTTGGCTTTAGCCCAAAAGGTCGCGGCATAATCGTAGTAGTCCATGTTTTGCTCAACGTATGTTGTCCGGAATTCCCCCTGAACCACCGTGGAAGATTGTTTTTGGATAACGGTCGGCGTGGCGGAACCGTCCTGAACCACCGTCGTCTCGTTATGGTCCACTTCCCTGCCGGGAATCCATTGCTCAATGGGCACGCTTTCAGTCGCGCTATTGACGTATTGATGGTTCACCAACACCACCTCGGCGCCGATCTTCTGGGCCTGATCCAAAGCTTGGGTCTCGTCAACGGGGGAACTCCTGAATTTCGCCCGTCCCACGAGCAGATACCCATTCTCACGCATTTTTAAGGAATCGGCTTTCATGTCCGTGGAGGTCAAGAGCTTGGGCGGCGCCGAGGCAGGCAAAATCCTCGACAGTTCATCCCGGTTCCGTTTCTCAAGGGTTGAAAAATAGTTTTCGTGGTAGGGATTGGCGCAGCCCGCGGCCAGCCCGATGAAAACCATGAGCAGGGTTATTTTTTCGGTCGAGCCCATAAGACGCCTCAATGGTAATTTCACTTCTTCTTGTAGACGTTCAAACCAATCTTTTCATCCCGGTCCGGAAGGGACTGGTTCCCTTCGGTGGAGGCGACAATCGTTGTTTTGCCGGACGAAGATGGGCCGAACTCCTTGGACAAATCCACTTTAATGGTCAGGATATTACCTTCCACTTTCAGTTCGACGTTTTTCATATCCAATCCTTTTCACCCAATGATGGAGCAAAAACCGCCCCCAGTTTAACCCTTAATCCTTGGAAAAACCCAGGGGGTAAAGTTTTTAAGGTTTCTGCCGTTAAGTAAAGCGAAAGGATTTAAGCCATGGACGCGATCAATCGAATTGATAACGGTATCTTTAACCAGCCCGATCAGAACCATTCGGCTCCCCAAGATGCCGTCACGACTTTGGAAAACTTCATCGACCATATGGTAACGGCGGAAAACAACCTCACCAAAGCCGCCGAACAAACGGCCATCAAAAATGAAGCGATCCAGGCTGAATTCGACAAGCGGATCGCCTTCCTTTCGGGCCGCCTTCATCAGGCCCAAAGCGCCTTAGCCGCCCTGGAAGGAGCGCAGGCCCGCCATGAGTCGACTCCTACCGGCAGCGAACTTATCAACACCAAAAAAAGCGAAGTGGTCTATTGGAGGACCCTTCTCCATCAGGTTTGTTCCCCGGATCAGCTGAACTCTGTGGTTTAAATTTTATTTATTCTGAAACGGCGCGGCCCAAATAGCTTTTTAAATCTTCCTTATCTTCCGATGCCATCAACATGAGCCTTAAACCTGCCCCCGTTTCGTTCACCCAAACAACCTCGGCGAAAGCGAAGAGTTGTTTTGATTTCTCGGGAACCGAGATATCCAAGCGGATGACGTCTCCCACCTTGGCGGCTTCAGCGGTCTTGATAAACATCCCATCCAGGCTCACATCCTTGGCCAAGGCGGTTTGTCCCTTCAAATTTTCCAATTCCTTAGGATCCTGCACCAACCGGTACTGAACGGGGATCTTGACCGGTATACGGGAATGGACTCTTTTTTCCAGGTAGGATTTGTTGTCGGTCATGTTTTGTCCTTTCCCGGATTCTAACAAAAAAACCGATCTGAACCACAGAGTTACGCAGAGTTAACAGAGTAAAGATTAGGTTCAAATTTCGAGTACTTATCCCAGTCTTTAAAACTCTGTGGTGAAAATGCCTTATTTCAAAACGACCGGAAGTTTTAATCCGTCTAGGCCCAGCTTGGCGGAAACGACGGCGGTTTTGGATCCGGACTTAACCGTCACTTCGTAATCTCCCAAGAAGCCCCTCGTCTGATAGGAACCCGCGGCGTCCGTGGCACCGTCCGCGTTGGTCCACCAATCGTGGAACACTAGGTCTTCGTAAACTTTACCCGATGGCTTCTCGGTCCAATCCTGGTTGAAGAGAGGCGCTTTGTGGTGCCAATGGGCCCCGTCCCAGAAACCCCACATCAAAAAAGCGGTAGTGGAGGGATGGCTGAAAACCGCTGTCAAAAAATCCTTGAAAAATTGCGCGTCCAACTGGTCATCCCGGATATCGGTGTCGTACTCCGTAATTTCGATGGGAAGTTGATGGGCCCCTAAACGGTCCATTTCTTGGAGAAAAGCTGGGATGGACCAGGGCGAACTGCCCACGTGGCCTTGGAGGCCGATGCCTCCCAAAGGAGCGCCTCCATCGATGAGCATTTGGATGTCCTTGTCAAAGCCATCTAAATGTCCAGTCGTGTCGGGGCTCGGATAGTCATTGAGGAAAAGTCTCGCGTGGGGGTCGGCCTTGTGGGCCAATTGATACCAGGTCACCATCTGTTTTTTTCCGAAAATATCCGTCAGATCGTGTTCAGGAACGGACTCGTTGACCACGTCCCAATCCACCACCTTCCCCGCCATAGCTCCGCCCACATCGGCGATGCGCTTCTCAATGGTCGCTTCCAACGCCGGTTTATCGCCGGAAAGAGCTTTTACGCTGGCCGGAAGATACCGCCAGGTGCCCCAAACCATGTTGTGCCCGCGGATGTCGATGTGCCTATCCGTCAACCACTTCACCGCGCTGTCCACATATTGCC
>CAZHFP010000211.1:0-3407 GCA_964531065.1 uncultured bacterium
GAAACCATGAAACGCTTTTCGAAAAGGAGAGTCCGATGGACGGGAATTCCGGTCAGGGAAGAGATTGTGACGGCGGAAAAAGAAAAAGCGCGGGCGAGTTTCGGTTTGAACCAGGACACCACAACCCTTTTGATGCTGGGTGGAAGCCAGGGAGCCCACGCCCTGAATCAATATATGGCCGACGTGATCCAATTTCTGGGCCAGGGGGATCAGGCGGTGCAGGTCATCATGATGACGGGCTGGAACGATTACCGCAAGCTGGTCGATCAACTGGAGAAATGTCCGCTGAAGGTGGTTTTGAGGCCCTTTATCAGCAATATTCACGAAGCATACGCCGCGGCGGATCTAGTTGTAGCGAGGGCCGGGGCCATGACCTGCGCGGAAATACTAAGCCGCCAATTACCGTCCCTTCTTATTCCTTATCCCCACGCTTCCGGACATCAGGAGAAGAACGCGAGAGCGCTGGAAGCGGCTGGATCGGCAGTCGTGATTTTAGAAAAGGAACTGGAAGAAGAAAAACTGAGCCAGGCCCTGATCACCCTGTTGAACGACGGGGAAAGATTGAAGGCCATGGGGGCCGCGGCCGGGAAACTGGCCAAGCCTAACGCGGCGAAGGACATTGTTGAAGAACTTTTAGCCATGGCTAAAAGCAATTAGTAATTAGGGACGGGAAGAAAAATGGCGGCAAAAAGCGGTAAATATTTTAACACCCCTCTCGGCAAAGTGCGTCGGGTTCACTTCATCGGTATCGGCGGAGCCGGTATGAGCGGTATCGCGGCGGTGCTCTTAAGCCTTCACTATGAGGTCACCGGATCTGACCTGAAGCCGACGGACGTGACGGAGGGTCTGACTCAGAGGGGTGCCAAAATTCACTTTGGCCACAAGTCCTCCAACGTGGTGGGTTCGGATGTGGTGGTATATTCCGCCGCCGTGCCCATGGACAATCCGGAAATCGTCGAGGCCTCCAAGCGCTCGATACCGGTCATTCCCCGTACCGAGATGCTGGCCGAGCTGATGCGCCTCAAATACGGCATCGCGGTTTCGGGCACCCACGGCAAAACGACCACCACTTCCATGATCGGATTGGTCATGACCGAGGCCAAGCTGGATCCCACCCTGGTCATCGGCGGGAAGGTGGACCTGTTCAAGTCCAATGCCAAGCTGGGAAAAAGCACCTATTTGGTGGCGGAAGCTTGCGAAGCCTTCGGGGAATTCCTGCTCCTGTCGCCCATGATCGCCATCGTCACCAATATCGACGACGACCACCTGGATTATTACGGCTCTATCGACAAGGTGCGGGATGTTTTCGTGACTTTCGCTAACAAAGTTCCTTTTTATGGATGCGTGATTCTGGGGGCGGATGATCCTCAGGTACGCATGATTGTTCCCCAAATTAAACGCCGGGTCATGACCTATGGTTTGACCAAAGACGCCCACCTGTCGGCGGGGAAGATCAAACTGGAAAAGTCCGGGTCGGTTTTCGAGGTTTCTTATAAAGGCAAAAGACTGGGAATGGTGAAGCTCAATGTGCCCGGCCGGTTCAATATCCAAAATGCGCTGGCTGCCATCTCCGTGGGTCTGGAACTCAAAATTTCCTTCAAGTCTCTCGCGTCGGGGTTGGCCCGTTTTCACGGGGCCCAGCGCCGGTTTGAGATGAAGGGTTCTTTTAAGGGCGCCTCGGTCATTGACGATTACGCCCACCATCCCACGGCGGTCTCGGAAACCCTCCGGGCAGCTAAGAACTTTGCCGGCTCTAAGAAGCTCGTGGTGGTGTTCCAGCCTCATCTCTTTTCCCGTACTCAGCTGCTCCGGGACAAGTTTGGAAAGTCTTTCGGGGACGCGGACGAGGTCATTATCGCCGCTATCTATCCTTCCCGTGAAAAACCCATCCCCGGCGTGTCCGGTATGACGCTGGTGGAGGCCATCCGGGAAAACAACCATCCTAACGTCCGCTACGAGGCGGATAAGACGGCTTTGCTGGAATATTTGAAGAAAACCATGACTGAAAAACATGTGCTCGTCACCATGGGCGCGGGCGATGTCTGGAAGCTGGGGAACGATCTTGTCCAAAAGCATAAAGGCTAAAAATGAAATTTCACCACCCAGGTCACCAAGGGCAACAAGAAGGCGAAAAGTGAATTTGAAAAAATTATTCTTTCTTGGTGGTCTTGGTGACCTTGGTGGTGAAAAAGTTGGGGTTTGAAAGGCTGACATTGGAAAGGCAGACAGTGGATTTTCGGGAGCTTAAAAACCTGGTGAAGGGAAAGGTGGAGCTGAACCATGCGGTCGCGCCCTACACCACTTATCACTTGGGCGGTAAGGCCTCGGCCTTTGTCGAGCCTCAAAGTGTGGAGGATCTTTCTAAGCTTTTACAGTATCTGACCCAGGGCCAAGTTCCTTATCTGGTGCTGGGCGGCGGAAGCAATGTTTTATTCGCCGACGAAGGATTTCGGGGGGTGGTGATCCGGCTGGGCCGGGGGTTTCAGGGGATTCAAATCGAAGGCGACTTGGTCCGGGTCAAGGCCGCCACCCCATTGGTGAAAGTGTTGAACAAATCCCGGGAAGCCAACCTGGGGGGAGTTGAGTTTTTCGCGGGGATTCCCGGAAACATCGGGGGAGCCGTGGCGGGAAACGCGGGAGCCAAGAAGGCCTGGATCGGGCCGACGGTTGAGTCTTTGACCATCGTGACGCCCAAGGGCGAGGTGAAGCCGCTCAAGAAAAGTGAGTACAGTTACGGCTACCGGCATTCGTCACTGAAGATGAGCGGAAATGTATTGGTAGAAGCCCTGTTAAAACTGAAGAAGGAGCCCAAAGCCGATATTGAAAAGAAAGTGAAGGAGTATTTCAAGGTCCGCCGGGGAAAACAGCCTAAAACGGAAAAAAACGCCGGGAGCGTGTTCAAGAACCCGGAAGGAAATTTCGCGGGAAGGCTGACCGAATCGGTGGGTTTAAAAGGATTCAAGATTGGCGGGGCTAGAGTGAGCGAGATTCACGCGAACTTTATTATCAACGAGGGTAAGGCTTCGGCCCATGACGTGGTGGCGGTGATGAGGGAGATTCAAAAGAAGGTTTACGGAGAATACCAGATCCGCCTCGAGCCGGAGATTCTGCCGCTCGGCGATTGGAATTGGGATGAAATAAAGGATGTGTTCTGGAACATGGACGATCGTCGTTCGTCGTCCGTCGTTCGTCGTCAGCTTTAGGGTTTTGCGGAGGACAGAGGACGGAGAGCGGACGACGAGTTGGGCGCGGTGAAGTTGAGGATGAGTGTGAAAATTACCGAATACCGGAGTACACGATGAGAGTAGGCGTACTAATGGGGGGCTGGAGCCCGGAACGGAAGATTTCTCTAATGTCGGGGAAAAACGTAGTGGAGGGTTTGAGGCAGGGGGGCGTGAAGGCTGTTC
>CAZHFP010000212.1:0-3405 GCA_964531065.1 uncultured bacterium
GGACGTCTTCCTTAAACGAACACAACCCATGAACTGGGGTTGCTTCGTCACAAAGATCGTTCCTCGCAATGACAACTAAAATAAAAATACCAAGACTCCATTCAATTATCCTAAAATACCGCAACCAACTTCACCGAAAGGCCTTCACCATGATGCAGGGATTCTCTTCCTTCGAGCAGGGCGCTTTGTGGGTTATTTTTTTTATTTCCGTCGCGGCGGTGGCCTACGCCTTTTACCTGCGCCATCTTGTCTTAAAAGAACCCGTCGGCGATAAGGCCATGCAGGAAATCTGGTTCGCCATCCGCGAGGGCGCCAAGGCTTACTTGAAGCGCCAACTCATCAGCATCCTCCCCTTTATGGCTATCCTTTCCGTGGCGCTCTTTTATTCCGTGGACGTCGTCCCCCCGTCGGAGGAAGCGATCGCGCGATTTCCCGGCCTGCCCCCTGAAACCGTTTCCCTTTACATTGGATTCGCCCGGGCTCTCGCCTTCCTCATGGGCGCCTGTTTCTCCCTCGCCGTGGGACAAATCGGAATGCGCATGGCGGTTAAGGCCAATGTCCGGGTCACCCAGGCTTCCCGCGTCGGATTTCCGGAAGCCTTTCACGTGGCCCACCGGGCCGGAGCCGTGACGGGAATGTTGACCGTAGGGTTGGGGCTTTTGGGCGGGACCATCGTTTTCATGGTGCTCGGCATCGCCGCCCCTGATGCCTTGCTCGGTTTTGGTTTCGGCGGAACTCTGGTGGCTCTTTTCATGAGGGTAGGCGGCGGCATCTATACCAAAGCAGCCGATGTGGGCGCGGACCTGGTGGGAAAAGTGGAAGCCGGCATCCCCGAGGATGACCCCCGCAACCCGGCCGTCATCGCGGACCTGGTGGGCGACAACGTGGGCGACTGCGCCGGAATGGCCGCGGATATTTTCGAATCCTACGGCGTTACAATCATCTCTGCCCTGATGCTGGGCATCGCTTTATACCAAATCACCCATCACATGGAATGGGTGCTCTATCCCCTGATGGTCATGGCCATCGGGGTTCTCTCTTCCCTCTTTGGCGGCTACATGGTGCGGGCCAACGGCAGTGAGAAGGGCAACGCGCTCGTTCCTATCATCAAGGGATTCCTGGTCTCGGCCTTAAGCTGTGTGATTCTTTCGGGGCTCGTGGCGGCCAATTACATGGGCGACTTTTCAGGCGGCTGGTGGCGGCCCTTTTGCTCCACCACCCTGGGCGTCATCCTGGTCGTCATTCTTTTTTACCTGACCCGCTATTTCACCGACGTGGCCAAGCATCCGGTCAACGACATTAAAGAATCCACCCGGACGGGACCGGCTACCGTCATCATTACTGGATTGTCCGTGGGGTTTGAGTCCAGCGCCTGGGCGCTTTTGGTCATCGCCATCATCCTTGTGGCTTCCTATACCATCTTCGGCACCATGCCGGGCCTGTCCCCCGCGGACAGTCTGATTTACACCCTTTACGGCGTGGCCCTGACCGGCATCGGCATGATGACCTTGACCGGTGACAACCTGGCCATGGATTCTTTTGGTCCCATTTCGGACAACGCCAACGGCATCGGGGAAATGGCCTGGCACGACCGCAAGGACAAGGTGACCCTTTCAGCCCGAAAGATCATGAACGACCTGGACGCGGCCGGCAACACCACCAAGGCCATCACCAAGGGCGTCGCCATCGGTTCGGCCGTCGTGGCGGCGGTTTCCCTCTTTGGTTCCTATATCGTGAACGTCAGCGAGGTTCAGAAATTATTAAACGTTCCTCTAGCCGACCAGCTCATCACCGTCGGCATCCGGGTTTCCATCCCCAAGGTTTTGGTAGGCATGCTCATCGGTGGGCTCCTGCCATGGCTTTTTTCTTCATTCGCCTTGAAGGCTGTGGGACGGGCGGCTTCTATGATCGTCAATGAGGTCCGCCGCCAGTTCAAGGCCGGGGCCTTGAGCGGAAAGATAAAACCCGATTACTACCAAGTGGTTCATCTCTGCACCCTGGCCGCCCAAAGGGAACTTCTGAGTATGGCTCTGTTGGTGGTCCTCGCCCCCATATTGGTCGGCATTCTTTTGCAGACGGAAGCCTTGGGAGGATTCATGGCCGGAGCCATTTTGTCCGGACAACTACTAGCGGTCTTTATGTCCAACGCGGGCGGCGCCTGGGATAACGCGAAAAAATCCATCGAAGACGAACCAACCGATCCCAAACACAACCTGGGCAAGGGATCCGAGCGGCATAAAGCCAGCGTGGTCGGCGACACCGTGGGTGACCCCTTGAAGGACACCGCCGGGCCCGCCCTGAACCCCATGATCAAGGTAGTCAACCTGGTATCGGTCATTATCGCGCCCATCTTGGCCCGCTACACCGGCTGGAGTTTGGGCAGCTGGGCGATCGTCGGAGGAATCCTGCTCATTCTCGCTTTCTGCTACCACCAAAGCACCAAATCCGTCTCGGGCCACTGGCGGGAAATCATCAAGCACGGACTGGACGAAATCATCCACCACCGCCGAAAAAAAGCCGCCCAGGACTCCCAGCACGATTATTAATAAAACCTAATCAAAACCTATTTCACCACCAAGGTCACCAAGGACGTCTAAAGACAAGATTTCCGGACATCAACAAAATCGTCTTCATTCTTTGTCTTTCTTGGTGAACTTTGTGACCTTGGTGGTTCAAATGCCTTTGTCGTTGATTTTTACTCGAGCTTCAAATCTTTTAGTATTTCAGGAAACTCATGAAAAAGTATTTCGGGCTGACCCTGATTGTTCTTTGCTTCTCCGTTATCCCCTCCTTTTCAGCGGGGTTGTTTAAGGACGATAACGACCTCTCCCCGCAGGAAAAAAATGATCAAAAGAATTTTGAGTCCTGCCGGATCGCCGCCCAAAAGGGCGACGCCCAGGCCATGGGCGTGTTGGGGCTGATGTACGAAAAAGGATTGGGCATCCCGCAGGACTACGGCCAAGCGGTCAAGTGGCTGGAAAAGGGAGCTAAAAAAGGCGACGCCCCCGCCCAGAACAACTTGGGATTTTTATATCTCAAGGGCAAGAGCGTGAAGCAAAACGACGCGAAGGCCCTCCAGTGGTTTGAGAAAGCCGCGGCCCAGGGCTTGGCCTCCGCCCAGGAAAACCTGGGGCTGATCTACGGCGGAGGATTGGGAGTCAAAAAAGATTTTGAGAAAGCTTTCGGCTGGTTTAAGTTAGCCGCCGAGCAAGACGATCCCGAGGCCGAAACGAATTTGGCCATCCTCTATTCGCTGGGCGAAGGGGGTCCTAAGGATTTCATCGAGTCCTACAAGTGGTTTACCCTGGCGCTGGCCCATCAACCGGTAGGTGATGAACTAACGGACCTGCGGGACAATATCGAGTGGCTGGAAAAGCGGATGAAGGGCAAAGAAGTCGTCGAGGC
>CAZHFP010000213.1:0-3377 GCA_964531065.1 uncultured bacterium
ACGCCGACCAATACTCCAACGGATACTCTGACCTTTACGAACACTCCGACTAACACGCCTACCGACACGCTGACCTTCACCGATACTCTGACAGACACTTTGACTTTCACGAACACGCCCACCGATACGCCAGCGGACACCTTGACCTATACGAATACCCCTACAAAAACACCAACTGATACGCCGACAGATATGTGGACCTTTACTATCACTCCGATTAATACATCAACGGACACTTTGACTTTCACCAACACGGCCACAGGCACACCGGCGGATACACTGACGTTAACCAACACTCCGACGGACACCTTTTCGATCACAACCACTCCTACGAGTACCTTTTCCGCGACTGATACTCGGACAGAGATGCCGACAACCACTTCGACAAGTGTGATCACTTCTACACCGACAAGTTCACCAACGTTGACGATCACTTCTACGCCTTTCCAAATAACTTACCGCAACCAAACGGTTTCACTGATCGCGATGCCTAACCTGGTTCATTCGGGTGAAATCATTCACTTTTTTGCTTCCTTTGGAGCGGCATCGGCGAATGAGCAGAGCAGTCTCAAAATCTTCGCTGTTTCCGGTGAATTAATTCAAATTATTCCGATTTTGGAAGGGGCAGCTTCCTGGGATTTAACTAACCGGAATGGTCAGATATTGGCTTCAGGAATCTATTTGGCGGTTTTGGACGGTGTGGATCCCGTGAGTGGGGTCTCCGTAAGGAAAGCGGCGAAATTAATGGTTATCCATTAACTCGGATAATTCGGCGCAACCTTTTTTGGCGAAATGAACCCCTTCCTGATAGCCGCGAAGCGATCAAAATGATTGAGGCCGAATCGTTTTGATCTTTTCGAAATTTTTTAAAGTCAACGCCCGCCTTAAAACAACGAAACCCATCCAGGGCATGATAGTTGCTTTAACTCCTGTCCTAATCGTCAGTTCGATTTTGGCTGTTCATCAAAGGAGAATTAACATGAAGTTGGGATTCCAGAAGACTATTTTTTTCGGCGCCATGATCCTCGGATCGGGCCTTTTTCTTTCGGGCTGCGTCACGACCGGTATGCAGAGATCCAGTAATACGGGCACCACGATGAGGGCTGTGGAAGATGATTACCAACAAGCCATCGTCCAGGTCAGCGACACTAACGCGTCCTTGGAAGTTCTCGTGGATAGGAACCCGGTGGATGAAAAAAAGGCGTTGGGAAAATATTCGGTCAACGTCAAAAAAACAAAAGAGGCTGAAAAAAGGTTGTTTGCCCACTCGGACAAGATGAGGACTCAACAGAAGGAATATTTTGAAGAGTGGCGGAAGCAGGGGAACGCCTACGTCAACCCGCAAATTCAGGCTCTCAGCGAACAGCGCCGCGAGGATTTGAGCGGATCTTTCGTGAAAATATCCGAAGCTAGCGTGGGGGTGAAGGGTTCCTTCAAGTCCTACATGTCGGATCTAGAGGAGATTAGGACTTACCTCTCTACCGATCTTACGCCCAAGGGCGTTGAAGCTATCACGCTGGTGGTTCACAAGGCGATCGAGGACGGCGAAAGGCTGAAGGAATCCATTTATCCGGTTGTGGCCGCGATCGACGAGGCCAGGGGCGAAATGGCCCAAGGCGGGAATCAACAATAGGTCGTCGTTCCGAAAACGTTCCGGTGGGTGTTGTCTTTGATCCAGTTCATTAAAAGGAAATAAAGGAGAATTTATGTCCAAAGGCCCTTTTGTCACTAATTTGGAGGAAACCCGTAAAAGAGCCCGCGAACATATGCAACGGGGCGCTGTCACGGAAGGCTACCGGGCGAACCGGGAGGTCGTTATTAAAATATTGAACGAGGCCCTGGCCACGGAAATCGTGTGTGTCCTCCGCTATAAGAGGCATTTTTACATGTCCCAGGGGATAGATGCCGCGAACGCCGCGCAGGAATTTCTCCAGCACGCCACGGAAGAGCAGACGCACGCCGATCAAATAGCCCTCCGCATTACCCAGCTGGGCGGCGAACCCAATTACAGCCCGGCCGGACTCGCTGAACGGAGCCATTCTCAATATGTAGAAGGGAACGGCTTGACGGAAATGATCCAGGAAGACCTGGTGGCGGAACGGATCGCCATCGATTCCTATTCGGAAATGATCCGCTACGTGGGAGAAGACGACGTCACGACCCGGAGGATGCTGGAAAGCATCCTTGCCGCAGAAGAAGAGCATGCCAGCGACATGGCGAATTTGTTGGAAAAGATGAATCCTAGTCTTCCCGTGAAAAAATAGGAGGCTCTTATTTTTTTTACGTCGTTTATTGTTCCGGCGTCCCTGGGGTTGGATCCGAACCGAAAGAGGTTGATTGTAATGAATGACTGGAATTTGGAATTTCTAACCGCTGATAACAGCTTATTGGTATTGGTTGACTACCAGCCGGGAATGTTTAAGGGAATTGATTCAGGGAATAGAACGACGATGAAATGCGCCGCTGTTTCCGCGGCCAAGGCAGCGAGGATTTTAAAGGTGCCGGTTGTCTTGACGTCTATCTATCCTCAGGGAAACGGGGAATTCATTAAAGAAATTGCCGGCCTATTCCCAAAACAAAAGGTGTTTGAACGCCAAGTGCCGGGTTTTGACGCTTTCGAGGACGAGCGGGTATGGGAGGCCGTTAAAAAACAAGGACGTAAGAAAATAGTTATTTCCGGTTTGTGGACAAGTATGTGTTTCGCTTACACGGCGATCCATGGATTAAGGGAAGGGTATGAAGTATACGGCCTTATCGACGCCGCCGGGGACGCTTCTTTAGACGCCCACCATTACGGCGTGCACCGCATGTTACAGGCGGGAGTTGTACCGATTACCGCGCTCTCGCTGGTGTCGGAATGGATGCATGACTGGGAAAATCCAAAAACAGGCCTGCTAAAAAAAGAAGTTTATTCGAAATTTAACGCGATGCTTGGTATGTGAGGCCATGAAAAACCAGGAGATTACGGTAGCGGAGTATCTGCTCCTTCGGCTGAAAGAAATCGGGGTGGACCATCTTTTTGGGGTGCCGGGGGATTTTGTCCTGGGCTTCTTGAACCAGGTGTTGAAAAGCGACTTAAAGTATGTCGGGACCTGCAATGAACTCAATGCCGCCTACGCCGCCGACGGCTACGCTAGGCTCCGGGGCATCGGCGCTTTCGCCTCGACCTTTGGCGTGGGGGAACTGAGCGCCCTCAATGGCGTGGCGGGAGCCTTCGCCGAGAGGGTCCCGGTGGTCGTGATAACCGGTTCACCTTCGATGAAAAATTTCAAGACCAGACCCCTGTTGCATCACACCTTGGGCGATTTCCGGATTCCTTTATTGATGTATGAAAAAATAACGGCGGCCTCCACCCAGCTTGCCTCCGGTGAGATGGC
>CAZHFP010000214.1:0-3372 GCA_964531065.1 uncultured bacterium
TGTTCTTGAAAGCGCTGACCGCTACACCCGAGGTAGGAGCGGCCGTCGCGCCCATGCGGTAATAGCCGGGACGGATGAACTTGCTGTAATTACCCAAGACATAGGCCTTGATGGTAAGGTTGCCGCCGCTGATCAGGTCGGTGAGCCACCAATAGTGGAAAGCGTTCATGTTGGAATTGACCAGCGAGTTTTGGATCCAGCCCGCTTCCTGCAATGCGCCCGGGATATCAGTGGTATTGCCGGACATTTCGGTTTCCCACCATTCCTGGTTCGTCACATGGGTGAACCCATAGGAAGGAAGGGGCGCCGGATTGGGGGAACCATAGAGATGGGTCCCGATGATGCCGACCATGGGGGCAATGGTGGCGTCGTTCATGGCGGTCGAGGCCAGGTTCATCCCTCCCGTGTTGTCCGGCTCCGGGAGCATGATCTTGGTCGAAAGACCGGCGCTTTGGAGGGCGTTATGGAAAGCCTGGGTATAAACGGCAAACTGACCCGCCGACCAAAGACAGGCTTCATAAGTGGGGTTGAAGTTAGGTTCGTTCTGGATGGAAAGGGCGTAAAGGGGGGCGCCATGGCTTTGGGCATATTGGATGAAGGAGACTTGGTAAGAAGCTAAGCCCGTGTCGGCGCTGTTGGGGGAACCGGAGCTGGCTCCCAGGAAGGTATCGTTGCTGGCCCCGCCATTGACATTGTTGTTAGCCTTGTATTGGGCCGGGGGGGACCACTCGGTGGCCCACAAAAGCACATTGGGATTGACCGTATGGGCCGCCGCGAGGGTGTTCACTTCGTTCGCGAAACTGTTATTGGGATCGATCCTGGCCCGGAGAGAGCTGAGACCAAGATGGCCGTTCACCTTGTCGTCGGCGAACAAGGCCTGGCCTTGGCTGCCGATGGCGCTCCAGGCGCTGGAGGCCCCGATGCAATGGATGAATTGATTGGTCTGGGTGGCGTCCACCGTGCAGGTGCCGGCGGAAGCGGGTAGGGCCGGCAACCCCATCGCGAGGATTAAAAGAACCGGGATAAGGGACAAGCGGGGCTTGGAAAACCTGCCACTGGAAATGAAAAGACCTTTCACGGTATTCCTCCAACATTATTTTTTTCGACTTAAATTTCAATTAAATCGTTGTTAGGAAAGGGCATGGAATGGGCGGACGTGGCTTTCCCTACATGGATTAGTGTTGGGGCTTTGGCGGTTTATTCCCGCGGGAGGACGATTTTGGCCCGTGAAGAAATCGGCAGGAAGGGTTTAAGGAGAAACCGGCGGCTTGCCCGTTTGTTTTGAGCGGTAATCTTCGAACCATTTTTTTAAGGCTTGGTCATCCGGATTCAATCGAAGGGCCTGCTCCAGGCTCTGGATCGCTAAATCGTTGCGGCCCATTTTCAGGTAAACGATTCCAAGATTCCGCCAGGCCCGGCTGTCGCCGGGATTCTGTTGGACCGCCTTTTCGTAGGGCCCCACCAAGGTCGCCGTTTGGGCATTCGCCACAGGAGTCCCCGAGGCCGCCGGAAGCTCAAACCGAACCTCGACCTTCGACTTCGGGGTTCCCTCCGGAACCGGCGTCGGTTGGACCGTCGCCACCACCGTCACCGGGGGAGCCTGAACCGTCACGGGACTTCCCATCACCGTCACCGGCTTGGGAACGATGGGCGTCTCGCTCGGAAATTCATAACCCACGCTGACCCGGTGCGAGGTCCCCAGGTCCCCGTAAGGGACAAAGGCATAGTCCAATTGGAAGGAACCGATCCTAACTCCCGCCCCGGTGGTGAATCCTGACAACCCGCCGATTTGGTTATCGGAAAGGGGCGCTTGGTAACCCATGCGGAGGGAATAATATTTTTCGATCGTCCATTCCAATCCGCATTGGATCCGGCTCACGCCCCGTGGTTCCCAATCCCCCGCCAAGAGGGGCTTCACGTCCGTTCCCCTTCCCAGGTTCAAGACCGCAGAAATCCCCAACTTCAGGTCCTGGGCGGGTGTGAAGCCGGCCAAGTCCGTCCCCAATCCCGTATAGGAAAGGCCCATGCGGAAATTCGGATTTGGAATAAAAAGCAGTCCTAAGTCGCCCGATATTTCGTTATAGAGCGAGTCGATGATTTTTTGCTGAACCCCGTGAAGGGCCGTCCCGAAGGAAAGGCCCGGAGCGAAGGTCGCGCCCCAACCCAAGCTGAAGGCGACATCGCCGTCGTTGAAGATTCCCTCGGACACTCCCAGCGCGTCCCGTTTATCCAATCCGCCCCAGGAAATATATTGCAAGGCGCCGGCAAATCCACCCAAATTCCCCGCAGGCAAGCCAAAAAGAAGCGTCTCCTCAAAGGAACCGGCCAGGTAACTGTTGTGATTGATGGAAAGGCCCGCGGCTCGGAGTTGGGAAAGCCCCGCGGGATTAAAAAAAATCGCGGACGGGTCGTCGGCCAGTCCCGCGAAGGCGTCCCCTAAGGCGTCCGCCCTGGCCGAAGCCCCCAGCGCGGAGAGGGGCGTCGCCGACCCCGCGGCGGAAGTGATGGTCTGTGAAAAACAAAAATCCAAAAACAAAAATTGAACCACCAAGGCACCAAGGCACCAAGAAAGGCTTCTTAGATTAACCCCTGAAAATTGTTTTAACTTTGTGTCTTCGTGGTTTCGGGTCGGATGTTGATTCGAAGTTGGATCTGGTTTCACTTCCGGACCGCCAACACCTGGGTCTTGAAGGTTTCGCTTCTCCCCGAATCGTAATCCAATTCGATCCGGTAAAAGTAATGGCCGGGAGCAAACCCGGAAACATCCAGCGTGGAGGACTGGAGTCCGGACGTCTTGGGGTCCGTCCAACTGGCGCCTAGGTTGCCCCAGGCGTTCCAAACTTTGATCCGCGCCCGGCCCGATTCGGCCATCGTATAAACAAATCTCACCGTCCCTCCCTGCGCGGGATTGGGGGAAACGTAAGGATTTCCTCCGGTCGGGTCCGGCGGCGTGGCGGCCGGAGTGGGACAGGTGGCTGCAAGGATTAATTTGGCGTAGCCGCTGGGATCCAGGTAATCGTCCGATCCCCCATTCCAGATCAACTGTCCATCCCGGCAGTCGAGCCCGCTGTGGTTGACGTCCACCCCCAAATCCAATCCCAGCACGGTTCCCGGAGCGGGACTGCCCATTCCCAAAGTCGACCAGGGAATGGAAGCCTCCACCACGTAACCCGCGGGGAAGGTCGAGGTGCGCAGGGTCACCCCCGACGTTCTCGAGCCGGACTCTGTGGCAGCGGTGTCGTTCCATCGGAAAAAATACTCAAAATCGGCGGAAGTCACCGTCACGGCGGAGGAGCCGGCGGTATCCAGGTAAAGTTCCACCGTGGAGTTTTTCCAGGGGGAGGGAGTGCCGGTGTTGGTCTTTTGGCTGTC
>CAZHFP010000215.1:0-3318 GCA_964531065.1 uncultured bacterium
GCCGACGCGGACACCGGCGCCTTTTATCTCAAGCTCAAGGGCGAAGTGGAGGAAGCGGTCAGCGAGCTTCCTTTTAAGGCGGTCCATCTTTTCCGCCCCTCGTTCATTACCGGCGAAAAAGGCCGGAAGGAACGCAGGCCTTTGGAAGCGCTGTTGGAAACTGTTTTAAACGCCCTGGGGTTTCTGTTCATCGGGCCTTTCCAAAAATACCATCCCATCTCGGCTCAAACGATCGCCAAAGCCATGGTCCGCGCCGCCAATGGAAAGCTGACCGGCGTCCATATTTGGGAATCCAACCTGATTGAAAAATTGGGAAGTTAAAAACACAAAAAAAGAAGTGTCAGGTCTTGATTGTTTGTTGAAAATGCCACGGTCGCATCGTTAATAAATAGTCAAGACCTGACCCCTTTGTTTGGCGCCACTGATTACTTTTTTCGGACCCTATTTTTTTCTTTGGGTGAGAAGGTCAAAAAAGTTAGCTGCCTTTAGGGACTGTGCCAAGTATCGTTATAGTAGGTTGGTACATAAATATTCGCGCCAGCGATGAGCCATATTTCGTTGTTGAAAATGGCGCTCGTGGGATAAATACGGTTACCGAAGGGGGCCGGGGTAAGCACTTGCGTCCATGTCACCCCATCCGCGGAGCTCCAAACGTCCGGATTCGGCCCGCTGAAAACCCAAATCCGTCCGTTGAAAACTTGGCAGGCGAAACCTTCGCGGGCGGTAAACCCGGCCGAAGCCGTCGCGAGCGTCCAATTGATCCCATCCGGACTAGACCAAACGTCGTTATACCAAGTGCTGCCGCTGGCGTTCGAACCGCCGATCACCCACATCTTGTTATTGAAAACAACACTTTGATGGGCTGATCTGGCGCTAAAGGCGGCGTTGGCGGTTGCTTGGGTCCAGGTGACACCATCAGGCGAGCTAAAAACGTCATTGCGGGCAAGACCCCCGACTCCGTAAGAATAACCACCCGCGATCACCCACATTTTCCCGTTGAAAACCACGCTGGTGTGCGCCGTCCGGACAGGGAAACCGGAAGCGGTGGCCTGGGTCCAAGTGATTCCATCCGTGGATTTCCAGACATCCCCAAAAAAGTTTGAAGAAAGGTCGGTTCCTCCCAAAAGCCACATTTTGGATCCTGACCCGTCATCGAAAACCAGACCGGTCGGCGCGGCCCTGGGACCGAAGGGGGCGCTGGCGTTGGTCTGGGTCCAATTGATCCCGTCCGGTGAATTCCAAACATCGCTGAAAACCGACCCTCCGCTCCAACCGCCGATGACCCAGAGGTCGTTATTGTAGACAACGCTTGCGTGCATATAACGTCCCGGGAAAGCCGCCGCGGCGGTTGCTTGGGTCCAGGAAGAACCTGCTCCTGGAATGGGAGTTATCGTCGGCGTAGGGCTGTTGGTGGGGGTAATGGTAAAAGTTTGTGTGTTCGTCGGGGATCGGGTCGAGGTAAAGGTGGCGGTGTTCGTCGGGGTATTGGACCCGGTGGGGGTGTTGGTTGGAAGCGGAGTATTGGTTTTGGTTGAAGTATTGACGGGGGTGGAGGTGGGAGTAATCGTGGGATTGTTGGGGGAAAGGGGATCAAGTTTATAAGACTTTTGGCAGGCAAGGGGAGCCAGCAACAAAAAGGATAGGGAAATAAAAACGCGGAAAGAAACGCTCATAAAATAGCCGAACCTTATCATAAATATGTTGAAAGAAAGACAAGTATAACATAAACAATGGGTTTAGAGAAAAGGGAAGGTGTCAGGCGCTCATTCCTAAACTGTTATTTGGGGCCTGACGCGTTTTCCATTCGGAGTCATCGATCGGCGGAAAATCCATTTTGGGGATCCAGCATGGAACATTGGGATGCTTGGTGCAACTTGGGAGGTTCATTGCTGGGGGCCATGGGCGGCCTTTACCTGGCCTATGACATTTTGGGGGGAAAAAACGGACCCTTGGCCGGAGTGACCCGTGTTGTTACTTATGTCATCCTTTTTGGAATGGCCTATAGCCTTGGGTTGGGCCTCAGGTTCGGACTGTCGGCCAGCTTAGGGATGGGAGTGGTACTGGGCTTTGACTTTGAACTGGAAGCACGGAGGCTGCGGACCCGGCATAAATCCAGGCCTTGGTTTATTCATATGGTCCTGGTTTTAAGTTATGCCTTGGCCTTGTCGCTGGGGTTGATGTCGATTACCACCGCCCGCATCTTTCTTTTTATTTTCCCCATCTATGCTTGTCTGATGGTCTCCGCCTATTTTTTGGGCTGGTCCCCGGCTGAAAACCGAAAAATAAGTAAGTATCCAATATTTGTGGCAAGGTATTTTTATTTATCCGTGATGCGGGGCTTGGTCGGCGGCTTTTGTTATTGGGCGGGAACCTCTTTAGCTTCCATAACGTTGGGTCAAATTGATCTTTTTATACCCGTCTGGCGGGTAGGGCTGACGATCGGAGGCGGCAGTTATTTTGTGAGTTATTTCACGCCCTCTGTGGAATGGTGGCTGGAGAGGATTTCCAGCCGTTGGATGGCGGTCGTTGGGGTTTTTTTCGCGATTTCTGGTTTCCTGATCCAAGCCTTTCCCAATTGGGTGATCCTGCTCAAATAACCCCCCCGGCTTGCGGTTAAAGCCAAGGCAATATAGATTTTTAAAAGGATGGTTTTCACCGAGGAATCGAAAAAAAGTTTTAATCAAGAAAGGATTGCGTTATGCCGAACGACAAGAAAATTACCATCTCCAAGAACGGGCCTTACCTCGTCGCAGGTTCAGTCCCGCTGGCCATCCAGGACATCGGGGTCGATGACAAGGGCCTGTCCGTTCAGTGGGTCAAGGGGAAGGATTTTCCCTCTTCCGAGTCCATCGCGCTTTGCCGCTGTGGATCCTCGAAGAACAAACCCTTTTGCGACGGCACCCATCAAAAGATCGGCTTCGACGGAACAGAAACGGCGAGCCTTAAGACTGTCCTGGAACAGGCGGAAGTGATGGACGGCCCGGTGATGCAGTTGGCCGACGCCGAGGTTCTCTGCGCCTACGCGCGCTTTTGCGACCCGAACGGGCGCATCTGGAACCAAGTGGAGCATACTCAGAATCCCAGGGTGCGGAAGCATTTCATCCAACAAGCGGGCGACTGCCCGGCGGGCCGCTTGCTCGCCATCGACAAGGCCGACGGAAAGGTGGTTGAGCCCAATCTACCCCAGTCCATCTCGGTCGTCGAAGATCCGGCGAATGGCTGCAGCGGCCCTTTGTGGGTTAAGGGGGGAATCCCCGTGACGGGAGCCGAAGGGCAGCCTTACGAAGTCCGCAACCGCTTGACCCTCTGCCGCTGCGG
>CAZHFP010000216.1:0-3300 GCA_964531065.1 uncultured bacterium
TGACCCTGGCCATGCATTACGTCTACGACACTCCCCAGGACCGCATCGTGTGGGACGTGGGACACCAGGCTTACGGCCACAAGGCCATTACCAACCGCCGGGATAAGTTTTCTACCTTACGCCAGTTTGAAGGCCTTTGTGGCTTCCCTAAACGAAATGAAAGCGAATACGACACCTTCGCCGTGGGCCACGCGGGAACGGCCCTGTCAGCGGCTTTCGGTATGGCCATGGGCCGGGACATGCTCAAGAAAAATTTCCACGTTTTAGCGGTAGTGGGCGACGCGGCCATTTCCAACGGCCTCTCCATGGAAGCCCTGAATAACATCGGCGACCATCCGGATATGAACATGACGGTCATTTTGAACGACAACGAAATGTCCATTTCTCCCAGCGTGGGAGCCATGACCGCTTATTTGAATAAAATCCTCGTTGGTAAGCACTACAACGAGGCCAAAACGCGGCTCGAGAACTTCATCGACCGGATTCCCAAGGTCGGCGCCCAGATGCTCCAGATGACCCATCACGCCGAGGAAGCCCTGAAGGGCTTCATGACGCCCGGCACCCTTTTCGAGGAATTGGGACTGCGCTATTACGGGCCCATCGACGGCCATAATCTTCAAACATTGGTTGATATTTTCAAACGCGTGAAGGAACTCAAGGGGCCCATCATGCTCCACATCGTCACCCAAAAGGGGAAGGGCTACGGCCCGGCCGAGGAAAATCCCGAGAAGTTCCATGGCGTGAGCATATTCGACAAACAGACGGGCATGAGCGCCGTAGCGGCCGCGCCTAGCGCCCCGCCGGCCTATACCAAGGTTTTTGGTGACACGATGATTGAGCTGGCGAAAGATCATTCGAATTTGGTGGGTATTACCGCCGCCATGCCGGAAGGTACGGGCCTCAAGAAATTTGGCGAGACTTTTCCCGATCGATTCGTGGATGTGGGCATTGCTGAGGGCCACGCGGTTTGCATGGCCGCTGGAATGGCCTGCGAAGGAATCAAGCCGGTGGTGGCGATCTATTCCACTTTCCTGCAGAGGGCCTATGACCAGATCATCCACGACGTCTGTCTTCAAAAACTTCCGGTTATTTTCGCGCTCGACCGGGGCGGCTTGGTTGGTGAGGACGGCGAAACCCACCAGGGCGTGTTTGACCTGACCTATTTGCGCTGTGTGCCCAACATGGTCGTGATGGCGCCTTCCGATGAAAACGAATTGCGCAACATGCTTTACACCGCCGTCAAATATGACGGTCCTATCGCCCTGCGCTACCCGCGCGGCAACGGGGAAGGCGCGGCGCTCGACAAGGAATTCAAGAAAATCGAAATCGGCAAGGGCATCATCGTGGAAGAGGGAAAGCAATACGCCCTTTTGGCCGTGGGACGCATGGTGGGAGTGGCCAAGGCGGTCCGGGCACTGCTAAAAAAAGAGGGACTGGAAGGAACGGTCGTCAACATGCGCTTTGTGAAGCCGCTGGACGAGGAGCTTCTCTTATCGGTGGCCAAGAAAAATAAGGTCCTTCTCACGCTGGAAGAAAACAGCGTCATTGGTGGATTTGGCGGCGCGGTGTTGGAAGCGCTTCAAAAAAATGGCGTCACCGATTGTGCGGTGAAGCAGATCGGCATTCCGGACCGCTTTATCGAACATGGCAAGCCCCAGCTCCAGCGTGAATTTTGCGGTCTGGAAGCGGCCTCCATCGCCGAGGACGTCAAGAAACTCTTGAAAGACCAAACTCCCTACAAGCTTGGGGTCGTTTCTTAAATGCCGATAAACCGTCGTGTTTTGTTTTTCCTTCTGGTTGACGCGGCGGTTTTATTGGGGTTGGCCGGCGTCTTTATCCTCGTCAAAAACGCCGTGGGCCGCGGCTCCTCCTCGTTAAGTCAACGAATCCTTGTGACGCCCGGAACGGACCCCACGGACTCAAGCCACGACAAGGAGGCTGCGGAGGCTCCCTCTGCCGAACGGGTGGATGTGGAAGGCTCAGCTCCCGAAAGCGTTCCCGCGGCTGAAGGTGTCGGTCCCATCGACCTGAAACGCCTCCGCGCGAAAAATTTGAAGGTGACGGTCCACAAGGTTGAATTGGGCGAGAATTATTGGAGTATCGCCACCGACAACAACATCACCATCAACACCCTCATCGGCGCGAATCCGAACATGCCATTCAAGACCAGCGTCAATCAACCCCTCAATATACTGTCCCGTCTGGGAGTGCTCCATACCGTGGAAAGGGGCGAAAAACTTCCGCAAATTGCCGTGCTTTACAAAGTTGATGAGAAAATACTGAAGGATGAGAACGGGATCACCTGGTGGAAGGGGATCAAAGAGGGTGATGTTCTTTTCGTGCCCGGAGTCAAGGCCGTCCGGATGGTCAAGGAGTGGCGGGATTATTTCGGCAAGCGGGGTTTTTTCGGGATTCCCTTCGCCGGATGGGGCAAGGGATGGACGTCGGGATTCGGCTACCGCACCGACCCTATCACGGGTGAAACGAAACTCCACAAGGGAATGGATTTCAAGGCCAAGTGGGGCGAGTCAGTCTATGCCGCGGCCAGCGGCAAGGTTATTTTCGCCGGGGTTTCGGGCGGCTACGGCAACTTGATCCAAATCCGCCACACCAACGGCTACATCACCTTTTACGGTCATCTTTCCAAGATCCTGACCAAGCAGGGGCATAAGGTGCGCCGGGGCGAACTGATCGGCAAGGTCGGCGCCACGGGACGGGTCACGGGGCCGCATCTTCATTTCGAGATCCGCAAAAACGGCGTGGCCATCAACCCTCTGCCGCTTATTTAATAAAACCAAAGCCAGCGCGAAGAAAAACCATTTTTGCCACAGATGAACACGGACGGGCTCGCCCCGCACAGATAAGGATTTTATTTTTTCTTGAAAATCAAGATTTTCGCCATCCATGTTAGTTCGTGTTCATCTGTGGCTGATATATTTGCCGGTCTTTTGGGGTTGGGTTAAACGTCTTTAACCTGAGAATTAACAAAGCTTTTTCTTCGCGTCTTGGCGTCTTCGCGCTGGCTGTGGCTTGTTTTATCGGGCCAATCACTGTAATTTAGAGGGCACATGGATCCACGATTCGTCAAAGACAAGGGCACTGAAATCTATACCGGCAACGAACTCATCCTTAAGGGTGGGTTGGAAGCGGGTCTGAATCTTCTCACGGGCTACCCTGGCTCGCCTGTCGCGGATGTGTTTGAGGCCGCCACAAACGCGGCGCCTTACCTCAAACAGCAGGGAATCCTCGCCCAATTGGCCAACAACGAGGCCCTTTCCGCCGCGCGCCTCAATGGCGCCC
>CAZHFP010000217.1:0-3269 GCA_964531065.1 uncultured bacterium
ACCTAAAAGTGCGGCAACAGGTGTCCGAAACAAAACCTGGCAACCGCCTTCTTCCAGCTTGCAAATGTTGGGGCCGGTCAGAAGAGCAGGAAGAATCCGGTAGCGTCCATAAAGGGCGATAGAAGCTCCGATAAATCCCACCATCATGGCTGTTTCCAAAATGAACTGAATCATGGCGTTACTCCTATTAAAGGCCAAACGACGCCTTTCAAAAATGGTTGATGAAATAAAATGGGCAAGGGCACGATCAGCCAAAAATAAACCCAAAGCCTTCCAAACATTCCCCGAAACAGGATACCCCGCTGGGCGCATAGACGCTCCAACGCGACCAATCCAAAATGCAGGAGAAAATAAGCTAAGGGAAGGCCGAAACCCGCATTCACGGGGAGGCTAATGGCGATTTCATGAAAAATTCCCGATAACGCGAAAGAGGCAAAAAGTGCTTGGCTGGGTCCCAGCTTGTCCTTCAAGGGGCGGTAAACCGCCAGAGCGGTCATTTCACTGAAAGCCAGGTTCCACCTTTGGCCCCAAAACTCACCAAGGTTTTGGGAAGGAAATGGATTTTTGAAAAGCGGAGCGCAATCCAGCCCCTTTTTTCTCCAGAATGCCGTTGAAAGGGTAAAGGCCCCGTAATGCACCAAAAGGCTGGAACCTATAAAAAAAAGAACGGTTACGGCGAAGGGAGAATCCGTCGCCCTCCAAACGGGATTAGCCGCGGCCATCAGTGCGGCGCCGGTGAGTCCACAAAGCAAACCTTGAGCCATGAAGCTTTTCCAACCTTTCCGGGGCCGGGGGGATGCCCTGAAAATTCCTGGATTCATACCGGGCCAAGCCAGGGTGAAGGCAAACCATTGGGGAATCGAAAGGGGGGAGCCGCCGGCCAAGCGGGCGCTGACCCCGACCACCGCTTTCATCCCCAGGAATAAAGCCCCAATCAAGGCGATCATTCGAAAACCAGCCGGCTCTCCGGTAGTGATCCAATGGGCAATAAGGGTAGCCGCCAGCACTAGCCCCCAGCTCCGGAAGCGGTTGAGGCGGCTAGGGTCCAAATATTGGAGACCGAAGCCAGCGATCAATTCCACCGCTAGTAAAGCGGCCATTCGGGCCAGGGAAAGAATGTCGTGCGGTAAAAAGGAATTCAAGGTCAGCCTCCCGCCAAAGCGATACGGCCGTAGATCAAGGAAAGGTAAACAAACAGACACACCAGCGACCATTCGGCGAAGGTCCAAAAAGCTCCGGGCGGCCGGATAGAACGGTCATAGTAGAGGAATTGAATGAAGAGTCTGGCTCCCCAGTAAGCGGTGATAAAACCCGCCACGAGCCGGGCCAGGGGCGATCCATCCAGCAGGAGTTCGGGTTTGAGTAATGACAAGAGCCCGAAACAGAGGTTGGTGGCTCAAATGTAAACCGAATAGGTATGAAAAATTTGCCGGGTGATGGGCCGTACCTTGGCCATGTCGACGGACCACTTTAAAACGTAGGGAACGGCGATACTTCCCGCCGCCAACCCGATTTGCCCCAATCCCGCGACAATTAATAGAAGTTTCATGGCCGCGCCTCCTGTTGATTTTTTTTGCCAGGCGGACCCCAGCGAAGAATCGCTTGAACCAGAGGCAGCAGGGGGTGGCCGGCTACCTTGTTCATGAAGAATAGTTCATGTTCCCGTTCCGTGCGGGTCATCTCGTGAAGCTCCTTGGCCATGTCGATGAGTCCCAGGCGGTTGGCGTGAAAGGCGGCGTCCTCATATTGATCGACGTTGCCGAATTCCAGTTTTCCCGCGAAGTACATGGGCAAGAACCAGCCGGCCACCGGGCAAAGCTTCTCAAGGGTTCCACCGATGGTTCCAATTAATAGCTCTAAAGGGAAAAAAGGTTGGGCCCCGAGGGCCTTGAGCATCCGGTTGACCGCGGCGCGGTGCACCCATTCTTCTGCTTCAATTTTCCGAATGCCTTCTATCTCATCGGGAGCGGTAACGGCTTTCCAGTGGCCCCGGTAAGCCCGGGCCGCGCCCAATTCTCCCGCGTGGGCGTATTGAAGGATCCGGATCAGGCGGTTCCGATGCAGGTTCTCGAGGGTTTCCATGGCGCCACCTCCTTTTATTTTTTTGAACATGTTCAATTTATCACTTGACGAAGTCAGCGTCAAGAGGTATTTTGAACATGTTCAAATATCAACGGAAAGGCTTTTATGAAAAACAACAAAGAATCTTTCTTTTCACTTGGATACTTATTCCGTTGGGACGGTGTGGTGGACCGAGGGCCTTACTTGTTGATCGGCGTCATCGGCTTCGCCATAAAACATAATCTGGACCGGTTGGTGGCCGGTTATTATTTCAACAAACCTTGGGGAGTTTTTAACTATATCATCCCGCCGGACAAGATTTTCACCGCTTTTTCGGGAAACGATCGTTCGTTGCTTTTGACGCTTTTATGGATTTCCATTCCCTTCATATGGATAGGGGTGGTTTTGACCCTCCGGCGTCTGAGATCGGCTGGGCTTCCATTACCTTTTGTTTTCATTTTCTTTATTCCGATACTTAATTTATTTCTTTTTCTTTTATTGGCCCTTTACCCATCCAACGCGATAGATCCATCAACCCCCAGCAGACCCAAGGGAATTTTAAAAAATTGTTTGGATCAGGTTATTCCCAAAAACAAAATGGGAAACGCGGCCATTGCGGTCGGAATCACGGTTCTTTTTGGCGGCATGGCGGCGTTGGTCAGCGTTGATATATTCAATAGCTATGGGTTAACGCTGTTCGTGGCGACCCCCTTCGGCATGGGGCTTTTGGCGTCCCTGCTTTATGGTTACCACGAGCCGCGAAGCGAAAAGGCGAGCTTAGCTGTCGCGGTCCTTTCCACCGGATTGTTGGGCGGATTGCTTTTAGCGGCGGCCTTTGAGGGAGTTATGTGCCTTGTGATGGCCATGCCTTTAGCGCTGGTGCTGGCCTCAATCGGCGGCGCCATCGGTTATCAAATTCAAAAAAGACCGGTAAAGCAATCACCTGCCGCACTTTTGGTACTTTTTTTCTTTTTTCCGTTATTAATGGGAATGGAAACCATCCAGCCGATGACCGCTCCGGTTTTTGAGGTGAAGTCCGCGGTTGATATTCAAGCGCCGCCGGAAAAGGTTTGGCAAAAAGTCGTTTCTTTTTCTGAGATTCCGCCACCTACGGAACTGATGTTCAAGTTGGGGATCGCTTACCCCATTCGGGCAGAGATCAAGGGGAAGGGTCCTGGGGCGGTGCGGCATTGCGTATTTTCTACCGG
>CAZHFP010000218.1:0-1606 GCA_964531065.1 uncultured bacterium
GGTCTTCGCGCGTTCGTGTTAAAATAATTTATCCTTGGGAGGCTTTTATCTCACCCTCTAAAACTTCTCTTCCATTCTTCACCGCGGTTCTTTTTTTCGTTTCCGGATTTTGCAGCCTGCTTTATCAATTAGTTTGGATGAGGCTGGCTTTCGCCTCCTTTGGCATCAATACCCCCGTCCTATCGGTCGTACTGTCGGTGTTCATGGCGGGCCTGGCCCTGGGCTCTTGGGGAGGCGGACGCTTAACCTCCTGGGCGTCCCGTTCCGCCGCCTTTTCTCCCCTGGTCCTTTACGCCGCGGCCGAGGCTCTCATTGGGGTGGGCGGTTTTTGTGTTCCACGGCTTTTCGATTGGGGTTCTTCCAGCCTTTTGCCCTTGGGCGCGGCGGACACCACCCTTTATCTTTTTTGGTCGGCGGTGGCTTTAGCCTTGGCCCTCCTGCCCTGGTGCCTTTGCATGGGCGCTACTTTTCCTTTCATGATGGCTTACCTCCAGGGAACTTCCCGATCTTCCAATAGCTTCAGCTACCTCTACACCGCCAATCTTTTCGGCGCCATGACCGGCACCGCCGTGACTGCTGGAATCCTGATCGAATGCCTGGGTTTCCAAGGCTCGCTTCACTTGGCCGCAGCCTTGAATATAACCATTGCTTTGGCGGCTTTCGCCGCCTTCTTTTCCCGGTCCGCCCCCAAACCTTTTCCCATCCCCCGAATCCTTTTCCGCTCGCGCCAGACCGGCCTCCGCCCCCCGGCGATTCTTTTTATCACCGGATTTATGTCCATGGGCCTGGAAGTTCTTTGGACCAGGGATTTTTCACTCGTTTTAAAAACCCAGGTCTATTCCTTCGCCGCCCTTTTATTCACCTATCTTTTTTCCACCTTCCTCGGCGCCTGGGTCTACCGCCGTTTCGGGGGCCGTTGGATTCTATCCACCGCCTCTCTGGCGGGCGGGGCCTTTGTTTTTTCTCTCGGCTCGGTGGTCTTCGACGACCCCCGGATCAACCATTCCATAGCCGGGGTCTTGCTCAGCATCGTTCCCTTTTGCGCGGCGCTGGGATACCTAACGCCCCAAATCCTGGACCGCTTTTCCGCCGGGGATCCCGCCAAGGCGGGGCGCGCTTATGGACTCAATGTTTTAGGATGCATCCTGGGGCCCCTGGCCGCCGCCTACCTGCTTCTGCCCGCGCTGGGCGTCCGCTCTTCCATTATTTTGTTGTCCGTTCCTCTGATCCCTTTTTTCTTAAAAGACGCTATGGTTTCTTGGAGCTGGCGGTTTTCCAAAATTTTAACCGCCGCCTTTGGCCTAACCCTCTTGGGCGCCTCGCTGGGGTGGTCCGTGGATTACGAGGAAGGGTTCAGTCTTGGGCCCGGCACCGTCACCCACCGGGATTACGCCGCGACGGTTATTTCTTTTGGCCGCGGCATGAGGAAGTTTTTGCTCGTCAACGGTATCGGCATTACCCAGCTTTGTCAGGCCACCAAGGATATGGCGCACCTACCCCTGGTTTTTTTTCCTCACCAACCGAAATCCGTCCTGGGCATTTGTTTCGGCATGGGGACCACTTTTCGATCCTTGACCAGCTGGGGCCTGGAAACCACCCACGTGGA
>CAZHFP010000218.1:1706-3231 GCA_964531065.1 uncultured bacterium
TCGCTTCCCTCTCGCCGATCCCCCGTCTTACCGCGAAACAAATGGCGGCAAAACTCCCTCCCTCGGCCATGCGCGATTTCATGGAATGGGCTCCCGCCCCTTCTGCTGAGAACTATTTCCAAACCATTCTTTCCCATGAAGTGCCGCTGTCGTATTTGCTCGATCCGCAAATGACCATACTCTTGACCGACAACCGCCCTTACAATGAGTATTATCTTTTAAGGTGGTTCCGAGCCTGGTTGATAAAAATCACCGCATAAAACCATTCACCACGGAGACACGGAGATCGCGGAGAACGGCGAACATTTTTTGATTTAATCCTTAACAAATGGTTTTTTTAATAATTCTTATTTTTTCTCCGTGAACTCCGTATCTCCGTGGTAAATCCACTCTTTTTTGGAGGTGTGTATGTCGTCTAAAATCCACGCGCTTTTCCTCGATGTCGGCGGGGTGCTCCTCACCAACGGCTGGGACCGCCATTCCCGCAAACTCGCCGCCTCCACTTTCGGATTCGACTACGCTGAGATGGATGAGCGCCATCACTTGACCTACGACACTTACGAATCGGGCAAGATCAACCTGGGTACTTACCTGGAGCGTATCGTCTTTTTCCGGCCCCGTTCTTTCAGCAAAGAGGATTTCACGAAGTTCATGTTTGACCAATCCAAACCCCATTCGGACATGATCGCTTTCTGTAAGGAATTAAAAACCAAGCATCATTTAAAAGTCGGCGTTATCAGCAACGAGGCCCGGGAAGTGAACGAATACCGCATTGAAAAATTTGGGCTAGGAAGCTTTGTGGATTTTTTTGTTTCTTCCTGCTTCGTGCACCTGCGCAAACCCGACGAGGACATCTTCAAGCTGGCCCTGGACATGGTGCAGGTCGACTCTTCCGCTTGCGTCTATGTCGATGACCGCCCGCTTTTCGTGGAGGTGGCAAGAAAGCTCGGTATGAGTTCCATCCACCACCAGAACCTGGAAACCACCCGCCAAGCTTTGGAATCCCATGGACTGTCGTTAAAATAGCCTTTCGAATTCAAGCATTTCCCTTCTCTCTTGAGGGGAGAAGGCCAGGATGAGGGTGCCTCCGGAAACCTTGACTTTTATATGGAGTGAATTAGACTAACCCTCCCTGAAAACCCTGGTTTTCGGGGCTTTTGCTAGTGTTTGTTAGTTTTTCAGGGGTTTTATTGGTTAATTCCTAACTCCTAATTCACAATTCCTAATTCCCAGCCCTGTGGGCTGGGCCTATTCCCCGATAGCTCAATGGTGGAGCATGCGACTGTTAATCGCAGGGTTGTTGGTTCGAGTCCAACTCGGGGAGCCATACACGTACCGGACCTCTCAAAAAAGAGGTCTGGTTTTTTTCTACGCTGTCATTGGTTTTCCAGCGAAAAATAGCTACAGGTAACAAAAAAACAACTGTTCCCAGCCAAGGACAAGGCCCTCGCCCTCCGATTTTTGGAGAGCGGGGGCTTTTTTGTTTCCGATGGTTAGTGATGGTTGGAGAGGGTAAAAACCGGGT
>CAZHFP010000219.1:0-3181 GCA_964531065.1 uncultured bacterium
TCAACAGCTTATCGCCTAGATCGTAGATGTCCCGGACCTTGCCGCGCTTCGGCGCTGGAACTCCGGAAATATTGGTTTGAAGGACGACAGGTTGTGACATGATTCACTCCGTGAAAAGAAATTTAAGCACAAGACTAAATCAAGGCTTCCCGCTCTTTAACCAAGCGACGTACCGCTCCACGCCTTCTTCTACCGGCAGGAAGGGTTCCTTATATCCGGCCTTTTTCATTTTTCCCATGTCAGCCTGGGTAAAATATTGATAGCCGGCCCGGTATTTCTCGGGAGTGTCAATCCAATCAATTTTAGATTCCTTCCCAACAGCCTTAAACAGCGCCTTGGAAACATCCAAAAAAGTCCGAGCCGTTCCCGTGCCGCAATTATAAATACCCGACGGCGGATTTTTCTCCAAACAAAATCGACAAAGCTTCACGATATCCTCGACAAAGATAAAGTCCCGTCTTTGCTCTCCGTCGGCGACGCCTTCCTTGTGGGATTTAAATAGCGACATCTTGCCAGTGGTTTGAATTTCATGGAACCCGTGAAAAACCGGCGACGCCATACGTCCTTTGTGGCTTTCGTCATTCCCGTAAACGTTAAAAAACTTCAGACCATACCACCGGGGCGGAGCTGTTGCCTGGGCCAAGGCCCAAAGATCGAATTCGTGCTTGCTTCGGCCGTAAACGTTCAGGGGTTTGTACTTGGGAATGTCCTTGTGGTCGTCCGAATAGCCTTCCTCGCCCCTGCCATAGGTGGCGCCGCTGGAAGCGTAAATGAGGGGAATTTTATTTTTCGAGCACCAAGCCCAAAGCTGCTTGGTGTAATCGGTATTCATTTTCCACATATAAACTTCGTCGTGGTTGCCCGTGTCCGTGCAGGCACCGAGGTGGATGACAGCTTCCACCTGGCTTAATTCCTTGGGTAAGCGGTCGAGCAGCTCGGCGCGGTCGACAAAAGGCAGGGTGTTCAAACCCGTGGCGCAGCTGCGCTGGAATAGATATTCGGGTTTATCGGATAAAAGCAGGTCCTTGCGGCCCTCCGCGAGCAGGGTGTGGACTAAACGACTTCCAATAAAACCATAGGCGCCGGTAACCAGAAGGCTCACAAGAAATCCTTAACAGGGTGGGTTTTCAACCGCAGGTATTATAAACGGAGAAATTAATCCGCGTCCCTCAAATCATCACGGGAGAAGCGGGCTTTCGGTCCAAGGCAAAGGGCCCCAAATCTCTTTCGGGTTTTTCCCCCAGAATCGCCTGGGCCATCAGCCGGCCCGTGGCGGCGGAAAGAAGAATGCCATGCGTGTAATGCCCCGCGGCCACCCAAAGATTTTCCATCGCGGGAACTTTCCCCAGGTAAGGGAAATCATCCAAAGCCTTGGGACGCAATCCCGACCAAGTCATCTCAATCTTGGCCTTTTCCAAAACCGGCAAAGCCCGGTAAGCGGCCTGGGTCAAGCCGGCGATGGCTTCTTTCGTGACGGACTTGTCAAATCCCGCCTCTTCCAGGGTGCTTCCAACATAAATACGCCCGTCCAATCGGGGGACCAAATAAGCGGTGGAGGTAAAGAGAACATGCCGTAATAAGCCGGGCTCCGCTTGGAATAAAACAACCTGCCCCCGGATGGGTTTCATCGCCAGCGAAATTCCCAAAATATTCAACAGCTCTCCAGTCCAGGCTCCGCCCGCTATGAGAACCTGGTCGGCTTCGTATTTTCCCTTATCCGTTTCCACGCCGATAAT
This sequence comes from uncultured bacterium, assembly GCA_964531065.1. Taxonomy (GTDB): domain Bacteria; phylum Oederibacteriota; class Muellerivitia; order Muellerivitales; family Muellerivitaceae; genus PALSA-1180. The sequence continues at coordinate 1,737 of CAZHFP010000219.1, forward strand.
CCGGGATCCCTGTTTCAAAAATCCGCGCACCTCTTCCCCCTCGCGCAGAACCGCCTTTCCCTTTTCTAGAACTTTTAAGAGTCCTTGGGCTAAGCGAGGCGGACGAACCTGGCAGGTTTGAGGCAGGTACCAAGCCGATTTAATTTTTTCCGAGAGATGGGATTCTTTAAGGAAGGCCGCTTGGGGAGTCAGCCATTCACTTTTCAATCCGTTCGCGAGGGTCCCGGTTTCAATCCCGCGGACAACTTCTTCCTCGTTGGGGTTGAAAACCAGCCCTAAGCTTCCGCAAAGAAGATATTCGGGATCAATCCCGCTGTCCTTTTTAACGGTCTCGGTCCATTCCGGAAAAAGGCTGTAAGAATACCGGCAGAGGTCTAGGAAAGATCCGCCCGCACGGGAAGCATCGCGCAAATCCAGGTAACCGGCTCCGGCCCAGGAAGCTTCTTTCGCGAAAGAACCCTTTTCCAAAACCAGAGGTTTTATCCCGCGCCGAAGCAGCTGTTCGGCGGCGGCCAGCCCCATCAACCCGCCGCCGACGATGATGACTTTAGTATTTTTCAACGGACTTCCTTACGGAATAGGGATGGGACTATTACAATCCTTGTCTCTCGGCAGGTCAAGAGAACGGTGTGAAACAAAAAAACCCCGCGGTTTTTGCCGGGGGGCTTTTTGTTTCAACTAATTAAGATTAGTAGGAAGTAGTTACTTCTTGTCCGACGGAGCAGCGACAGCCGGAGGAGCCGCGACATCGGCGGCGGCGGGAGCAGCGCCCGGCATCGGGACGAAAGCGTAAGGACGGACGGAAACGGCGAACCACTTGGTTCCCCGCTGAACGACCGCGGCGTAAATGTGGAACTGGTGATCGGGAACGGCGGTGCCATCGGGATTCTTCATTCCAGAAACGGTGCCGGTGGTATCCACGAGGGCGAAGCCGCCCAAGACGAAGCGGATCTTGAAATCATCGAAAGTCTGGGTGCTTCCCTTCATCATTTGAATATCCGCTCCAGCCACTTGCTCCACTTCCGCGCGGGACCAGGCGTCCTTGCCGAAAGGATTGATCAAGGAACCATCAGGCAGCCAATGGGAAGCCATGGCATGGGCGTCACCCGCGGCCCAAGCATCAGAAATTTCAGAGAAGGCTTTCTTGATACCCGCTTCGTCATTTCCCTTAGCGGCTTTTACCTTCTTGGCCACCGGCGCGGCAGCTTCATCGGCGGCGGGAGCCGGGCCCGTGGCGGGAGCGGCGGTATCGGCTAATACAGGCGCGACGAACAGCAGCAACATTCCCAATCCAGCAAAAAATTTCTTCAACATTTTTGATCTCCTTGATTTCCCGGCGTCGTCAAAGACTTTCCCTATCGTGCGACCTTCCGGAAGAAGGCGTTATTATCTATCTGCCTATAAGAGGCGTCAATCATTCCGAGGAACCTTTCCCGCGTTTCCCT
>CAZHFP010000220.1:0-3176 GCA_964531065.1 uncultured bacterium
GGGCCATCGGCGAAACTCATGTAAATGTTAGCAGGAGGTTGGTCAAACACAATGGTTTGTCCCTCGGTCTTTTCCGCCATGGGCGCCGGAACGGGCGTCGGAGTTATCGATTTTGCCGCTTCCCCCATTGGCGCCGATCCCGAAACAAAGATTTGCTTGGAGGGGGACGGCACAAAGCCGAGGGTCGGGGTGGGCCTCATACGAAAGCGGCGGGCCGGACGAACCGGAGCCGTTTTTTCAACCGGGGTTGGATTTAAAACCGGCGGAGGATAAAAAACAGGCGTCGGAGTTGGCCAGGGAGTCGGCGTGGGTGTGGGCGTTCGGGTCGGAATAAGCACCGGATGCCTTAAGTCGGGCTGCTCAATGACCAAGGGCTCAATACGAGGGGCGGCCATGGGTTGGCCGCAATTAGGATTGTTGCCAATGTTGAGAAAAAACTTCCTCCGGAATAGATGGCGTTCTCCGGCAAATTGGGACTTTGAGGAATGAGACCTTGCCGAAAGAAAAGGCACGGGCTGGGTGGTCCGGGGATCGATCACTTGCGCCGCGTAAGGGATCAAAGGACCGGTGCTATAGGCTTTGTTCCAAGCGCTATCGTCAAAAGTCATCTTTTGCCAGCCTCTGGGGCTTCCCGCCATTTTATCCGCGATGTAGTAACCCGTATGGTCCGCGGCATCGTCGCTGGATAAAATCAATTCCCTGCCGTCCGAGGATTTCAAGCGAAGCAGATAAGCAATACCCACGCCATCTTGCCCAATCGTCACACCCACCGATTTATCGGCCACTTCAATCGCCAGAATATTTTCCCGTTTAAAATAACAAAGGCTTTTGGGAACGGCCGTAATCGTCTGCGGACCTTTCGCGTCGCTGGTATAGGGCAGGCTGTCGATGATCGGCATTCCATTGATGGAGAGGTCAGCCCAATCATCCACTGAGATGATAAAGGTGGCTTCCGTCAAGTAGGGCACCGATGGTTGGGCTTGGGCCAGAGCGGACGCGCAAATCCCGGCAAAGGTTAAACACAAAAATATTCTCTTCATGAGCCTTCCCATTTTGCCGCGGAACATTCGAGAATAAGACGCTTCAGAAAAATTCGATTTTCATCTTTTTGCCTCGTTCTGGGCATGCTGGAAGAAAAAGGCCACTTCCGCTCCAAACAAGACGATGGTCCAGGAAACGTAAAACCACAGCAAGATGACTGGAACCGTCCAGAGGGCGCCGTAGACCTTGGAACCGGTAAAGATATGCAGGGTGTACCAGCCAATGCCCCACTGCCCCACTTCCATCATCAACGCCGCCAAAAGCCCCGTGGAGACCGCCGTCTTAAAACTGGTTTTCGCGTTGGGAACCCAATAGTACATCCAGCCGCAAACGGCCCAGAGACAAAGAAAAGGAACGGCCGCGGAAAGGAGCCAAGTTCCAAAACCGGTCTTTAATAAATAGCCTCCCTCGAACCAGCCCCGGAAAGTGACTAAAAGCACCGCCAAAAGAGGCGCCCCGATCAAGAGCGATCCAAAGCGAAAGAATTGGGCGAAAAAGGGGCGGCCATGTTCCACGCCCCAAAGAAAATTGAAAGAATCCTCTACGTCCCGCAAAAGCAGGAACAATACCGCTGCGAAAGCCGCCAACCCGGCCAAACCCATTTTCTTGGCGCGAAAAGCGAAGTGATTGACCATCCAATGGATTTTTTGCCGTCCCGCTTCCCTCAATTTCTGGAGGTCTTGCGATTCGGGCGGACCTAAGGCGTCGGCCTCGTCGGCGCTTTCCACCGGATAAATGACGTCCACGAATTTATCCAACAGCTGTTCCCTTTTTTGGGTAAAAGCGTCGCCCGCCAATACCGCCATCAGGATCGCCAGAGCCGGTACCAGGGCCAAGGCCGTTTTGAAAGCCAAGGAGCTGGCGTAAAGACGCTTGCGGCCTTTGATGTTGTGAGACGCGCGCCCAGAGGCCCGGCCCACGGCCTGAAGCAGCAGCCTTCCGTCGTTCAACCAACCGCGGGGCGCGGTGTATTTCGATCGGTTCGGAAAATAATTCACTCCAGGGTCCTTTTGAAAAGGGTAGAATAAACCCATTGTAATCTAACAAACTCAAACAAAAATCAAAAACAGATGCGTTTGAACCACCAATGTCACCAAGTTCACCAAAAAAGGCAAAAACAAAGACAGGTTTATTTTAGGGTCCAAATTTTATCCTTTTTGTTCTTGGTGCACTTGGTGAGCTTGGTGGTGAAATAGTTTCTGGTAGGTCTTTTGAATAAATTTACGTAAGGTTAAAATGCGCCCCAGTCCTACCCTTCCCCTGAAATCCAAAACTTCTCCTCGTTGGGCGGAGCAGGTCCTCCGCGAACCCCTGGAGCTGCTATCCGACCAGGCTTATCTGGAAAAAAAAGCCGCAAACAACGCCTTAGAATTCTTAAATCTTTGGCCCAGTTCCCAGCCGCCCGACCATTGGCTTTCTTCCATCGCGGCCATCGCCAGGGATGAGACCCAGCATCTGCAAATGGTCCTGAAGCTTTTGGGAAAAAAAGGCGGAAGCATTGCCCGCTCCCACAAGAATCCTTACGCCACGGACTTAAGGAAACTCGTCCGCCAGGGTAAAGGCAGCCAGGAATTGGCGGACCGCCTCTTGGTATCCGCTCTCATTGAGGCCCGCTCCTGCGAGAGATTTGACCGATTAGGCGAGGCCGCTTCCGACGCTGAACTTTCAAAATTTTACCTAGGACTCATTTCTTCCGAAAACGGGCATTACCAGCTGTTCGTGGACATGGCTAAAAAGGTGTTGCCGTCAAAAGAAGTGGAAGCCCGCTGGACCGAACTTTTGGAGATGGAAGCCGATATTATCCGCGATCAGCCAGCGGGGCCTCGGATCCATAGTGGATTCCACTCATAATTCCCGGCATTCAGTTCCAAGCGCTTGGGCCTTCGCTCATAACCGTGATAAAATCATGGTAATTCCATTTTCAAAGGGAGGTCTGAAATGAAAAAAATGAATCAAAAGGGCGAAGGAATGGTTCAAAATATTCTTTTCGTGTTAATTCTGGCGGGACTGGGCTATGCCGGCTACACCTACCTCTGGCCTATGGTTTCAGGCCCCTCCACTCCCGCTGCCCAAACCGCGGCTCCGGCCGGTGATCCCAAAGCAGGTTCCATGGCCGGCGCGGCCGTTCAAGGCGC
>CAZHFP010000221.1:0-3171 GCA_964531065.1 uncultured bacterium
GAGGAGCAAAGGCTCCTTTCGGCCTGGCGGTACGAAAAAAATTTCGCGGTACTGCACACGGACCGGGACGTGATGCCGTCTTTAAAGAGGGCCTGGGCCGCTTGGAATTACATACGGGAAAAGGAAACCACCATGTCCGAACCCGCTTCCCTGACCTACCACATGAACCGGATCCAGGGTTTGGAAACACCGACCCAATATTTTGTCACCTTCAATCGGGTCAGGCCGATCCCGGAAAAATATGTTTTAAAAGAAATTTACTATACCCACCCGATTTACAATAAAAACACGGTTGAAACTCAAAAAGAACTGCCTACCTTAAATGGAGTGAACCACGCCTATTTTTGCGGCAGTTATTTCGGGGCCGGATCCCATGAGGACGCGGTGCGTTCGGCGGCCGCTGTTGGCCGGGCCTTTGGATTGGAACTATAAAAAAAACAGCCGTTTATTTGATCCTGGAACGGCCGCGGCCATGTAAAAAGCGCCCAACGGCTCATTTTAGGGGTTATCAAGCTTGGAAGATCGGATGTATAATTAGATTAGATCGGAATGGGCGCGGCCTTATCTTAGGCGCGTCTTTCTTGGGACAGCGGCGCCGGCCTTGCAAGGCCTTTGGCCCCTTTTGAATTCATTTCAGTGGGTTTTACACCATCCCGTTAAAAAATAGATTGTGAGGTTTAAGATTTATGCAACAAGCTGACGTTAAAAGAATGTCCTGGATTCAGCGCCTGTCCTGGCACTTGAACCGGGGCGATGAGATGGATTGGGTGGGGGCGATCCCCTTTTTCTTCGTGCACGTGATCGGCGTATTGGCCATCTTTACCGGCATCAGCTGGGCCGCCGTCGCCATGTGTGTTTTCATGTATTACTTCCGGATGTTCGCCATCACCGGCGTCTACCACCGCTATTTTTCCCACCGCACCTATAAAACCAGCCGCTTTTTCCAATTCATCCTGGCCCTCTGGGGAGCTTCGGCCGCCCAGCAAGGCCCCATTTGGTGGGCCGCCCACCACCGCCATCACCATAAATACTCGGATCTGGAACAAGACGTCCATTCGGCCAAGCTCCGGGGCTTTTGGTGGTCCCATGTGGGCTGGGTTCTTTCCAAACGCTACAACGCGACCAACGAGGAAGTGGTGAAGGACCTGGTGAAGTACCCGGAAATCCGCTGGATCGGGAAATACCACGGCATCGCGCCTTTCGTTTTGGCCGCCTGTATTTTCTTCTTCGGTGCTTTCTTGGAGCATAACGCTCCTTCTTTGCACACGAACGGCCTGCAGATGCTGTGTTGGGGCTTTTTCACCAGCACCACGGTTTTGTATCACGGCACCTTCTCCATTAATTCCCTGGCCCATGTCTGGGGAAAGAAGCGGTTTGAAACGGGCGATTACAGCAAGAACAGCCTGATCCTTTCCCTGATTACCATGGGAGAAGGATGGCACAACAATCACCACCGATATCCCTACTCCGAGCGGCAGGGCATTTATTGGTGGGAGGTCGACATGTCCCATTACATCCTCAGGGTATTTTCCTGGTTCGGGTTGGTGTGGGATATCCAGCTTCATCCCAAAGAGATTGTCGCCGAAGCCAAGACCGGCAAAAAAGCCGTCACGGTTTAAGAAATTAAATTATTGTAAAAAGGAGCGAGATTTCTCGCTCCTTTTTTTGTTTAGTTTATAGTTTCCCTCGCCCCTTGAGGGAGAGGGTAGGGTGAGGGGGCGGTTACTTTTTTAAATCACCCTCATCCCATCCTTCTCCCCTCGAGGGAGAAGGGGAAATAAAAAACAAAAGAAGAGGTACATCATGCCAGAAGAAATCGAAGTCCCCACCGAGCACCTGCACGAACACATGGAACACAGCGCCGAGGAATCGGGGCAAAAATGGGTCATGGGCGTGGCCTTAAGCTCCGCCTTCCTCGCGGCCTTCGCCGCCGTGGCTTCCCTCATGGCGGGTCACCACGCCAACGAGGCCATGATCGACCGCATCAAGTCTTCCGATCAATGGGCCTATTACCAGGCCAAGGGCGTCAAGTCCGCGGTGCTGGGATCCAAAATTGAATTGTTGAAGGCCCTGAAAAAAAAGGTCGATCCCAAGGATGAGGACAAGATGAAGGAATATAAGGATGACCAGGAAAAGGTCAGCGAGGAAGCCAAGAAAGACGAGGAAACCTCAGAGGAACACTTGGGCCATCATGTGATCCTGGCCCGGGCGGTCACCTTTTTTCAAATCGCCATCTCAATCGGTGCTATCGCGGCCTTGACCCGCAGAAGGGCCTTTTGGTTCGTAAGTCTGGGTTTCGGCGCGGTGGGGCTTTTCTTTTTTGTTGAGGGATTGCTGGGTTAAGGATTTCTTTTGGCTTGTTCGCTTTTAAATTTGGCGATACGTTTTTTCTCTTGGTCGGTTATATCTTTAAACCCCCAGTGTTTAAAAAAATCTTTAAATTCCTGATAGTCCGCTTCTTTTTTACAAGAGACATAAAAGTTTTCGTCATTGGGACTGAAAACAAATCCACGATTTGGCAAAATTAGATAGGTATCCCAGGTATTGAACATCACCAAATCCATCAGGCTTTCCAAGTCATCCTGTTCACTTTTGTCAAAGATATGAAATGGTGCTTGTTGTATTGTTCGCTTCTCGTTCAAACCCTTTCGAAATTTTGTGAAAAGATTCATATTTTCGTAGCTAAAGCTCCAATCCGTTATCCAAAGAGCTCCCTCTTCGGCAATTTGACCAAAAAAATCAGCAACGAATTTTGCTGATCCGATTATTTTCCCAGGGGTTTGGATATATTGATAAACCATTGAATTTTTATAAAAGATTCTCAATTCTCCGCCTTCCGTTGGAAGGTTATGACTTTGCAACCATTTTTGACCTTCTTTTTTTGACAATATTTTCAATTTTTAGAACTCTCCGGGTTGAATACGAACCAATATAACCTCTAACAACACCCATATTCAGGCACTCCATGGCCCTTGTGGTTCTTATCCCGGATGGCCTTGGGGTGTTTCTTCAGGATGAGGATCTGGTACCAGCGGTGGAAGGATTCCCAAAGTATGATGACCGCGCAGGTCATGATAATGACAGTCATCCCCACGTTTAGATAAGCTTGCGTGGCTTTTTCCGGGTGGGCGGCGGCCAAGGGCAGGAAATTGCCCGTGATATTGAGCCAGC
>CAZHFP010000222.1:0-3075 GCA_964531065.1 uncultured bacterium
ATCGTTCCAATATTCACGTGGGTCTTGTTCCTAACGAATTTCTCTTTTGCCATCGACACGCCTCCTCTTGCGCCCCAAGGGCGCGGATTTGATCAACCCTTCACTTTTGCGATAATTTCCTGTTGAACCGACTTAGGCGTTTCCTCGTAATGAGCGAACTGCATCGTGTACGTCGCGCGGCCCTGGGTCATCGACCGAAGATTGGTGGAATAACCAAACATCTCGGACAAGGGAACCTTCGAGCGGATAATTTGAGCCGTTCCACGCAATTCCATACCCTCAATTTTTCCGCGCTTGGATTGAAGATCGCCCATCACCGGACCCATAAAATCATCCGGAGTGACCACTTCCACATCCATCACCGGCTCAAGAATAACCGGGCTAGCTTCCCGCATGGCGTCTTTAAAGGCCATGGAAGACGCGATTTTAAAAGCCATTTCGTTTGAGTCGACATCGTGATAAGAACCATCCGTCAGGGTGAATTTAAAGTCGACAACGGGGTAGCCGGCCAAAACTCCCGTGTCTTTGGCTTCCAACATTCCCTTTTCAACCGCGGGAATATATTCTCGCGGAACCGTCCCGCCCTTGACCGCGTCCACAAACTCGATTCCCTTGCCGGGCGCTTGCGGTTCCAACGTAATGTAAACATGTCCATATTGACCGCGGCCGCCCGTCTGGCGGATGTACTTTCCTTCCGCCTCGACAGTCTTGCGGATGGTTTCGCGGTAAGCGACTTGGGGCTTTCCGACGTTTGCCTGGACGTTGAATTCGCGCATCATACGGTCGACGATGATTTCCAAATGCAGCTCGCCCATCCCTGAAATGATGGTTTGACCCGTTTCCTCATCACCCTTCACACGGAACGACGGGTCTTCTTCGGCCAGTTTGCTGAGGGCCATTCCCATTTTTTCCTGGTCGACTTTGGTTTTCGGCTCGATCGCGACCGAGATAACCGGCTCCGGGAAAACCATGCGCTCTAAGATGATGGGTTTTTCTTCGAGGCAAAGGGTGTCGCCGGTCGTGATGGTCTTGATACCGACCGTCGCGGCGATATCACCAGCGTGAACTTCTTTAATTTCTTCCCGCTTGTTGGCGTGCATTTGTAAGAGACGGCCGATGCGCTCGCGGTTTCCCTTGGTCGAGTTGTAAACGTAGGAACCGATGGAAAGGGTGCCGGAATAGACGCGGAAATAAACTAATTTTCCCACGTGGGGATCGGTCATGATTTTAAAGGCCAGCGCCGAGAAAGGAGCTTCATCATTGGCTTCGCGGGTTTCTTCTTCGTTCGTATCAGCGTTGTTTCCCTTAACCGGCGGAATGTCGACCGGCGAGGGGAGATAGTTGATCACCGCGTCCAGCAAGGGCTGAATACCCTTGTTTTTAAAGGCCGAGCCGCAGAATACCGGGTTAAATTTGTTGGCAATGGTTCCCTTGCGGATACAGTTTTGAAGTTCTTCAGCGGAGATTTCTTTGCCGTCCAAATACTTTTGCATGACCACATCATCAAACTCAGCCACCGCTTCCACCAATTCTTTGTGGTAAGTGTCGGCCATTTCCTTCATATCGGCGGGAATTTCCTCGATTTCAAACTTGGCGCCAAGAGAGTCGTCCAACCAACGATAGCGTTTCATTTCCACCAGATGAATAATTCCCTCGAATTTTTCTTCCATTCCCACGGGCAGAGTCACCGCGTGGGCATTAGCACCTAAACGAGTTCTCATTTGGGAAATGGCGGCAAAATAGTCGGCTCCCACGCGGTCCATTTTATTGACGAAAGCGATGCGGGGAACGCCGTAATTAGTGGCTTGGCGCCAGACCGTTTCCGACTGAGGCTCCACACCTTCGACCGCGCCGAAAACACCGATAGCTCCATCCAAAACCCGAAGCGACCGCTCTACTTCAATGGTAAAGTCAACGTGGCCGGGAGTATCAATAATGTTGATGCGGTTGGTTTTCCAAAAACAAGTGGTCGCGGCCGAGGTGATGGTGATTCCCCGTTCTTGTTCCTGGGGCATCCAATCCATGGTAGCGGCGCCGTCATGCACTTCCCCGATTTTATGCGTGCGGCCCGTGTAAAAAAGAATGCGTTCCGTGAGCGTGGTTTTACCCGCATCAATGTGGGCCATGATGCCGATGTTTCGGGTGCGCGATAGGGGTATCTGCCGGGTCGTTGCCAATTTAAGCCCTCAATTACCAGCGGTAGTGGGCAAAAGCTTGGTTCGCTTCCGCCATCTTGTGAGTGTCTTCTTTTTTCTTAATGGACGTGCCTTGGTTTTTAAAGGCGTCCGCTAATTCGGCGGCCAATTTCTCCGCCACGGTCTTTTCTTTACGGGCCCTGGCCGCGGTCAAAATCCAGCGGATGGCCAAGGACACCCGGCGTTCCGGGCGGATTTCCACCGGCACCTGGTAAGTGGCTCCGCCAACCCGGCGGGACTTCACTTCCAACACCGGCTTGACGTTATCGATCGCCGTCTTAAAAACATTCAAGGCGCCTTCGCCGTGCTTTTCCCCCAGGACGTCCAGGGCGTCGTAAAAGCTGCGGGTAGCCACCATTTTTTGTCCGTCATACATCATGCAATTAATGAACTTGGCGACCAGCTTGTTGTTGTAACGCGAATCCGAAAGGATTTCCCGTTTGGCCGCTACTTTTCGACGAGGCATGGTTTACTCCTTCACTTTCGCGGCCGCTTCTTTTTTGGGCCGTTTCATTCCGTATTTGGATCTTCCTTGCCGACGATCAGCCACTCCAGCGGCGTCCAACGCGCCCCGGATAATGTGATAACGCACGCCCGGCAAGTCCTTCACGCGGCCGCCGCGGATCAAAACAATCGAATGCTCCTGGAGATTATGCCCCACTCCCGGAATGTAACAAGTCACTTCCATGCCGTTGGTCAAACGCACGCGGGCGATTTTCCGAAGGGCTGAGTTTGGTTTTTTGGGTGTCATCGTCGCCACTTTAACGCAAACGCCGCGCTTCTGAGGGCAAGCCTTCAGAGCCGGTGATTTTGTTTTGTGTTTGCTTTTTTCGCGGCCCAACCGGACCAATTGATTAAGCGTCGGCAAAAATTTCCTCCA
>CAZHFP010000223.1:0-1166 GCA_964531065.1 uncultured bacterium
GGTGAAGCGGTTTTGTTTTTCGCTTTTGCGGACAGCGGACGACGGCTCGCCTCGGCGTAGCCTTGGCGAAGCCGGGAGAGCGAACGACGAGTGTTCGTGTTCAATGGACCTGTTGGGTCAGCACCAGCAAATAAACGGCGCCGCCGATGAAGAGGATCCCGAAAAAAACCAGGGCGAAGGCCGCCCAGCCCAGCGAACTTTCCAGTTTCTCCCGGCTCTTGGCCGAAACCATAAACAGGGCCCCATGGGTTCCCTTGGCCAGGCCTAAGTCTTTGACCGCCCCTTCGGGCGCGCCGGGGGGCGTTTCCAAAGTTTGGCAGGTGCCCAAAATATAAAGGGGCTGGCCCACGGCCAGGATCCTTTCCGTAAAGCGCAGGGGGCGCTCAAAGCCGAAGAGCCCGTAACAGTCCACGCCCCGGGTTTTGAGGAAGGCCGAAACATGCGGGGGGATGTCGGTAAAAATCCCAGGGGTCAGTTCGTAGGCCCCGAGCAAAACCATTTCGGCATTCTTGGGTTGGACCAACCCCAAGCCCGTCCCGTCATCCAGGTAAAAGGGTTTTTCCGAAGTGTCCTCCGACTTGATCGTCGCCCAATAGGTTTCGGTGTGCTCGTCCTTGCCCGTCCCCACGGTCCTCGTTCTTTCTTCCTCGACCGAATATTCGTAATAGACGCAGGGCTTTTGGGAAAAGGGGCCGGTCAAGGCCTGCCAATCCAGAGCCTGGCCCGTTACTTCCACTTCGCCCGGCGCCATGGAGCGCAGGGTGGACCGGGGCGTGTCCTCGATCAGGCGTTTTTTCCGGAGGTCGGAGAAGCCCTTGAAGAAAAAGAACAGGCCTATCAAGAGGGAGATCCCGCCGAGAACATTCATATAGAGCACTTCGTTTTCGTCGGCGAAGGCGGGGCAGGGGCCCAAAAATCCCAGCCCCCAGAGGAACATATATAGAAAGCGCGGGTGGAAGAGGTGCCTCATGAGGAAAACCCCACCGCGACCGGGTCTTTTTGGGAATCCTCCAAGTGGAAAAGCTCCCGGGGCTTGAAGCCGAAGGACGAGGCCAGGATCGAATCGGGGAATTCCTGTGTCCTGGCGTTGTAGGCCGCCACTGAATCGTTGTAGAAGGACCTTCGGTCGGAAATTTCGTTTTCGATCTCCGAAAGGCGTTTTTGCA
>CAZHFP010000223.1:1266-3061 GCA_964531065.1 uncultured bacterium
GAGCGAAGGAGCCGAACGACCCACACCCCTTTAATCCCACGAAGTTAACTTCAGGCCGGGAACCCGGTTGAAATGGCGGTGATTCCGGGTCAATAAATTCCCCCGGTGTTCCATCACCATTCCGGCAATCAGGCTGTCCGCCATGCCGATGCCGTTCCCCTTCTGGTCCAGACTCCGCCGAATTTCAGCGGCGCGTTCCGCCGCCGGGCCGTCCAAAATAAGAATTTTGAGCCCCGCCAACAGCTGTTGGACCTTTTCATTTTGTTTCAGGTTTTTAGAACCCGAAAGCAGTTCAAAGCTGGTGATCACGGTCGTGTAGAGGATCCCGTCCTCTAAGACGCGCTCCACCCGGCCGGCCCCGGGGTCTTTCCCGGCCAAAAAATCGATCAGCACGTCCGTATCGGCGATGATCATCTCCAATTTTCCCGGATCTTTTGGGTTTCCTGCCTCATTTTTTCCGATTCCATCTTGGCCAAACTTCCCTTTAAGCCCAGCGCCTTCTTCCGGGCCTCCACCGCCTTGTCGTCGATGCCGAAAAAGGACTCCAGGGCCTCTTCAATAATATGGGAAAAACCCTTGGCCCCTTCCCGTGCCGCCCGCCGCAAAAGTTCCGCCCTTAACTTGTCTTTGATTTCAATGGTTGTCCGCATGGGATCCTCCTCTTGATATTATATAATACATGCATGTGCATGTAGGTTCAAGCGGGGCCGGGTCCTCCCCGCTCCGTTAGGGTAAACTTCCGCAAAGGGATTGGAGGCGGTTGGCTAAAGGGGTCGGGTTTTTTCATGGCTTTTGGACTATCGGCAGGCGGAAAAAGTTGCACCGAATGGCCGCCAAACTTGAAAAAAGAAAATTCAGGCCAAAAATTCCTTTTTCAAGTCTGACTCCTTTGTTTAGTTAGAGTTTCTTCAGATGTTTGATGAGGTCTTTCGATGAAACTGTCTTAACCTTGCCGCTTTTCATTTCAGCCACTCCGCGGCGAATCTCTGCCGTTTCTTTGGGGGAGGGTTTGGTGAACTTCCAGCCCATGTACTCATAAGCCGCGTGGGAAATCTTGGAAATGAATTTCCTGACCTTGGGGTCGATGGCTTCCTTCTCCACTTTTTCCTTGATGGCGTCATTGATGAACTCGGTAAGGTCCCCGTAATGCGTTTCCTTGGCTATTTTCCTCAAGGCCTGGGTGTTGATAATAGGCCTGAAGGTTACTGTTTTCGTGCTCATGTTTCGTTCCTTCCTACTGTCACTTTGTGGATCCAGACCGTCTTCGTTTCCGGGTCCGCCTCACCGGATATATGGACGATTTGGTTGTCGGATGTGAAAACGTCATGGCCTTTTTGCCGCCGAAGTTCGAACCATTTTTCCGGCGGAAAGTCCTCCAATGCCTCTAATCGCTGAATAATCATTTCCTTTAAATCGGGGCGCTTCTTAATAACCCCAGCAAGATCCTCAAGAGCCCCATAGCGGCACTCAATCTTCCATTTGTTTTCCACGTTTCACCTGTTTATTGTAAGACGAATTGTAAGACGATTCAAGAAGCGAAAAGACGCGTCTGTGCTCCAAATGCTTACGCCAATAACCTTTATGAGTTCATCGTTTAGACGGGTCGTTTGGAATTTTGGTTTCAACAAGGAGGGAAAAACGACGGTGGAGGTTAAATCTCAACGCTTAGCATGATGCCTTTTATCCATTGTCCCTAAAATGTAATTTGGGGGCCTAGCCCGGCGTTTTTGAAATAATGATTGGAGGCCAACCCCTTTCCCATTATAGTTTTCCCATATTTAATTTCGGAACTATG
>CAZHFP010000224.1:0-3003 GCA_964531065.1 uncultured bacterium
CGGCTTTGGTCGATTCCCAAGGAAAGCTCAAACACGTTTTTGAAAAATTTGGCGGGAAATATTCTTATGAAATATTAAGGTGTGCCAGCGCAGGAATTAACTAACCACCCTCACCCTACCCTCGCCCCTTGCGGGAGAGGGTAGGGTGAGGGGTGCAGCCAGCCTATTTTTTTGGGGTGAGTTCACATGTCTGCGTGTGGTCTCAAAAAATTCAAAATACCCATCAGTACGTAAATGAAAATCGGCGTGGAAACCGCAAGCCAAAGCGCTAAGTCCCTGCCAAACAAAGCAAAAAAACCCAAAGGCAAAATAGGTAAAAAAAGAATATAACCACCCTAGAAATTAAAAGGACTGCTCAGACTTTGAAGAACAATTTGCGTCAAGAAAAGAAGACAAATTAATCCGGCAACCATTCTCAGAACAATCTCATATTTACTTATATTTTTTTGGTTTGGTTTGACCATGATGCTGGAAAATCCGAATGCTTTTGGACTCATTCAACAACACCCTCACCCTGCCCTCTCCCCCAAGGGGCGAGGGAAAAGTATTTCATCCCTGCCACTTCTTGATCTTGCTCACGTAATGGGTAACCAGGTCCTGGGCCTTTTTCTCATTCTCCGCTTCGGCAGTCACGTGGAAAAGGGCCATGTCGGCGTCGGGCAAAATCATGACCATGCAGCCGTTTTGGGTGATCTTCACGCCGTCGATGAGGTCCCGCTTCTCATGGGCCGTGTCCTCGATCAAGTGGCGCATGATGGTTCCCTTGAGTTCCCAGGAACAGGGCACCTTCTCAGCGGCCTGAAATTTCTTCGGAATCTGTTCCAGGTAGTAGGAGATGGGCTTGCCTTCGGTGGCGATAAATTCCATCAGCTTGGCCGTGGACATCATGGCGTCCATAAAGGGCGCGAAGGTCGGGAAAATAAACCCTCCGTCAGACTCGCCCACGAAAGCCACATCCTTCTGGGTGGCGGCTTCCATCAGGGAATAATAATTGATGCGCGTGCGCTGAACCTGCCCGCCGTTGGTCTTAGCCAATTCATCCAGGATTTGGGAGCCGTTGACCGGCACTACCGTCTTGGCGCCCTTCTTTTGGCGGTAGGCATAAAGCGAAAAGAGAGCCAGAAGCTCGGTCCCGTGCAGTAAATGTCCCTTCTCATCGATCACGAAAATCTTCTCAGCCCCCGCGTCAAACAACACGCCAAAATTCGCCTTCAAAGTCGGCACGATATCGGACAATTGCTTCAAGGCCGCCTGGAACTCCTCCGGCGTCTTGGTGAGTTTGGTCTCATCCATATAAGCGTTCAAGCCCACCACGTCACAGCCTAATTTTCCCAAAAGCGACGGGAAGATGGGCGCGGCAGCGGAAAAAGCGTAATCGATAATGACTTTCGGTTTGTACTCGGCCACTTTCTTAATGTCCAAAGCTTCCAAGAACCCCTCGTGGTAAAACTCCAGCATGCGGTGGGGGAACACCAGTTCGCCCGTCTCTTCCATGGTCGCGCGCCTAAAATCCTCGCGATAAAAAAGATTCTCGATTCCCTTTTCCTTGCCAGAAGACAGCGCCATTCCCCTGCTGTCAAAAAACTTAATGTCGACATATTGCTTGTCAAAGGGGCTTTTGCGGGTGTGAAGCCCGCCCGCGTCGGAAAGTTTTGGAACGGCGTAACGGGCGACCGAAATAGGCATCTCCTGCAAGTCGTGCACATTAACGCCGGACGAAAGGATTCCGGAAATAAGCGCGCGGTTGATCATGCGGCTGGTCTTGTGGATGTCCCGGGCCGTCACGACGGTGGAGCCCTTGGGAAGCGACGCGCCGTAAGCGGCGCCGAGTTTAGCCGCGAACTCCGGGGTAATGTCGATGCCCGCCATGCCGGTAACCCCGTGCTGGCCGAAGATGGACTTGGCCCACTTGTCGCCCCAGATGAGCGAGGTGGCCAACTGCGCCCCGTCCTCAATCACTTTATTGGGCCAAACCTTCACGCCCGCTTTGATAATAGCTTTTTTACCAATCGTGCAATTATCGGAAATGATGGCGCCCTCAAAAATATCCGCCTTCTCATGGACATCCGTACCAGAGGAAATGACGCACTCCCGCGCCTCCGCCTCGGCGCCGATGGAAACATTGCGCCAGAGAATGGCGTTGGTAAGAACCGCGCCTTCTTCCACCTGGCAGCCGTCGCCTAAAACCGAGTTCGTGACTTTGGCGTTTTTGCCGATGTTGCAGTTGTCCCCCAAAACCACCGTCCCGGACAATTGGGCGGTAGGATCGATATGGCACTTGGAACCGGACCAAATAACCTTGCCGTCTTTTTTCTGGGACGTGCCTGAAATTTTAATGTCGACTTTCCCCGCGAAGACATCCTGGTGGGCCCAGCGGTATTGATCCAGGTTCCCTATGTCGGCCCAATAGCCTTGAGCGATGTAGCCGTATAGGGGCAATCCTTCCTTCAGCATGAGGGGAAAAAGATTTTTAGAGAAATCGAATTCGGCCTTGTCAGGGATCAGGTCCAAAACTTCCGGCTCCAAAATATAAATACCCGTGTTCACCGTGTCGGAAAAAACCTCGCCCCAGGTGGGCTTTTCCAGGAAGCGCTCGATCTTGCCGTCTTTAGCTGTGATGACAACCCCGAAGGCCAGGGGATTTTCCACCCGCGTCAGGATCATGGTGGCCTTGGCTTTATTTTGCTCGTGAAACTTGATGGCGGCGGACAAGTCAAAATCCGTCAGGATGTCGCCGGAGATGACGACAAACTTTTCCTTACCGATCATGGACTGGCAGTTCTTCACGGATCCGGCCGTGCCAAGGTCGCTTTCCGCGGCTTGGTAGGCCATCTGGATGCCGAAGTCGGCTCCATCCTTAAAATATTCGGTGATGACCTCGGGCTGATAAAAAACCACGCTGATCAGGTCCGTGAGTTTATGTTTTTTCAAAAGCTCGACGATGATTTCCATAATGGGGCGGTTGACCATGGGGATCATGGGCTTGGGAAGGTTGATGGTGAG
>CAZHFP010000225.1:0-2961 GCA_964531065.1 uncultured bacterium
ATTGGCCAAATTGGAAATGATGGAACGGGTCTGGGCGAGCGCGGGAACCGCGCCGGACAAGAGCATCGAACCAAAAATAAATAAACGAATATAAAATTTCATTCTTCCTCCTTGTAATGCGGCCCGGGAGGGCCGTTGGTGTTTCGTTACAGGAGGTTTTGGGGCGGGGACCTTCCGGAAGGCGCGATGGAAACAGAGGCCAGCGTAAGTGGCTTAAAAGTAAATAAAAAAACGGCGAGAAGGGGATAAAAGAAAAAGAAGGGAACCGGGGTTGCGGTCGCGTTCGAGCTGGTTAATTGCCAGCTGCAAAGGGAGCAATCCTGCTCCTTGGTTCCGGCCCTTTCGTGATGGTGGAAGCTTTCCGCCGTCAGAACGGCCAAAAACGCCGCGAGGACAACAAAAGCTAAAGAAAAGAGATGTTTGCGGAAATAACCCATCGACTTATGGCTCCTTGGTGCGGGTTATTATTGGGCCCTTTCTTGCCCATTGTCAACGTGTTCGGAAAATAGAGCAGCCCGCGCCGGCGCTAAAGGGTTCTCCATTGGGATTATTTGAAGTTTCTAAAACCAACCTTTTTTGGGTCCTTGTACCTTGTCCACCGTCATTCGATAAAGCGTCGGCATGGACGGGTCATTCAATCGCGGGTCGATGGAGAGGGTGCCATAGACGGTCAAGGGGACATCCATTTGATCCATGACCTTATTCGAAGGTGGGACGGCCGCGAAAATCCAGTCGTTGGCCCTAGGTGTCGCCCCGTAACAGCAGGTCATTTGATTTTTGGCCAAGACGAAAGTTTGGACTGTGAATTTTTCATCCTCGTCGACGGGAATCATGAATCCGACAACGGCGACTTTTTGCCCGTCGAAAGCCATGACGCTATCCGGCACCTTGCTTTTGAGCTTATCCCGACTCATTTTTGCCGGATTGGGATCGCCGTCAACATAATCGACGGGGTTCCAAAAATAAAATCCCGAAAGCGCGGTGAATGAAACCGCTTTGTAATCACCCGAGCTTTTGGCGGCGGACGGGACATAAATCGTTGGAGAGGGAGAGGCATTTTGTCCCGATGAATCCAGTTTGTTTCGGCCGGAGATTTGGGATAGGAATGACCTTCCCCAGGCTCCACCCCGCGGATTGCTCCCTTTGAGCAGAACCAATGTTAAAAAAAGCCAAACCAACGTGAAAAAGGCCAACGTAAGCGGCCATGATTTTTTCACGGAAGTTTTTTCAGTCGATGAATTCTTTTGTTTTTGATTTTCCATTTCTTCCCCCGATCAAAACCAAGCCTTTTTCTTCCCGGCGAAGATGACTTTCTCACCTTTCATCCGATAAAAACTCCAGCCCGAATCAGCGTTATAAATCTCGCCTACCTCCAGAGCCCCTACCACCACGACAGGCCGGTCCATTTCCAGATCGGCGGTCTTTCCCTTTTCCATCCGGACGCTCACCCATTCATTCAAGCCGGGTGCCACGCCGTAGCAACAGGTCATCTGGTTGCGAGCCAAAATGAAATAAGTGCATTTGTCCCCTTCCCCATCCTGGTCCATGGGGATCATAAAACCGGGAATGGCCACCGAAGAGCCGTTCAAGTTCAAAACAGATTCCGGGATTCCTGGTTCTTTCTTTTTTTTACCTTTCATTAAATCCGTGCCGCCGTCATAGTCGGGGTAGTCGTAATTGAAACAAGCCAAACGATTGAAATCTATCAAAGGCTTCCCGTCCAAGTCCTTAGGATTAATTTGGACGATAGGGTCTTTCAGCTGGCTGGTGGCAAGGATTCGGGTTTCGCCGGTTGAATCCAAACCCTCCGTGGGGAGGGCCTTACCGGCTTGGGATGAGTATTTGCGGGAGTCTTGGCCGAAAAATGGTTCGTTGATAAGAAAGAAGAGTCCAATGAAGACGGCTCCATAAATGAATTTTTTTTCAATATTGGTTCTCATTCATCCTCCGATTACTTCTTTATAGAAAATTGAAAGGCCAAGTTTTTAAAAACCCGGCCGTTAAAATCCACGGATACCAAGGCGCCCTTTAACCAGGACAGGCCTTTCAGGGACGGGTCCAACAGGCTGTAAGAAGATGCCGCTCCGAGTTTTTCCCCGATCAACGGACTGATCACGGCCTTTAATTTCAAAGACTTGGCCGGTTGGGTCAAACGCACCAGGATCGTGGATTGTTTCAGCGGCACCGCTTCTTCAGCCTCGCCGTCCAGGATGTAAGCCGATAAGGCCCCCTTCACAGGGTCAAAAACCATCTCCACATGGGCGAAATCGTCCCCGGCGTCCAACAACAGTCCTCCGTGGGGAGCCTGGGGTTTAAAACCTGGAGGGGGATTAGAGGATGAAGCGGCTGTGCTTTCGTCCGCCCAGTTTAAAGAACGGGGCCCTAACACCATCCAACCGGCCGCCAAGAAAACATAAATTCCCAGAAAAATTCGCGATGTTTTCATGATGATTTTCTCCTTTGAAAATTTCGAATCATGAATGGGGCTCCAGGTTTCCGGCTACGTCGGTGGAATAGGCTTGGTAAGCCGGTGCAACCCCTGCCAAGGCGCCCAAAAGAATCATGCCGATCGGCACGGCAACAAGCGCTGGGTGGAAAAAGAAGGGATCCACGACCACCCCGGTTTGGGCTCGGACCAACCCCGCGGCCAGGAAGAACAATAGTCCGTAAACCAAATAACCTCCCAAAGCCCCCAGGGCGGCGATAGCGGCGGCTTCCATCACGACCGAAGCGAATACGGTTCTGCGCTTCGCTCCCAGTGCGCGTAGGATGGCGAATTCCCGGCGCCTTTCCCTCATGGTGTTGTGGAGGGCGGCCAGGATCGAGCAGGCCGCCACCACCATCACGAGATAGGCCACCAAGGCAAGGATGCGGCTCATCCAGCCTAACCGGTTGAAGAGGTCGCTCATGACCCGTCCGATGGGCCACGCCAGGGTCGCGACTTTACCTTGTTTGTTAATG
>CAZHFP010000226.1:0-2931 GCA_964531065.1 uncultured bacterium
CCAAATCTTAAATCCCTCAAAAAGGCCTTTTTTATTCGATTTTTTGACTCAATTTCTAATTCGTTTGACATGATATGAAGTGACTCATATAATCTGTTTTATAAAGGAACAGATAAACTAAGTAAATAGATAGCGCCGTAACAGGAGGATGTCATGGAAAAGTTACCGTTTTTCAGCGAAGAGAAGTCGGTGGGGACTTACTTGAAAGAAATAGCCCGGGTTCCGCTTTTAACACCCGCGGAAGAAAAAGAAGTCACCCGCGCCGCCCAAAAGGGCGACGAGAAGGCTTTGACCCATTTGATCGAGGCCAACTTGCGTTTTGTCGTTTCCATCGCCAAGGGCTACCGCAACCGGGGGCTTTCGTTTTTGGATTTGATCAACGAAGGCAATCTGGGATTGATGAAGGCCGCGCGCACCTTTGACCCGGAACGGGGCGTCCGGTTCGTGTCTTACGCCGTTTGGTGGATCCGCCAATCGATATTGGCTGCCATCCTGGACAAGGCCGATATCGTCCGCATTCCACAAAGCCAAACCAAAAAGATCCGCAAGATCAACAAGAAGGTGGAGGCGATGAAGGCCAAAGCCGGCGGCGAGGTGAGCGATACGGATGTGATGAAAAAGGCTGAAATCAGCCGGGAAACCTTGAATGAGGTGCAGCAATTTTCCCACGGTTACTTGAGCCTGGATACGACCCTGATCGGGGACAGCGAAAAATCAATTATTGATTTCTTGCGTGATCCCAAAGCCGAAGACGGTTTTGAGAAGAACATGATGGAACAGGCCTTGACCGAAAAGGTCCAGACAGCCTTGAAGGTGCTGGACCAACGGGATGGGAAAATTCTCACCTGGAGATACGGCCTGGACGGGAAGGGAACCCAGACTTTGGATGAGATCGGCAAGCGCTTGAATATCTCCAAAGAGCGGGTGCGTCAAATCGAGGAGCGGGCGATGAAAAAAATCCGCGGCTCGAAGGACGTGGAACAATTGAAAGATTATTTCGTCGCGTAATTTAAGCGGTTTTTATGGCAGTGATACCGGCGGTTGGTTCATAAAACCCGGCCGCCGGGTTCCGCCATTCGGCCACTGGTAAAAGAAGGCATGCAAAAATGGAAGTTCCGCCGCATCATCCAGCTTATACGATCAGCGTGGTGGCCCAGTTGTTGGGGCTGCATGAGCAGACCATTCGGCAGTATGAACGATTAGGGTTGATCGCGCCTTGCCGAACCATCCGGAAAACCAGGCTTTATTCCCAGGTGGATATCGAGCGGCTCGAATGCATTACCTATCTCGTCAAAACCTGCGGAGTGAACTTATCGGGCGTGAAGATCGTCATAACCTTGTCGGGCCAGCACCCGGAAATCGACATCCAGTTAAAAAACCGGATGTTTGATCCTAGGAGCGGGGGACCCGGGCAAAATTCCCAGTCGAGGGAGGATGAAATCAATGGAACCCAAGTTTAACCAAAAACACAAGACAGAATTACTCCTGAGACTTATCGCGGCGGGAGCCATCACTTTGGGTAGTTCCCTGCCGGCGGTGGTCGCGGCGGCGCCCTTGAAGCTGGGCAAAGAAGCGGCTCCCTTGACCCACTCGGCCAACAGCGCGGCCTTGGCCCTGCAAAACGCCTTTATCGACGTGGCGGCCTCGGTCAGCCCGGCGGTCGTGAACATTAGCTCTGAATGGACGGAAAATGTCAGGGGGATGAATGATTTCGGGGGCCCGGACGATTTTTTTAATTATTTCTTTAATGGTCCCCGGGGCGGTATGCGTCAGCATCCCCAGCTGAAGCAGAAACAAAGAAGCCTGGGTTCGGGATTTCTCATCACCGCTGATGGTTATATTCTTACCAACGCCCACGTGATCGGCAAGGCGGAGAAAATTACCGTCACCTTTGAGGATGGGACCACCTATCCGGCCAAGATCATTGGTAAATACGAGAAAGTGGATATCGGCGTCATTAAAATCACCGACTCGAAAAAAACATTTCCCTTCGTCGTTTTGGGCGATTCGGACAGCATTAAGGTAGGTCAATGGGCCATTGCCATCGGCAATCCCTTCGCTTTGGACCATACGGTAACGACCGGCGTCATTTCGGCCAAGGGCCGCAGTGTTGAAATCAGCCAGGATTCGGGCCTTCAAAGCTATATTCAAACCGACGCTTCCATCAATCCGGGCAATTCGGGCGGGCCCCTTTGCAATATCGATGGGGAAGTCATCGGCATCAACAGCGCCATCTACAGCCAGTCGGGCGGGTCGGTGGGGATAGGTTTCGCCATTCCTTCGAACATCGCTAAAAAAACTGCTGAGGACCTCGTTAACCATAATGGAAAAGTCATCCGTGCCGGATTGGGCGCGGTAGTCCAGTCCTTGACCCCCAAGATGGCGCAGAGTTTCGGGCTTTCCTCAACCGAAGGAGCCCTTCTTTCCAACATCAATCCTGGAAGCGCCGCGGAAAAGGCGGGGCTTAAACCGGGAGACATTATCCTGGCGATCAACGGGGAAAAACTCGCCAACTCGGCGGACCTGGTGGCCAAACTTTATACCTTGAATCCGGGAGACACGATCCAAGCCACCGTTTTGCGGGGCGGGGCCGAAAGCGTCGTTCCCGTGACACTGCAGGCGCTGGATGAAAAATTCTTAAGCAGCTCCGGACAGCCGGAAGAAAAAAATCAGGATCAAGAGGCCGGGGCGCTTAACCAAAACGACAGCCTGGGCTTTTCTTACCAAGATCCAACGCCCGATATCCAAAGCCAGCTTCCCGCTGGAGCGCCCAAGGGTCCGGTGATTACCAACGTGGACCAGCAAAGCCCGGCCCAAACTGCGGGGCTTCAGCCGGGAGACGTGGTCCTGAAGGTGGGCAACGCGGTTATTGTTTCAGCCAACCAATTGGGGGTTATCCTCAAAAAGAGCGATGTGAAAAGCGGCGTGCGC
>CAZHFP010000227.1:0-2909 GCA_964531065.1 uncultured bacterium
TAATGGGCCAGCAAAGATTGCAGCCAGTTCAACACGTCATGCTCCCCCCTCGTCGGAAGCTAGAGTTTATAGTATTCCAATTCTTCCTGGTTTTTCCGTTTCTCGGGCGGGATCAATTTAAAACCCAACCTACGATAAACTTCCTCTTCGGTCTTCCCTGCCAAGCGCCTTCCCGCCTTATCGAAGAGGCCATACTCGTTGAGTTTTAAACCTTTCCGAATGGCGATTTTTCGGAGTTCAATATTGTGCTGTTTGTTTCCGGTGAAATAAATCATGGCCGCCCCGAAACTGCCGGGTTTGAATACCCGGAAGTCCGTTTGGAGCCCGTTCTCCAGGATCACCTCGGATTTTTTAGGGCCCCTTAGCACCACCTTTCGGACCGAAGGCTGGGCCAGGAAAGCGTCCATCACGGCCCCCGGATTCCGGGTAACGGCTAATAGGTCGATGTCCCCGACGGTGTCTTCCTTTCGGCGGAGGGAGCCTACGATTTCCACCCGGTCGACTTCCTTGAGCCGCTGAAGGGCCTGGAGCATCCGGTTGGCCGTTGGAAGGATTTCCGTCCGGGGCTTGCGGTTGCCGTGGGGCTTGGACAGCCCCAAGCTCTCCGCTATTTTTTCCTCGCTCTTGGCGCCGAATCCCGGAAGGCCGGCGACCTTGTGGTCCCGGACGGCGGTCTTCAAGTCCGCCGGCGAATGGATGCCGTGGTGGTAGAGGTTCTCCACCCGGTAGGGCCCCAGGCCCGGAACGGTCAGAAGCTCCTCCATGCCCTGGGGAAGGGTCTTCTTAAGCCTTTCATATTCGTAAATTTTTCCGTGATCCAGGTATTCAACGATTTTTCGGCCCAAACCTTCCCCAATTCCACTGATTTCCTCAAGGCCTTTGAGGCCTCCCTTCTTATATATGGACCGGATATCAACAGCCAGACCTGCCAGGGACCTGGCGGCGGCATGGTAGGCGCGGGGTTTCCAGGGTACCTCCTCGATTTCGAGAATGTCGCCCATGGCGTTGAAAATCTCGGCGATTTTTTGGTTGGTTCCCACCCGACACCCCCTTCAGGATAGAGGTGATAGAAAAAACCGGCCATAGGCCACGAAAAGCGAAAAGGACATGAGGACAATCGTGAGGGCGGCCGCCCCCGATTCACGGCGCTTCAAGCGGAACCGCGCGGCCAGGACCATGATGGCGGAAATTCCCAGGGCCGCCAGGGGGGTCAACCAAGGCCATATCCCCGTGACCGCCGGAAGGATCAACCCGCCCGAGCCCAATAGCTCGCTCAACCCGATAAAAAGAAGGAGCCCCACGTCCTCCAACCCCTGGGCCTTCAGCCGCTGGGGCTCAAACAGCTTCACGTATCCTGCCGCGAAAAAAAGAACGGCCAGCAGGGCCTGCAGTACCCATAATAAAAGATTCATGGGACTCCCTCCCTTCAACCTTCCCGAAACGGCTATTTACAATCGCCGCAACAATAAAACTTTCCGCGCGACATGATCCCCTTGCTCTTCAAAACCTTCGCGCCGCATCCGGCGCAGGCCTTGTAGACTTTTTTGGCTTTCACTTTTATTTTTTTCATTTTTCCCTCCAAAATTTCGGGGTTCACACGGCGTCCCCTTTTGAAATAGGTTAAGGCGGACAAGACGATACTTTTATGACCTGGGACAGGTTGGACCGGCGTCTTCACCCGAAATAAAAAACCCCTGGGATGAAACCCATTCCCGGGGTTCACCTCTTTCTTGTTGAACCTGCCCCTGTCCCATCAAACCGCCACGGTCCTGAAACGAGCGCGGGATTGACGGTTAAAAAAGGAGGAAGGTCAACTTCTGACGGGATCCACATGAGTGACTTCCTTCCTATAATCCCCTGCTTTGGGCGAAAGGGTCCTAAGGTCGGCGGCGAACTTGACCTGAAAGGACGGGGAAGAATTTTTAAAGCCGGCCCCCAACATTCCCGTGAAAACCAACGTCAAAATTTATCCATTGGAAATGGCCAACGAGGCCCTCGCGGATATAAGGGACGGAAAGTTCCAGGGATAGGGGGTTTTAAAAGTTACCCAGGACCAACCCTGAAGGAATTTGATCATGTCGCCAAACAATTCCGGAAATATTTATTTTATACTAGGGCTTGATTCCGCAGGAGGCTTTCCACCTGTTCGGCCGCAAGGGGCTTGTGGAAATAATAACCCTGGCCGGTAGTGCATCGGTGGCTTTTCAGGAATCCCAGTTGTTGTTCCGTTTCCACGCCTTCCGCGACAACCTCCAACCCCATATTTTGGGCCAGCCGAATGATGGCGCTGACGATGGCGTCGTCCCTGGCACCAAGGCCTATGCCATCAACGAAGGACTTGTCGATCTTCAGGCAATTCATGGGGAACTGCTTCAAGTATCCCAAAGAGGAATAAGCGACCCCGAAATCATCCAAGGTGATCCTCAATTTGAAGATTTCAGTCATTTCCCGTAGAGCCGCCAAAGTATAAACCGGGTCCCTCATGGCGGTGCCCTCGGTGATCTCTAGTTCCAGGTATTTGGGTTCTAGACCTGTTTCCTTCAGAATCTTGTCGATCAGGAATGGCAAAGTGTGCTTGAAAAATTGAACCGCTGAAAGGTTCACCGCCATCCGAACAGGGGGAAGCCCCATGTCCTGCCAGGCCTTGTTCTGGGCGCAAGCCTTTCTTAATATCCATTGCCCCAGGGGAACAATGAGACCGGTCTCTTCGGTAAGCGGTATGAATTCGGCCGGCGGAATGGGACCCCGTACCGGATGGTTCCACCGCAATAGGGCCTCAAGCCCCACCACTTTGCCAAATTCCATATCAACTTGAGGCTGGTAAACCAGGTTGAACTCCTCATGATTGAAAGCATGGTGAAGGTCCGTCTGTAAGTCCAGTTTTTCCATCCCACCCTTGTCCATGGCGC
>CAZHFP010000228.1:0-2894 GCA_964531065.1 uncultured bacterium
TTGGCCCAAGCCACCTCCGCAAAAGCCGAAAGGGGATTCATTCTCTCGGGGATGGATACCTTTAAGCTCAAGAGGGTTCCCGATTTCAACGCTTGGTTGGCCACGATGTACATGCCGCCCAGGCTCGTGTCCATGGTCTCGGCATTTTTGGTTTTAGATCCCAACTCCTTAATGTTTTTGATTTCTTCCTGATCGTCCAACAGACGATACGAAATGGGAATCCTCACCGCGATCCGGGAATGGGCCCTTTTATCCAAAAATAAATCCGCTTTAGGCATAAATCATCATTCCATTTCTTTAATAATTCAGAAAGCCCATTCTATCGGGCTTTGATAAAAAAAATACATTCCCGCCGTTAAATGAGGCTTATTCATAATGGTTAAGCCTTGCCTCTTTTACGCGCCGCCAAAGCCCCCACCGCCGTACCGATCAGGATCAGGGACAACCAAAGCAGAAAGCGGTTAGCCCCGATGGACAGTCCATATTTCCCGTCGACAAACTTGCCTAAAAGCAGCCCGAGAAATCCACCTAGAGCCGAGTAGAAAAAAATCCCGAACAATTGTCCTAATGAAAAATACTTGCCGCTGACGCCCCAAACCGGCTGGATCAAGGGAAAGTATATGAAGACAAACAAGGCTCCCAATATGGCCCAATGGTTCATCATCGAATTGGTATAGGGACTGCCTGAGAACTGGAGCCAATAGGTGATCCAAAGATAAGCCGAAACCCCCAACCCCCAGCTCAAAAGAAAACTGACCGGCCACATGATGATGCCGAGGAAGCCGTCGGCCATTTTCCAGCGGTAAACATAAAGCAGGGGATAAGCGATTAAGAAAAATATGGCGTTATAAAAAAAGTGGAGATGCCAAAGATTATTGGCATTGGGATAACGGAGGATGTGCAGAAAGCTAATGAAGGCCAGCCCTTCCCAAAGAAAGAGCCGCGCTAAAGACCGGGAGTTCTCGGAACCTTTCGCCATTTTATCCTTTCCTTGTCTTATTCCCGAACCATACGACCGCGCCCACCCCGATTAAAATAAAAATAACCCAAATCAAGGTCCGGATATTGGGGTCGCCGAAAAACATTCCCCATTTCGTGTTGAGGATTCGCCCCAGGTAAAAACCGCCAACCACACCGCTGACTGAATCGGAGATCATGCCCACTGAGGCCCAAAAGGTAAAATTGACCGTGCTGATCCCCCACAAGTGTTCCAGAAAAAAGAAATAATCCATCACAAAAAATGGCGTCATGAACATCCAGAAATTTTTAAAAATCAGGAAGAGGGACACGTCGCCCAGAAGATATCCCGTGGCATAGGCGACATAAACAATCCATAAGAAGCTGGAAACCATCATCACCAGCCGGAGGAAAATACTTAAAGGCGAAATGATGATTTTCAAAACCGGCGGGAGCTTAAGCTGGCTATAAAAGTAAATGACGGGGTAAAGAAGGATAAAAACAATCGAGTTGCCTAAAAAATAAAGGGGCGTCGGATCGTTGGCTGGCGCGTACTGGAGGATATGGAGAAACCCAACGATTCCCAAAATTTCCCAAAGGATAAACCGGGAGAAGGGCGGAGGCTGAAATATCGCGGTCGTTTCCTTCGTCATTTCACGATCCCTTCTTCGCCTTCATTTTTTCCGTCACATGGCCGCATTTGGCGCAGTGGTAAATCATCATCCATTCTTTTTTCTTATCGTCATAACGCATTTCGTTGGCGGCAACCCTCGCCGAGCACCAGGAACAATGGGCCTTGTCCCACCGGGGCCTGGTGGTGCCCCACAACAACCCCGCCCCTGTCCCGAACAAGAGAAATAAGGACGGCCCTAATATCCTTGCGGTAAAGCCGTAGTGCAACCATAAAAGGCTGGTTCCCATTAAAAAAGCCAAAAACCAAAGAAGAAAAAACTTTTCCCAAGGGACTCGTTTTAATAGTGGGGGGATCATCTGGAGTATTTTAGCAGAAAGAAGGTCTATTTCGTTTTGGGTTTTTCAAAGGGTGAAGGCCCGTCCCGGCCGTCATCTTCCTTCTCCCGGGGATCCAACGACGCCGCCTTTTCCAATTTATGGAAGCCGTACTTCCGCTTAATGGCATCCACGCTTTTATAAAGGGCCTCTTTCTTTTTAGAGCTCATCTCCGGGAACAGCCAGTCCGCCTCTTCTCCCTTTTCAAACTTGGAAAGCGATACGCCCAAGAGCCTTATTTTTCTTCGGCGGATATGGGATTCTTTAAACAACTCGTAGGCTGTTTTCATCACCACCGCGTCGTCGGCCGTCTCGGGAATGGTCCTTGCCCGGGTGATCGTTTGAAAGTCGTCATAGCGGAGCTTTAAGGTAACGGTCCTGGCTTTCTTCCCAAGCCGCCTCACCCGGTAACAGCTTTTTTCCGATAGCCAAGCAAGGGTCTGGTGGATTTGTTCCGGATTGTCCGTGTCTTTCTCGAAAGTTGTCTCATGCCCAACGCTTTTAGCGTTGTGGAAAGGATGGACTTCGGAATCGTCCAGACCCCTGGCCGCGTCATGAAGCCATTGGCCCGCCGAGGGGCCGAAGGATTTTTGAAGCTTAACGAGGGGAATGGCAAGAATGTCACCGATCTTCTGGATGCGCATTTCCCGAAGCCGTGGCAGGGTCTTTTCTCCGGCTCCATGCAGACGTTCAATCGATAGGCCCCCTAGGAAGGATTGCTCCTGTCCGGAGGGAACCACGATGACACCTGTTTTAGAACCGGAAGATGGTTTTACGGTTTTTCCAGCGATTTTCGCCACATACTTATTGGACGCGATCGCCACCGAGCAGGTGAGCTGGGTCCGGTTGAAAATGCTTTCCTTTACCTTCTTGGCCATGGCCTCGAAATCATTTCCGTAAAGCGCCTCACAACCCGTGAAGTCGAGGTA
>CAZHFP010000229.1:0-2848 GCA_964531065.1 uncultured bacterium
GATCAGCTTAGTCGGGGACTTTACCGCCTTTCGAACATGCCTCCCCTTGAGAACCCGGATTTCGTAGCCGTGGCCCGGCGGGTGCCCGAAGGGGTCTTTTGCCTGATCTCGGCCCTTTCCTTTCATAAACTCACCACCCAAATACCCCATGAGAATTATGTAGCCCTGAAGATGGGTGCGAGGACACCCAAACTGGATTATCCCCCGATCCGTACTTTTCATTTTTCGGGTAAAGCCTTCACGGTTGGAATTGAAACCCGGAAAGTCGATGGGGTGCCTTTCCGGGTTTATTCCCCGGAAAAAACTCTTGCGGATTGCTTTAAATATCGGAATGTCGTCGGGCTTGATAGCGCGCTGGAAGCTCTTCGCACCTATTGGCGGAAGGGTGGGACGAAGATAGATGAACTGGTCAAGTGCGCTAAAATCTGTCGTGTGGATAACGTCATGAAACCTTATCTAGAAGCGGTGCAAGAATGACAAAACCGATCATCAATGTGGCCGCCTCCGTCCACCAGAAGCTTCTCAACAAGGGGAAAACCACAAACAGGTCTTTTAACGAGCTTCTCCACTATTACGGCATGGAACGCTTTCTTTACAGGCTTTCTAGGTCCAAACACTCGGAAAAGTTCATCCTGAAGGGGGCTTTGTTATTCACGGTTTGGGATGTTCCGGCTTCCCGAGCCACCATGGATATAGACCTTTTGGGGAAGGTGAAAAACGACCTTGATGGGATAGCCGCCGTTGTGAAGGAAATATGCTCCCTGCCTGTTGAGGAGGATGGGGTTCGGTTTGAACCATCCACGGTCAAAACCGAGCGGATTATTGTGGATTCGGATTACAAAGGTGTACGGGCTCATTTCATGGGATTCTTGGCGAAATCACAGATACCCATGCAGATCGATATTGGTTTCGGCGATCCGGTTTTGCCGGGACCCGTCAAATTGGATTATCCGACTCTTTTGGATTATCCCGCTCCTCAACTAATGGGCTATCGGCAAGAGAATTCCATCGCTGAAAAATTCAACGCGATGTGTACTCGTGGGATCAGAAACAGCCGGATGAAGGATTTTTACGACATTTGGCTTCTATGTGGCCGATTCAATTTCGAAGGTACAGACCTGGCAAAAGCCATCGAAAGTACTTTTGAAAGCCGTCATTTGAAAGTTCCAGCCGAGCCAGTGGCTTTTGAAACGACCTTTACCGAAAACAAAGATAAGGTGGTTCAATGGAAGGCTTTTTTGCGCAAAAGCAAACTTGCAAATGCTCCAGAAGACCTTAAGACCGTAGTGGTTGTGCTAAAAAAGTTCCTTGGCCCTATTGCCGAAACCCTGGCGGAAGGGAAGCCATTTCAGGGGAAGTGGAAAGCGCCAGGCCCTTGGAAGGGAACGAAGAAATGATGGAAGAAATATACGTCAGCACCGACGTTGAGGCGGACGGCCCAATACCAGGACAAAACTCCATGCTGAGTTTCGGGTCGGCGGCTTATATGGCCGATAAGAGACTGATCGGGACATTCACGGCCAACCTGGAGTTATTACCGGGGGCCAATGGCGATCCTAAGACAATGGATTGGTGGAAGACCCAGGCCCAGGCTTGGGAAGCGTGCCGCAAGGACACGAAGACCCCTGAAACAGCCATGGGGGAATACCTAACTTGGTTGAAAGGCCTACCGGGAAAACCGGTTTTTGTGGGATACCCGGCTTCTTATGATTTCATGTTTGTTTACTGGTATCTAATAAAGTTTGCGGGGGAAAGCCCATTTTCACATTCGGCGTTGGACATCAAAACCTATGCAATGGCCATGCTGAAAAAGGGATACCGGGAATCCACGAAAAGGAATATGCCGAAGGATTGGTTCGACAAGTTACCACATACCCATTGCGCTTTGGACGATGCGATTGAGCAGGGAGCTTTATTTTGTAATATGTTGGCGAAGAACACAAAATAACTAGAAAACACAAACCCCTTAACTGTTAAGGGGTTTGTGCATGGCACAGTTGGGGATTTTACAGTGAATTTTACCGGCGGTTTATCGGCAGCCGGTTGTCTAACGAGTTGACATACGGTTGTCTTATTATTACACTTCTTTTATGGCCTACGAACCTCTTTTTACCATCACCCCCAAAACCCTAAAACTCCTGGAAGGGATTGGTTCCTTCCGGGAAAAGATCATGGCCGCCACCATCCAAGTTCCCTGGATACCCGCCCTCCAAAGGGATGCCCGGGCGCGCAACAGCCACAGCTCCACGGCGATTGAGGGCAATCCCCTCTCACTGGCGGAAGTGAAACTCTTGGAGGAGGGGAAAAAACTCACCACCCCCACCGAACGGGCCAAAAGGGAAGTCCTGAATTATTTCGCCGGGCTCCGTTTTATTGAAAAGCACCCGAAAAAAAAGGCCGTCACCCATAGCGACCTTTTCCAGCTCCATTCCCTTCTTTCCGAGGACGTCATGGACCAAGGCGAGGCCGGAAAATACCGGACCATCCAGGTCCGGGTCGGAAACCATGTTCCCCCTCCCCCTTTTATGGTCAGCGGCCTCATGTACGAGCTTTTAAATTGGTGGAAGGAAAAATCCGGTGAATGGCCCGCGGTCATCACGTCCGGGATACTCCATTACCGGTTCGAGGCCATCCATCCTTTCGCGGACGGCAATGGCCGCACGGGGAGGATGCTGGCCCTTTGGGAGCTTTTCCGGCGGGGCTTTGACACCCACCATATCTTTTCCGTGGACGAGGTTTTTTGGGAAAAGAGACAGGTTTACTACCAGAATCTGGACATGGTCCGGAAAAACGGCGAGGACCTTACTTCCTGGTTGGAATACAACTCGGAAGCCGTGTATGTGACTCT
>CAZHFP010000230.1:0-2822 GCA_964531065.1 uncultured bacterium
GCGGAGATTATCCGCGTGCTTTTTCAAAACCGCCTTTACCTTCTCGTTCCCCACATAAAGGTCCACTTCCCCTTCCAAGGAACTTCCGATGGCCTTGGCTTGGCGCAAACCTTCCAAGGATTTGGAGACGGCCCGCTTCACCGAAAAAAGTTCACTCCATTCCTGACCCAGGCCCTCGTCTTTTTTACCATTGGCTTTGGGCCAAAGGGACGAAAACACGCTCTTTTCATCCCGGCTTTTAAAGGACTCCGGAAGGCTCTGCCAAATTTCCTCCGCCGTGAAGGACAGGACCGGCGCGATGGCGATTACAAAACTTTTGAGAATATCAAATAAGACCGTCTGGGCGGCCCGGCGCTCGCGCGACTGGGTTTCAAAGGTATAGAGGCGATCCTTTAAAATATCAAAGTAGCCCGCGCTGAGGGTCACCGAGAAAAAGTTGTCCAGTTGGTGAAAGACCTTGGTGAATTGATACTGGTCATAAGCCCCCCGCATGACCGAAAGGGTCTCGACTGATTCCGCCCAAGCCCAACGATCCACCGGCAACAGATCCTTCTCTTCCACCCGATCCTTACCCGGATCAAAATCCGAAAGATTCCCCAAGATAAACCGGAAGGTGTTCCGGATGCGGCGATAGGCCTCGGACATGCGGTTGAGCATTTCTTCGCTGATACCCACGTCCTCGGTGTAATTTTCGGAAGAAACCCAAAGGCGCAGGATATCGGCGCCGTATTTTTTCATGGTGTCCATCGGGTCAATGACGTTGCCCGCGCTCTTATGCATGGCCTTACCCTGCCCGTCCAAAACCCAGCCATGGGTCAAGACCGCTTTAAAGGGCGCGTGACCCTTCAAGGCCACTCCCGTCCAAAGGGCGTGTTGAAACCATCCCCGGTGCTGGTCCCCGCCTTCCAGGTAAAGATTGGCGGGCCAGGTTAATTCGGGGCGGGTTTCTAAAACGGCCATGTGGGAGACGCCGGACTCAAACCACACATCCAAAATGTCTTCTTCCTTCACGAATTCAGCCGAGCCGCAGGAACATTTCGTCCCAGTCTGAAGAACATCCGCCGCCTGATGCTGGAACCAACCATCGAGTCCTTCTTTTTTGATGAGGGCGACAACGGCCTCACTTACTTTGGGATCTACCACTACCTTGCCGCAGGTCTTGCAATAGAGGGCTGCGATGGGAACGCCCCAGGAACGCTGGCGGGAAATGCACCAGTCCGCCCGGCCTTCGACCATGTTGCGGATGCGGTCCCTTCCCCAGGAGGGAATCCAGCCGCCGTTTTTTTCGATACTTTCGATTTCCGCCAGCGCTTTTTTCCGCAGGTCTTTGTGATCCAACTCGACGAACCATTGGGCAGTTGCCCGGAAGATGATGGGATTTTTCGAGCGCCAGCAATGGGGATAGCTGTGCTTGATAGTTTCAACGGAAAGGAGCTTACCCAAGCCCTTTAATTTTTCCACGATCTTGGGATTGGCTTCCCAAACGGACATGCCTTCATATTCCTTAACGCGGGCGTCATAACGCCCCGCTTCATTGACCGGCGAATAGACCGGCAGGTTGTACTTCATGCCGATTTCATAGTCCTCACGGCCATGGCCGGGGGCGGTGTGGACGCATCCCGTTCCGGCGTCCGCCGTCACGTGTTCTCCTACCATCACCAGCGAGTCTTGGTCCAAAAAGGGATGGGTCGCGAGGGCCCGGTCCAGTTCTTTACCCCGGCACTCCTCGATAATTTTAAAATCAGAAGCTTTCCAGCCGCAAACGCCTGCCACCTGGGGCAAAAGGACCTTCGCGAGAATGTAATACTGTTCCCCTACTTGGACCGATACATACTCAAAATCCGGGTGAACCGAAATACCCAGGTTCGCCGGCAGGGTCCAGGGCGTGGTGGTCCAAATCAGGATGGATAAGTTCTTGCGGGGCGTCTTAGGAAAAATCCCTTCCGGCAGCTGCTTCACTGGGAAGGCCACGGTCACGGCAAGGGATTCATGGTCGGCGTATTCCACTTCGGCTTCGGCCAAGGCGGTCTTGCAGACAGGACACCAATGGATGGGCCGCAGCCTTCGGCTGATATAGCCTTCCAAAAGCATCTTATTAAACGACTCAACGATCTTAAGTTCGTAGGCCGGGTCCATGGTGAGATAGGGGTTGTCGAAATTTCCCAGGATGCCCAGCCGCTTGAATTCGTCCCTCTGGCGGTTCATGAATTTCTCGGCGTATTTCCGGCACTCGCCCCGGATTTCCACCTTGGACATGGTCCTGCCCTTGGAGCCCAATTGCTCCATGACCTTGTGCTCGATGGGCATGCCGTGGCAGTCCCAACCCGGCACATAGGGCGTGTCGAACCCCTGGAGGCCCCGGTACTTGACGATGATATCTTTCAGGATTTTATTGAGGGCCGTGCCCATGTGGATGTCGCCGTTGGCGAAGGGAGGGCCGTCATGCAGAACAAATTTTTCCGCGCCGCGATTTTCGAACATGCGCCGGTAGAAGCCCATCGCCTCCCAAAACTTAAGCCGTTCTGGCTCGGTTTGAGGAAGATTGGCCTTCATGGGGAAGGAGGTCTGCGTGATATTGAGGGTTGTTTTGTATTCGGCCATGTTTTCCCGCTGTTTTTAAGTAAAACGAGGGGAAAGCTTAACAAAAGAGGGGGGAAATGTTGAGTGTTTTTTGATTGTTAGCGATGGATAACCCGGCTGAATTAAGCCGAAACCCGGAGGACGCTGTTGTCGCCGCCCAAGCTGTCGTGAACCCTCTCCGGGCAGGCCGGATCCGGGATCCATTCCACATCGTTCAAGACAAACTTGTAATGATACACGCC
>CAZHFP010000231.1:0-2806 GCA_964531065.1 uncultured bacterium
AAAAAGAACGAATTATATTATTGTTTGGGTAAAATAAAGGAAGACCTTTATTCCATTTTGAATCCGGATAAATTGGCCGACGAAAACAACTTTGCTTTGCCTTCCTCCGAGGTGGATTATGCTTTCCCGCCCTGAAACTAAAACGATCCGTGAAATGGCCCATGGTTCCGACCAAGGCGACGCGTCCACCCATAATAATTTGGGCGTTTTTTACTATTCCAAGGGAATGTACGCCGAAGCCATCAAAGAGTTCAAGACGGCCCTGGAAATCGAGCCGGAAAACGCCCAGGCCCAGGACAATCTGAGATCGGTCAACCGGCACACGGGGCTCTATGACCGGTCGATCGAGGCCTATAAAAAATCCGTTCAAATGTTTCCGCAGGACGCGGAAGCTTTTTATAACCTGGCCAACGCCTATCGTTATACCGGTCAATACGAGAAAGCCGTTGAGGAATACACAAAAACCCTTCAACTGAATCCGGATCACCCCTTTGCCCGTCATTATTTGGGAATCGCCCATAAAGCCATGGGAAATTTCGACCTGGCTATGGGAGAGTTCCGCAAGGCCATCGATAAAAATCCTTACTTCGCTGATCTCCACAATAATCTGGGCGAGGTTTATTACAAGAAGGCCATGATCAACGAATCGCTGATTGAGTTTAAAAAAGCCATTTCCTTAAATCCGGATTATGCCATCGCTCATTACAACTTGAGCTTCGTTTACGGCGATAAGAACATGCTGGAAGAAGCGGAACGGGCCTTCAAGAAAGCGGTGGACTTGAATCCCAACTTTGGGCAAGGCGCGCAAGCCCTCTTGGCCATTGAGCGGCCGAAAAGCATGGAAGAAAAAGTCGCTGAAAAAATAGCCGCCCGTCCTCCCGGGGCTTCCAACGCCGAAACCTACTTGAGTTTGGCTGCGGCCTATAAGGGAAAAGGTTTGCTTGAGGAGGCGCTTCGGGAATACCGGCGGGCCATCGAGGCCATGCCGAACGAAGAAAAACTCTACCGGGCGGTGGGGGAGCTTTACCTCTTGAAGGGGATGCTGGAAGACGCCTTGATGGCTTCTCAAAAGGCCATCGAACTGGCTCCTTCCCACGTTGAAAACTACATCCAATCAGGCATCGCCCTTCGGGAGTTGAACCGGACGGAAGAAGCCGCGAAACGCTTTTTGAAGGCCATTGAGCTCGTGCCCCATTCCAGCATGGCTCATTTTGAATTGGGAGTGACTTATTTCAAAATGGGGGAAAGCGAGAAGGCCACTCGGGAAGTCCGGCAGGCCCTGGAGATTGATCCGCAAAACGCCGAGGCCCACTATTACCTGGGGGTTTACTACTACAAGGTCAACCTTTATGACGAGGCCATCCGCGAAATCGCTCAAGCGATCGAACTGAACATAACCATCGCTTCCAGCGCGGAAGCCCTGACCTATCTGGGATTGGCCCTGGCGGATAAAGGCCGTTTTGAGGAAGCCATCGCCGAATATAAAAAGGCCATGGAGTTTGACCCCAAAAATCCCATCATCCATAACAGCCTGGGGGTGGCTTACAAAAACGCCGGCATGATTTCGGAGGCCATCCACCATTATCAAGAAGCCATCGCGCTGAACCCGAAATACGCCAAGGCTCTCAATAACTTGGGAGTGGTCTATTTCAAGCAAAGCCAGTATGAAAAGGCGATTGAGGCATTTAAGAAAGCCGTGGAAATCGAGCCGGATTATAAGACCGCACAGAACAATCTGTCGGTCGCTTTGAAAAAGAAGAATGTTTTATCGGAAGCTTCGGAAGTGCTCATCAAACAAATCATGGCGGATCCTGAAAACGCCGCCCTTCATTTTAATTTGGGGGCTTTGTACAAAAGTACCGGCCAAAATACCGAGGCGATCCGCGAATTCCAAGAGACCGTCCGCCTTAGCCCTAAAAATCGGGAAGCCCTTACCCGCCTCGGTGAAGTTTACCTGGCCACTGAGTCGCTGGATGAGGCCGTCAAGGTCTTGGCCCGAGCCGTTTCCTGCGACCCCAAATATC
This sequence comes from uncultured bacterium, assembly GCA_964531065.1. GTDB lineage: Bacteria > Oederibacteriota > Muellerivitia > Muellerivitales > Muellerivitaceae > PALSA-1180. The sequence goes on from CAZHFP010000231.1 coordinate 2,025, forward strand.
CGGACGCTCATTTACAGCTCGGAAAGGTCTATATCCGCCGGCAATGGTGGGATGAAGCCTTGGTGGAGCTAAAAAAATGCGAGGAATTGGACAAGAATTTAAGTGAAATTCATTTCCACTTGGGCCAGGTTTACCGTTATAAAAGCTGGTGGGATGAGGCGATCGGAGAGTTTCAAAGGTACCTGGATTCCAACGGTACGGAGGAAGAAAAAGTGATGCAATCGGTCGAGACCATCAAGCAGCTTGAGGTTTGGAAGAAGCAGCTACAGGTTTCTCCCAGCGCCGGCCAGTCGAAACTGATTAAATAGGAATGCCATGAAACTTCTTGTGTGCGTCATCGCCCCCAAAAAACTGGACCAGGTTAAAAAGGTCTTATGGGAAGCGGGTGTGAGGGGGGTCACGATTTCGGAAGGATCCGGTTACGGATACCAGAAAGTCCAGGTGGAATCGGTCAAGGGCGCGGATTATAAGGTACAATACCAGCCGAGAACCAGGCTTGAAATAGCCCTGCCTGAGGACGAGTTGGAAAAGGTACTTGATCTATTGCTGGAAACGGTCCGCACCGGCCGGATCGGCGACGGTAAGTTTTTTATACTGCCCTTGGAAGACGCGATCCGCGTCCGGACCGGGGAACGGGGCGAAAACGCCCTTTGAGGCCGCGGAGGGCGCGGTAAGAATGGTGAGGGATTATTCATTTCAAGGATGAAGTTTAATTTCAGATTTGCTTGAGGAGGATGTCGTGGCCCATCGTGTGATGCTAGTGGATGACGCGTCGTTTATGC
>CAZHFP010000232.1:0-2734 GCA_964531065.1 uncultured bacterium
ACCACTGGACAAGCTGAAATCGACGGTCCCGGCATAGCCCGTGTCCGTCACGCCGCTTGATTCCAACGCGATGACCGTGAGCGGCATGGTGCTCCCAGCAACTACGGTAGAGACCGAGATAACGCTGTATTTGGTCGTAAGGCCCTGGGTCGGCGTGCTGGTCGCGGTAAAGGTGGAGGTCCAGGTCAAGCTCGGCGTGGAGGTGAAGGTCTTGGTGGGGCTGAAGGTCACGGTCGAAGTGGCGGTGGCGGTCATCGTCTTGGTCGAGGTCCCCGTCGCGGTGGGGCTGAGGGTGGAAGTCAAGGTTGGGGTCATCGTGGGCGAAGGCGTTGTCGAGGGGGTCGATGTCGCCGAAGCCGTCGGGCTGGCCGTGGGAGAAGCCGTTGGAGTCGCGGTAAAAGTCGGGGTTCCCGTCGAGGTAGGGGTAGAGGTCGAGCTCGTGGTGTCCGTCGAGGTGGAGGTTACCGTGGGCGAAGGCGTTGCCGAGGGGGTCGATGTCGCCGAAGCCGTCGGGCTGGCCGTGGCTGAGAATGTTGGAGTGGTGGAAGGAGAGGGCGAGCTTGTCGAACTCGCCGTGCTGCTGGCGGTAAAAGTGGGAGTCGTAGTGCCCAAGGTGGTGGGGGTTGCGGAAAGGGTCGGGGTATTGTCCGGCGGCAGGGGAACGACGGGGTTCTTAGTGCCGGGGCAGCCGGCCAGGAAGACCGAACCGATCAGAGCGAGAAGTAAAAAAGATGTTTTCCGTGTCAAAAGGGCCCGGGCCGACATGATCCACCTTACAAGACGGTATATGAAGAACGGGACCAGGCTTCAAGATCATCGTTTGGCCTGAACATCCCCTTTCTTATAGCCCGGATAGTGTACCAAAAACGAAAAAAGGGATCAGTCCCCCATTCTCCTTAGTGTAAATTTCGTCTTATTTTAACGCGGGAGGGATGGCTTGGGGACTTCTTCGAAAGGACGGTTAAAGCAAAACAGTTAGCTGCCGCCGTTGACCACCACCGCGGCGCCGGTGGATTGGGGGTTTCCATTGACGGTCAGCACCAAGTTGACATTGGCGGCGGAGTTGCCTTGCGGGCAAAAATCAGCGCTGGCGGTCCCGCTCGGCAGGCTGGGGACGCTGATGACAAAGGCGATATTATCGCCCTTGGAAATGCTGTCGCCGCTTCCATAGGTAAAGGTCACCGGATGATAGGAGGAATCATTCACGATCGAGACGGACCCGCTGGAGGCCGTGCCGATGGCGGTTCCATGCGTGGAATCGGTCGCCGCCAAACTGAAAGTGTAGCTTCCCGAATAGTTCACCAACAGCCACATCACCACGCTGGTCAAACTGCTTCCGGGATAGGGCTGGACGTAAAAACCCGTGTTGCCCGAAGCGCTGATGGGTTCGCCGGCCGTGAGGGAATTGTTCCAAGGATTCCAGACCAAGGCCGCGTTAGTGGCAGTCGTGGGGGGGGGTGAGGAGCATCCGACGAAGGACAGAAATAATAATAGGAAAGCCCACTTCATCCCTTTCAAATCGTTTAATCTTTCCCGTTTATTCATAAAGTTTAGACGCCGATAACCCGGTTTAAGACCGCCGGCCCTTTTGATTTAAAAACCCCGACAAAAACCGGGACAAGACATGCCTGAAAATCACGCCCAGGACCAATAGTACCATCCCCGCGAGAATCAAATAAAGCGCCGTGTCGCCCAACCAGGCATGAAACATTTTCCACTTTTTCCCGAAAAAGTACCCGATCAGGATGTAGCTGGCGGCGTAAACCACCGAACCCGTAAGGTTGTAAAAAAGAAACACACGCCGCCGCATTTTCGCCATGCCCGCCAGCAAGTTGGCGGCGTAGGGCGGGAACAAAGGGATGAATCGGGCGATAAAAATAGTCTTGGCGCCATGGTGTTTGAAAAAATTTTCAAACCACTTGATCCTCTTGGGGGCGAGATGGAGCCAATGGTTTTTCTTCAATACCCCAAGTCCCATCCGCCCTCCCACCCAAAAGGCCCACAAGCCGCCGAGGAAACAGGCAAGGGAACCCGCCGCCATGGGTTCCCATAAGGAAAAGGTGTTTTTACCAAGAATGAACCCGGCTCCTAAAAGGGTCGTGTCTCCGGGCAGGGGAACACCCAGGTTATTTAATAAGACAACAATAAAGACCAGAACATATCCGTAATGGGGGAAATGAGGAAGTAAGGAATGAATCCATTGAAGCATTTTCTAAATTCTTTCTGGTTGAAACGCCGTCCGATATCCGCGAAAGGCCCACCCGGGGGTCATGATGGGGCAAGCGAGATTTTCAGATTAATAAGCGAGGCTGGCGGGATAGGGCTTGAAAACCATGTCCTTCGGGCGCAAAAGCATTTTTCGTTCGGCGAGATCCAATTCGACCGTGATTTCCAGTTCCATGTCGAAATGCGGAATAAAATCCGGCCTATCCGCCGAGGGCTTGAATATACCGATCACGATGAAATTCCTGAAGTAGTCCGCGGGAACCCAGCCTGTCCCGTGGCTTTCCTTGGCCGAAACCGTGCAGGCCCAGGCCTCCTCACGGTGGGCGTTATTGCCGATGTCGAGGCTCCAATCCTCCGGCACGATCGGCGCCGCATAAACATAAGCGTCGTTCAAGTTTAATTTATAGCCGGTTATTTTTTCGCCGGGATTCAAGGTTAGTTTCCGCACCGAAAGCAGGCAATACTTGAAATTTTTCGCGAAATCATCCGGCGAAGGCCGCGCGGGAAG
>CAZHFP010000233.1:0-2704 GCA_964531065.1 uncultured bacterium
TTGGTGGCTTCCGGCAGGCTGGCGGCCAGGCGCCGGAGCATGCGTCCCCGGACCATGCGCCAAAAGAATGTTCTTTTAGAAGAGCCGACAAACACGTTTTTGACTCCCAGTTCCCTGGCGGCTTCCGCGATGGAAAAACCGGCGTCCTCCGCCATGCGCCAAATCGGAATGCCGGAAATTTTGTTTTTTTCCAGCTCTCCACAGGAACTCACTAGGACACGGACGGCCTCGTTGGAGGGCTTGATCAGGGTCGGTAAGAAAAGCCCCGGCAGTTCATCCACGTAAATAATGTAAATATTTGTCTTTTTTAATCCCCGCGCGAAAACACAGGCGTCCTCCAAAAGCTTTTCGTTGACCTGTCTCATGGCCACCAGGATGGGCGAGGATTCCATGGTGCTGGCTTCGATAGCCTCTTCCAAAGTGAGGATGTTGGAAGCTTCCGGCAGGTCGGCCGCGGCCGTTTCCGCTTCCGCGAACTGAACCACGGCTTTTTTGGAAGCCTTGACCCTGTGCCAAACCCCGCCCGCCACCAGAAAGAGGGCCAAGGAGCCGCCGAAAAACAAGGCGTCGGGTTTGTGAATCATGTTGATGATCCAAGCGGCTAATAGGGCGACGGAAGTAAAGGTTCCCGACCAGAATTTGAAACCCCTTGTCCCGTCCCTCCAGCGGAGTTTATCAATGGACAGAGAGGACAGTGACAGGGTTCCCAAAAGGCCGAAGTTATAGAGGTCTCCCAAAATATCCACGTTGGCTTTGGTAATCAGGATGATCACCATGGGAACCAAGGCGGAAGTAATAATGGAAAGATAGGGTGTTCCCAGGGTCGGATGGCGCTTCCTTAAAAAAGAGGGAAGGAACCCCAGGTCGGAAAGTCGAACATTCACGTGGTAATTTCCCACAATCGCCGTATTACAGGCCATGAAGAGAAGGGCGGCGGCGGCGATAACCACTGCGATTCCCAAAAGCGGCCCCCCCACCATAAATCCCAAAGCCGAAAGGAGCGAGTCCGATTGGTTTTGTTTGACCGAATCGGGAAGTATATAGAGGACTACCGAGGTCATGGGGGAGGAGACGATGGCGACGGTGCCGATGACCCACCACATGGCTTTGGAGGCGGTGGCGCTGACGGGCGTTTTCATGGCCCCGGAAATTTGAGCCACCGATTCGAGTCCCGAATAGGCGAGCCAGGTCGTGGCGTAGCCGATGGCCACCGAACTGAAGGTGATGGCGATGCCGGGGTGGATGATGCTTTGCCAGAGGCCGCCCCAGGTCAGGGTGTGGCTGGTGGCGATAAAAAAGTAGGCGCTTCCTAATAATAAGAAGGTTACGATGATTTCCACCGTCGCGAAACTGGAAGTAACGGAAGCCGATTCCTTTATCCCGATAATATTGACCAGCATGAGGACCAGGAATAAAAGCATGGAGGCCAATATGACCAGGTCCTTGGTATCAGGAACCAGGCTGGCCAGGTAATAAAGTCCGGAGACACCCGAGATAGCCGAAGTGAGGAAGTAGTCAACCGTTATGAAGGCCCCGCCGACCAGCGGGAGGAATTCCCAGGCCGAAAAGGCTTCCCGGGTGATGGAAACGACGCCCCCGCCGTCGGGGCATCTTTCGCAAATCTCGACATATTTAAGGGCGATGGAAATGAAGACGCCGGTGGTGATGAATTGGGCTAAAGTGGCGAGGTTGCCGATGGAATTATGAAGGATTCCCGGCACGTAAAAGATGGAGGTTCCGATATCCGCGTAAACGACGGCGAAAACCAAGATCCAGCCCAACTGATGAACTTTGATTGAACCTTTGGACTCAGACACTTCAACGGCTCCTTTAAGATCAACCGGGCCGCCCATTGGAAAGAGGCTGCCCTCCGAAGCCTACAAGGTTAGCTGACGGGCTCGGCGCGAAGGTCGCCGTGCGGTTTTCCTTTAGAAGTTAATCCAAGGAAACTGCATTAGCCCCGATGATTGGTTCCCCTGCCCGCTCAAGCGGCCCGCGCCGCCCGGCGATTCGGCTTTTCAAAAACTTTCTCCCAGCCTTCAAGCCGGGAGAAACTGAAGGCGCTATTCTAGAAGGTACGGCCCAAAATTCAAGAGTTACCATGAACCTTGGTTTTCGATTTTCGCCAATGAAAAAGGGGAAAATGCGTTGAAAAACAATAGTATTTTATTTACACTGAAGCCACATCGTTGAAAGCATCCGGGGCGATGGACTTGTCAATCGGGAGCATCCTTAGTCGGCTTTCCCCAAGGGAGCCACTGCGGTTGAAGGTGATACACAAGGTGCGGAAAAGGTGGAATCGGAAAGATGCCAACGGGTCGAGTGAAGTGGTTTAACGCGGGCAAGGGCTACGGGTTCATTGAGCAGGAGGGCGGGGAAGATGTGTTCGTTCATTTCTCGGCCATCCAGGGAGACGGATTCAAAACCTTGACGGCGGGACAAGAAGTGACGTTTGAGATTGTGCAGGGAGCGAAGGGCCAGCAGGCGGCAAATGTAATGAAGGCGAACTGATCGACACCCATTCCAAGGCCTTCCCGAAAGGGAAGGCCTTTTTTGTTTAACAACATTCAAAAAAATATTTAAAGGGTAGGGGCGAAGCTTGTCTTCGCCCGGGCGACCGCGGGGGAAAAATGAAAAATAAAAAAGTCCAAACTTTTGAGACGGTGGCTCCCGGCGGGACTTCTGCCAGGGATGCGAAAGTAGA
>CAZHFP010000234.1:0-2693 GCA_964531065.1 uncultured bacterium
CTCATTCTCGCCATTGACCAGGGAACCACCGGCACCCGAACCTACCTTTTCGACCACTCGGGCAAAGTGGTCGGGAGCGCCTATCAGGAATTCACCCAGTTTTTTCCCAAACCCGGCTGGGTCGAGCATGATGCCGATGAAATTTGGCGCACGGTCGAAGCGACAGGAAAAAAAGCTTTAAAGTCCGCGGGAATAAAATCTTCCCAAATTGCCGCCATCGGTATTACCAACCAAAGAGAAACGACCGTCCTTTGGGACCGCACGACAGGGAAGCCCATTCACAAGGCTATTGTTTGGCAGTGCCGCCGGACCGCCCACCGCTGTGATCAGTTAAAAGATCAGGGCAAGGAAAAATTCTTCCTGAACAAGACAGGATTGGTTCTGGACGCTTACTTCTCCGGCACGAAAATCGAATGGCTCCTTCAAAACGTTCCGGGCGCGGCGAAGAAAGCCGCCCAAGGCGAATTGGCTTTTGGCACGATCGACACCTGGCTTTTGTGGAACCTAACTGGAGGGAAATCCCATGCTACCGACTACTCCAACGCTTCCCGGACGCTTCTATATGACATCTTCCAAAAGAAATGGGATCCCAGCCTCTTAAAGGCCCTGCATGTGCCACTGTCCCTCCTACCGAAAGTGCAGGCTTCCGCCAGCGATTTTGGAAACACCTCGGCGAAAAGCTATTTGGGCGCGGGCATTCCCATTGCCGGAATCGCGGGGGACCAGCAGGCCGCCTTGTTTGGTCAAGGATGCCATGATCCGGGAACCCTGAAGAATACTTACGGCACAGGCTGTTTCCTGCTCTTGAACCTTGGCCACAAACATATCCTCTCCAAAAACAAACTCCTGACTACTTTGGCTTGCGACGGCAAGGGCCAGCCCGTTTACGCGCTGGAAGGGGCTGTCTTCATCGGCGGCGCCGCGGTTCAGTGGATTAGGGACGGGCTACAGTTGATTAAGTCTTCCTCTGAATCCGAGGCCATTGCCCGAAAGGTTCCGGACACAGGCGGGGTTTATTTAGTCCCTGCTTTTGTGGGACTCGGAGCGCCCTACTGGGACGCCCATGCCAGGGGAGCCTTGGTGGGGATCACCCGAGGAACCAAACGGGAGCATGTGGTCCGTGCCACGGTGGAATCGATGGCTTACCAAACGAGGGACCTGGTGGACGCCATGCTGAAGGATTCCCATTTGAAGCTCAAGGAATTGCGGGTGGATGGCGGGGCCTGCAAGAACAACCTCTTGATGCAATTCCAAGCCGATATCCTGAAAGTTAAAATCAACCGTCCCAAAGTAGTGGAAACCACCGCCATGGGAGCCGCTTATCTGGCGGGCTTGCAAATCGGCTTTTGGAAAAACAGCGCCGAGATCAACCGCATCCGCAAGGTGGATAAGGTATTTAGCCCTAAAATGAAGGAAGAAACCCGAAAGCATTTATGGGCCGGTTGGAAGCAGGCCATCGGTCAAGTTTTAACCTAAGGGATTTATGACCAACCATTTCAAAGATTATGAAATCAGCGATGAGCTTCAACGGATCGACTTCAAAAAAGTCACCGAATGGCTTGCGGGTTGCTACTGGTCGCCCGGGATCGGGCAGGACGAAGTTGAGAAAGGCGCTAAAAACTCGTCGCTGGTTATCGGGGTATACACCCAAGACGGTTCTCAAGTGGGTTATGCCAGGATGGCCTCGGATAAGACCCGCTTCGCTTACATCATGGATGTTTTTGTCGAACCCTCCCATCGCAACAAGGGAATCGCCCAAGCCATCCTCCGTTTCGCTATGGACCATCCGGATTATAAGTCTGTCTACCAATGGCTCCTGGCGACCAAGGACGCCCATCAGGTCTATGAAAAGGCCGGGTTTAAGCCGTTGATCTATCCGGAGAGCTGGATGATGATTAAAAAAGAACGGCCCAAGTCATGAATAAAATATTAGCACTGTTTCTTTTCGTTGCGGTTAGCGCGCTTTCGGTTTGTGTTTGGTCGATTCATTTCAGCAAATGATTTATTGATCTGAATTTAAGACGGGAATCCATGAAACTATTATTTCTGCTTAGTCTTCCGCTGCTAATCCTACCAGGATTGTCCTACGCCGAACCCAACGCGGTTCCCGATGCCTTCGACAGCGGCCTCAAGGCTTATAACAACGGCAACATGTCCCGGGCCATGACCTGGTTCCTGAAGGCTTCCGCTGAGGGTGACGGCCAAGCCGAAAGATATATCGGATCCTTCTATTACACGGGTAAAGGCGTGAAACAGGATTTTAAAGAAGCTTTGAAGTGGTATCAAAAGTCCGCTGACGATGGTGATGCCTACTCCGAAGTTCATATTGGCGATTGTTATGTTCGGGGAGAAGGGGTCAAAACGGATTACAAGGAAGCCATGAAGTGGTACCAAAAGGCCGCGGACCAGGGATCGTTAGTAGCCCAAACGAATATCGGCCTTCTCTATGCCAAAGGATTAGGAGTGAAACAGGATTATTCGGAAGCGATGAAGTGGTATTTAAAAGCGGCGCACAAGAGCAATGCCAACGCCCAGTTTTGCATCGGAACCTTATACGCCCGCGGGTTTGGAGTGCCGGTGGATTACAAGACCGCCATGAAGTGGTATGTGAAATCAGCCGCTCAAGGCAACACGAGAGCGCAAAATAATATCGGATGCCATTACCAAAATGGATTGGGTGTGCAACAGGATTA
>CAZHFP010000235.1:0-2690 GCA_964531065.1 uncultured bacterium
AGCGCGCTTTCCTTTTCCCAATCCCAATCTTGGAAGTCCGCCAGATTCGGCACCGGATCCTCGTAGCGGTTGGGGATGATGCTGATACCCATCTTTTGGTAGAGGGGCAGAAGTTTTTTGAGGTATTTATTCAACTAGGATTTCTCCTGTGTATTTTTAATAGACAAAGCCCCCGAGGGGCATTGAGCCACTTGGTTTTTAATCGCCTCGGTCGGCGCCGCCAAGGGATCAATCCATGGCCGGACGCGGGGCTTAAATACTTCCGGCAATCCAGCGGCACAATTGGCGGAGTGGATGCAAAGGTGCGGCTGCCAAGCGATGGTAACTTCTCCGTTGGAATAATGTTTGGTGATGTTACGCACCATTAAATGCCTCCCCATGCTGGACTCGAACCAACAATCTACTAAATCACTGCGCTTTATATAGTTTATTTCTCATCAAATAATCCATCCCCGTCTTGGCCTCAACGTGATCATGCTTCAACTCCAAAACCTTCGCGAGCAAATCCCCCGTCTTCTGGTAATCCTTCAGCTGTAATTCGGCCACAGCCCAATTGAAATAAGCGTCCGTGTATTTAGGGTCCAGTTTCACGGCCCTTTCGTACCAGACGGTCGAATCCAGCGCCCGGTCTAAATGAAAAAGTCCGTTGCCCGTGTTATAAGCATACTGGGGATCTTCCGGCGACCAATTCGCCGCCCATAAAAATTGGTTAAAGGATTTCTGGTAATCATCGATAACCTTGGCGAGTTCCCCGGGCTTGGCCGGTTTCTTTTGCCTGGCTTTCGCGTCATCGGCACGGTCCTCATAAAACACGCCTAAGCTATTTCGAAAAACACCGTAATCCCCCGCGACATTTGCCTTCGTCCGCTCGTCCAGGAGAAAGGTGTCGTCTCCCATATGTCTCAAGCGCAAATGGTCCCAGCAAAAATCTGCCAAACCTTCATCCAAAGTGACCTCGGCGCCGGGGGCGAAGGCCTTGCCCGTGACACCATAGAGAGCCATCTTCTCACCCGGCAAGGTGCCGTCTTCAATCTTGTTATAGCTAAAATACAACGGCCGATCCGGATTATGATCCACGATCCATTGGGTCAGGAGGGGAATAGATTCCACCCCCACCGGCTGGTTGGTGAAGGGAACCTTGAGGCCCGGGTGGGCCAGGGCTAGATTTTTTCTCACCCACTCCATAGGAAAACCGTCCACACCCACAATAGCCAGGTCCAGCCTCTTCCCCTCCACCCATTGAAAATACCAGCAGGGAAAAACAACGGTATCGCCCTTGCAAAAATAAAGCGAGTTACGGGGCAGGGTCTTGAAGCCATTAAGGGCGTAATCATAGGAATAGGTGTAATCGGTCTGACGGCTGTCCCAAGCGCGGCGGATTCCCGGCAATACAAAAAAAAGAACCAGCGCCCCAAGGACCAGCCCTTCCGCCAAGGGCCGCCGATCCCTTCCCGCGAGAAAGGATTCCAAACCCCAGGCCGCGAACAATAAAATAAAAACGTGGGACGAAAGGGCGTAATCCTTGATGAGAAAAAGTTGTTTCTCCGGAAGATTCAAATAAAGACAAAGAACCAACGCCAGCGAAGCCCAAGCCACTCCCATTCCCACAGCCCAATCCCGGGACCTAGACACCATCCTCGCGAGCCCCAGAAGGGCTAAAACAAAAATTCCACCGAACTCGAAAAAAGACGCCTTGAGACAGACCCACCCTTGGGACAGCCAAACGCCCGGTCCTCCCGCGGCTTCCGGGGTGGAATATTCCTTCCGCAAAAAACTATCCCAAAAATTCCGCCAAGTAGAAAGATCTCCCCAATTCAGGGAAGGATTCAGATGGGCCCGAAGCGGAAGATAGAGATATAGGGAAAGGCCCAGAGTTAAGAGCGCCGGTAAAATAAGCAGGCGGCTTCTTTCCCACCCAACGGGTTCAGCGGTCGAAGGGGTGGTTCCATCGGTTGCCGTCCCCCGAACCCGACGGCGCCATCCCAGAAAAGCCAACAGAACGAACCCCGGCAGGAAAACCACCATGCTCATCCAATGGTTGGCCAGGGAAAGTCCGAAGAAAAAAGCCGCGGAGCCCAACCGGCCCTTCAATAAACTCCAGAGAACGGCTAAAAGAAGAAGAGCGGTCAAATGATAAATGCCCGTCTTGGCGCTGAGGGCGGCGGGATAAGAAGACGCGCCGGTTATCCAAATCAAAGAAAAGAGAATCGATAATCCTAAGGAAACCTTAAGCCTCTCCCTTAAGACAAAATACAAAAGCGCGCAGACCGATGCCGCTAGAACGGCTGAAAAAAGATTAATTCGAAAGGGAAAGCGGCCAAGCGGCACCAGAGAAAAGAGGTGCCCCACCAAGCTATAGAGGGGATATCCCGGCGGATGGGAAACACCCATCGTCACGCAGGCGGTGACGGTTTCGGGACTGTCGTTGAGATAAAAAGAAGGATTGAGCCCCGCCAATGCGAACCCAAACGCCGAAAGAAAAATAATGAGGGGGATCAGCGTTTTCAATCGATAGTGGGGAAAGAGTTCCATGGATAGGGAAGATTTTAACCGTGACCGAAGCCCAAATCACGCCTAAAGAAGAGACAGGAAAGCATATACCCTCGCCCCTTGCGGGAGAGGGCAGGGTGAGGGGTATTGTGGCTGTATAAACCCACCCTCATCCCAGCCTTCTCCCCTCAAGGGAGAAG
>CAZHFP010000236.1:0-2689 GCA_964531065.1 uncultured bacterium
CCCCTTCGGGCACCCGCCGGGCCACGGCTACGAAATCCGGGTTCTCAAGGGGAGCCATGTTCGAAAGGCGGTAAAGTCCCCGACTAAGCTGATCCAGCAGTTTGGCGTCCCGCATTGCGTAAAGATCCCTCGGGTGGATACCCGCCCGCATGGCTTCCGTAGAGGACAGGAGTCCACCAAGGGCCTTAAAGACCTTAATGGCTCCATCGTATGTTTTCGTTTTAGTCGCCGTATTCATGGATAATTACGCCTATAGTTATTTATATCTATATACATTTTTATCCATCCCTGATCATCTGTCAAGGGGTGTACATGCCACCCCTTGTCATTTGACCCATAAACACAAAAAGCCGCCCTCCCTGGGGGGGAGGAGGCCTTTTGAATATAAATGGTGGGGCATCCTGGATTTGAACCAGGGACCAAGGCATTCAGGTTTGTGCCGTTTGCACGACTCCCTGGACTATCTCTTCACCCATCTGAAGGGTGTGGGATACTTCTTCGCGGTGATTAAGGGGTCTCTACCCCTCCGCTAGTCTCTGCACCTTCCCCCGGTGTACCGGGAGCTTGGCTCAGGATTGCCCGTTGCCGGGTTTCCCTGACTTCATCCCATTTCATCCATCGGCTTTCGCCGGTGGTGCACAGCTTTCGCTATGAGTGCCCTGCTCTGACCGCTGAGCTAATGCCCCGCTTCGCTCACAGGGAAAATCCCCTGTGTTCCCTTCAAAACCGCATAGGGGCTACCGCCCCTATGAACCTCGGGGCGTTCAAACCCGCTTTAACTAATGCCCCGCTTAATTTTCAATAGATTATGCGATTGTTTGATCTTTCGGAAGAAAAAACGACTGGCTTAGACTGCCTTCGTCAAATCCACCCGCTTGATTAAATCGACCACTTCAACCTTGAGAACCTTCGAAACCTTCTCGATTACGTCAAGGGTTGGGCTAAATCGGGTTGTTATGTCTTCCAGGTATCGAACATTTCGCCGGGACACTCCCGACTTTTCCGCAAGCTCCGCTTGGGAAAACCCAAGCTGGGTACGATGATCCATCGTATTCCAAGCAACACAGGCCCTAAGACTCGGGTGTTTCAAGGAGGAATAAATTTCCGGTCTTTTTTTCTTCAAGAGGCGCATATGCTCTTGGGTGGTAATGAATCCTTCTAGTTTGTGCTTTTTAGTCGATGTTTTCATTTATCCCCCATCCCCAACCCGCTTCATTTCCCTGCAATGTGAATAGCTCAAATCTTTTCCAGCTTCTTAATAACCTCGCTTAGAGGAGTTGACTTAACTTTTCCCGACCGCATATCCGCGGCCCGCTTTTTAATCTCAGCCGCTTCACTGGCCGGGGGTTTGGAAAACGCCCAGCCGTTGTATTCATACACCGCTTTCTTGATCGAGCTTACAAGTTTGTGGTCTCTTGGGCTCTCGTGGATATGGCGGATTTTTTCATCTATCGCTTCGTTAATGAAGCTGGATAAATCGGCATAGTGTTGCTTCTTGGCAATTTCTCGAAGAGTCCGGGGATTCACTTTTGGCCTAAAATTGATGGCTTGCATGGCAGCGCCTCCTTTAACGATATCGTTACCCCTATCGTATTACGTTCGTATTACACCGTCAAGATGGTTTTCGAACCAATTTCACATGGGTAATTTCTACTGTTTTTGTGCCGAAATGGGCTTCCCCTGAAATACGAAGCATTTGTCCGGTTTCGGCCCGGAAGAAGTCTAAACCCTTATGCTTGTAAACAAAGAACCACTTTTCTGGCGGGAATTCTTCCAAGATTTTAAGACGGGCCAAAATATCAGGCCTCAAATCTTGGTTGGTTTCATAGATTTTCGCAAGTTGATCTTCCGCTTCCGACGAAAGACTTACTTTCCACTTTTCCATATTCCCTCCCCGCGATACGGCCCATGGTAGCCAAACCCCATTTTGCGGGAAACAATAAAAGACTGTTCCCGCTCCCCGTTGTTTGATTAAACCCTCTCTTCGCCTCCCGCCCATCGGTTGAAGTCATCTTCGTCATTTTGAGTTTAAAACTAAGGGAAATACCTCTAAACAGCTTGTCATATACGTGTCATTCGTTTGCTAAATTCTGGACAAGCCACTCAATGACAAAAGGTTCTGTGCTCTAACCGCTGAGCTAATGCCACATAAAATCAGTTGGTCATTCTTCGACAAACCCGCCAAATCAGTCCAACCAATCGATCCAATGACAGAGCAATGATACGGTCATGACACAAACCAAATTTTTATCGGAATTCAATATTCAATGACAGTCGAATGACACAAACTCTTTGAAAATGTTTACCTGTAACAATTCTAAAAATTTACAAAAAACAATACTGCCCTGCTCCTTTAATACCTATGAACCGAACCATTTTTTGAGCCTCAAGAAGGGCACTACTTTTCAAAAAGTGCCCTGCTCTAAAAACCACGCATTTGTCATAACCGTGTCATTCAAACTCGTTTTTTGCCGGTTTTGACCCTCGGTGACCGTTACTGACCGTCACTTCAAAAAAAAGGCCTCGGCCCGCTTTGGTGTTAAAACCATTACGGGCAAAGGCCTTTGAAACTTGCTGGGGACAAGAATTTTTTGCTACTCACGACCCTTGGTTACCGAAGGTAACACGAAAAAAATTATGAGTGCCCTGCTCTGACCGCTGAGCTAATGCCCCCAATACAGGTATCAGT
>CAZHFP010000237.1:0-2636 GCA_964531065.1 uncultured bacterium
GCCCCTACGGTTTCGCCAAGGTTTTCGCCCACGGCATGATCGGCTATTACCGGGAAGTCCATGATCTTTTCGCCGTCAGCGGCATTCTCTTCAACCACGAATCCCCTCGAAGGGGCCCCGCTTTCGTGACCCGGAAAATCACCTTGGGACTGGCGGGAATCCTGGCGAAGAAGCAGGACAAAATCACCCTGGGCCATTTGGATTCCAAGAGGGACTGGGGCTACGCCAAAGATTACGCCCAGGCCATGTGGCTGACGCTCCAGCAAAAAGAACCGGAGGACTTCGTCATCGCCACAGGGGAAAATCATTCCATCAAGGAATTTTTAGAAGAGGCCTTTTCTTATGTGGGATTGGATTACCGAAACTATGTGGAGTCTGATCCCCGGTTCGCCCGGGCGGTCGACATCAAGGAAATGCGCGGAGATAACTCAAAGGCGAAAAAGATTTTGGGCTGGAAACCCACTGTCAATTTCAGGGAATTGGTCCGGTTGATGGTCGACGCCGACTTGAAAAAATTAGAATTAAACCCGCCCTCTCGTTAAAGGCGGGAGAAAATTCTTTCTTAAATTATTTAACTTGCCCCGCTGGAACCGCGCGGAAGATAAAAATCTTGTCGTGGGTGGCGGCGACAATATTTCCGTCGTCGGTAATCGCCAACCCCTTCAACGAATGAATCCGGTCCGGCTTGCCAACCTCGGTCAATTTACCCAGGTCCTTGCCGTCTTTGTCAAAAACCTTCACGAAGTCGCCTTCCAAAGAAGAGGCGTAAACACGGCCTTGGGCGTCCAGGGCCACGTTATTCACGCGTTCGCCCACATCATACTTCCGCAAGAATTTCCCCTGCGGATCCAGCACCTGAACCCGTTTGTTGTCGGTGTCAGCCACGTAAATATTTCCCTGTCGATCGAGCGTGAGGGCGGCCGGGTTTCCAAAGGCGCCCTTCTCCGCGCCTTGGTGGCCCCAAGCGGCCAGCAAAGTGCCGTCCGCGGAGATATTCTTGATCTGGTGTGTTCCGGTATCGGCGACGTAAAAATTCCCGTTATACCAAGCAACACCGCGGGGGCCGTAAGCCTGCGGGACAGGTATTTTAACCGTCGGACGGCCTTTGGAGTCAAAACCCCGGATGAGACCATTCCAAGCGTCCATCACATAAAAATGGCCTTGATCATCCGAACCCATGTTGGAAAGTTCATTGAATTTGGGAAGGCCCGCTTCCTTTTGATTCACCGACCCTTCCAGCTTTCCCGTCAAATCAAATATCAGCAGCCGGTTATTGTCGCTGATGGCCAATCGATCGGACCCTACCTTCACCACGTCCGCGACCATGAATTTTCCGCAAGGCTGGTCTTCCCCGTCAAACTGGGTGACCACTTGAACATTGTAGGCTCCGGATTCTTTCGGGCCGTTGAGCATTTTCACCTCAGCCAAAATGACGAACAAAACCAGGACGCCGATCCACATCACCAATTTATTTTTATTCGGCTTGGAGGACGGCAGCGGCTTCGCGCCCGCCTTTCGCGTCGGGTTGTTCTTCGTTTTCGAGGTTGCCATAGGGACTCCTTAAATTATTAACGTCTGTAAAAAGCCTTCAAAAAATTCATTTCGAAGCGGCCAATGCATAGAAAGAAGCGAGGCGGCATTGTACACCACTCTTATTTTCCCAACAATCCATTATGACGACTTTCAACGGGATTAGTGTCAGTCCCAGCGATAACAATGGTAAAACGGTAAATTGCCCTTCAAACCGGGCCAAACAGCCTATTCAGGCCCGCCCATCCCAATTCATTTTCCTGCAAGGTTAAACTTTAAGAGCTTTCATTTCCGTTTGATCCAAAAACCTACACTTTTCCAAAATCTTTCCGGATTATCCTTATCCGTAAAAAATTCTCCGAAGTCTTTTTCCAATTCCGAGTAGTGTTTTTTGAAAAGATTGTAACCGGACCAGAGGACCTCGAAATCCCGGTTGAAGGCGAGAAAGGCCTGCAGGAGGTACTGTTCGTTCCAAAATTTGAAATCTTTCATAATTAATTTTTTTGGATATTCAAAGGGGAAAAAGATGTCGTGAAAATGAACCAAAACGCCCTTTTTCAAGCGAGGAAGAATTTCCAAGATTTGGTATTGCACGTCGCTGCCGATTTTCAAAACGTGGCTGGAATCAATAAAAAGAACGTCGTTCTTCCCCAGCTTCTCAAACTCCGCCACCGGAACATCTTGTAGATTTTTTTCCCAAAGTTTAGCCAGTCCCGGCACGCCTTCCCGCAACGTCTTGCTGGGATAGGGTTCGATTGCCGTCAGTTCGCACGGATGTTTTTCCTCTTGGTTGCGGACCACGGCTTGGCAGGCCAAGAGCGTGGAAAACCCCGCCCCAATTTCAATGATCCGTTTTGGCCCGAAATGTCGGATCATGGAGTAATAGATGGCCGCATCTACTGCCCCATAGGCCGGATTGGTGATGTAATACTGCTCCACTTCTTTCGGCGCGGTCTTTTCCAAAGGCAATTGCTTGAATTCTCCCAAAAAAGACTTTGAGAATTTTTTTAGAAGCTTGATTTGATCCTTCACCCGAAGATCCAGCCCCGGAAGCGCGCTTTCCTTTTCCCAATCCCAATCTTGGAAGTCCGCCAGATTCGGCACCG
>CAZHFP010000238.1:0-2600 GCA_964531065.1 uncultured bacterium
CGTCCAGCGCCTGGGGCCCGAGGGCGTTCAGGTCGGATTCGGACACGAGATCGGAGATGTAGTCGAGGTTCAACGAGAGAGGCGAAGGCATAAAGGCTCCTAATTAAAGAGAGTGAACCACGGATGGACTAGGGAATTTAAAGCGAAAGAAGAAGCCTTTTCAAGACCAAACCAAAATAAGAATCACAGCCAATTAGCCACAGATGAACACAGATTAACCTGGATGGCGCAGGAAAAGCGTTGATGACTAAGTCGTTATCGTCGATTGGAACCAGACTTTCGAAAGCTGTGGAAAATTAACTTTCCCCCTCACCCTACCCTCTCCCTCAAGGGGCGAGGGAAAAGAAGAAGCTGACTTTTCAGGTTTTCTCCCTCGCCCCTGGCGGGAGAGGGCGGGGTGAGGGGGATTTTTAGTTTGCTGGTACTGCCGACTGTCAACTGTGACCTATGACCTGGCTTATCTTATCTTGAACTTCTCCACCATGCCCTTGAGTTCCATGGACATGGCCGCCAATTCCTTGCAGGTGGCCGAAACCTGCTCCATGCTGGCGGACTGCTCTTGGGTGGAGGCGGACACTTCCTCCGTGGAGGCGGCGGACTCCTCGCTGACCGCGTTGATATCCTGGATGCTGTGCACGATCTTGGTGTAGCGCTGGGATTGGGAGGTGATCATTTCGGCGATGTCCTTGCTGTGGCCCACCATGTTCTCGATGACGGCGATAATCTCGTCCAGCGTGCCTTCCATCTGGCGGATACTGTCCTTACTGCCCTGGGCCTCTTTGGCACCCTTCTCCATGGATTCCAACACCGCGCCGGTCTCGTCTTGGATTTCCTGAACGAGGTTGGTGATTTCCTGGGTCGCCTTGCTGGCCCCATCGGCCAGCGTTCGGATTTCCTCGGCCACCACGGCAAAACCCCGGCCCTGCTCGCCCGCCCGGGCGGCTTCGATGGCGGCGTTGAGGGACAAAAGGTTCGTCTGCTCGGCGATGCCGGTGATAATTTCAACCGCCCTTCCCACCTGTTGGCTCTTGTTGCCGAGTTTGCCCATCATCTCGGTGTTCTTCTGGATAATTTCGTTGAGCCCCGCCATTTTTTCGATGGTGCCGTGGGCCAGTTTTCCGCCAACCTTCGCCGTTTGGGTGGCCTTGTCCACCGCGCCGGACGTTTCCTGGGATTTTTTTTCCATTTCGCCCATGGTCTGCTGCATTTCCTGCATCAGGTGGTTGACCTCGGCGATCTTAGCCGCCTGCTCCTCCGCGCCCCGGGCGATTTGCTGAACCGTCGTGGTCACGTCCTCGCTCATGGCGGAAACTTCCATGATCGAATGGTTCATCGTGGAGACCTGTTCGGACAGGTGCTGGGAATGCTCGAGCACCCGGAGCACCATGGCCCGGATACGTCCGATGAAGGAGTTGAACCAATGGCCCATCTCGCCGATCTCGTCGTTGGAGATCACCTGGATCTGGAACGTCAGGTCCGCCTCGCCCTTGGACAAATCTTCCAGCTCGTCCTTCATGATATTGATGGGCTTGACCACGAAGCGGAAAAGCACCAGCGTGACGATCAGGGTCACAACCAGGGAAATGCTGAGGGAAATCAGGAAGGTCACTCCTACGGTTTTCCAGAGGACCCTTCGGACCGTGGCGTCGATGGCGATGGTGGGCGTTTCCAGGTCCAGCCCCGCGACCAGGTTTCCATCCTCGTCGTTGAAGGGAAGCACATAGCGCAGAACCTCGCCCTCGGCGCTTTTAATCGTTTGTACGGGCGGGGCCTTTTCTTCCGAAACCAT
Organism: uncultured bacterium; assembly: GCA_964531065.1. Lineage (GTDB taxonomy): Bacteria > Oederibacteriota > Muellerivitia > Muellerivitales > Muellerivitaceae > PALSA-1180. The sequence continues at coordinate 1,790 of CAZHFP010000238.1, forward strand.
CTGGAGCCGGAATTTCAGGTCGCCCGCGGGTCGTTCATACCCTTCCTTTAATTGAACCGTGGCCAGCACCTGGCCTTCCGGGTCAAAGAGCGTGAAGGAATAGGCGGAAAATCCCCGGGCCAGGTCCTCGAGGGTTTTAGAAAGCTGGGTGAAATTGTTGTGGCGGATGTCGCGGACCACTTGGGATTCTAAAATCCCCACCGAGAACTGGAGCGATTCCAGGCGCTTAGCCAGCAGGTTCTCCCGCTCGTTAGCCATGGTAAAGACCACGCTGATCATTTGGGTGATCAGGATGGAAAAAATCACGACGAGGGCGATTCGAAGGCCGAGCTTGGTCTTGAACAAGGTTGAAAGCCTTTCTATATAGAGGCAGGGTCCAGGGGCCAGATTCAAGGTTCCAGGCACCCCCGGCGGGACAACGGCCCTATTGTAACCCGATGCGAGGCGGTACTAAAGCGAGTTTCAATCGAAGAAATTCTAATTCCCCCCCTCACCCTGTGCCAATTTTGGATATTCACCCAAAATGATATTGGCACAATACCGAATACATTGAATCTTATAGATTATCGGTATGCCCTCTCCCTCCAGGGGCGAGGGAATCTGGTTTCCCCTTCTCCCTTGAGGGGAGAAGGACGGGATGAGGGTGATTTAATATGATCCGTGCCTAACTTTAAATAAGCCCTTCACCTTCCCCGGCCGTATCATTTCGGTTTGGCGGACAGCGGAGGGCGGGGAGCGGAGAGCTTATTTTGCTGTCTTCTTCGGCTCTTCGTCATCCTCCAAAAAGGACGACATCATTTGAAGGCTGTGG
>CAZHFP010000239.1:0-2600 GCA_964531065.1 uncultured bacterium
GATGAAGCCGTTAAAGGAAGAAGATCCGGGTTTTCAAAAAATATTGGATTATCTTTTGAAATCCAAAGGGTTTGACGGAAACCAGTATAAACAGAATTACGTTAAGCGGCGTGTCGCGGTCCGCATGAGGGCGACCGGAACCCATTCTTATTCGGATTATTTAAACGCCCTTCTGAACAATCAACAGGAACCCACTCAATTACTCGATCGATTGACGATTCATGTCACGGAATTTTTCAGGGATCCGGATGTCTATCGGGCGGTCAAGGAGAAAATTCTTCCGGAGCTTCCCGGCGTGAGTGACCGGAAGATAAAAGTTTGGTGTGCCGGCTGCAGCAGCGGGGAAGAACCCTACTCGGTCGCCATGATGTTAAAAGAATGGGCTTTCTCCCAGCCCGGATTGACGTTTGAGATATTCGCCACCGATATTGACCTGGGCAGCGTTCGAACCGCCGAAAAAGGGGAATATCCGGCCGAGGCCATCCGGAAGCTTTCCAAAGTCCAGACGACCAGGTGGTTTTACCTGGAAGGGGCCCGGGCTCGGGTGGTTTTGGACCTCAAAAAGCACATTCATTTCCGGGTTCATGACTTGATATCCGAATGGGGCGGCGATTTTTCCGGCTTCCACCTTATTTTTTGCAGGAATCTTTTGATTTATTTAACTTCAGGACAGCAGCAAAAAATTTACGAACAGTTCGCCCGGGCACTGGCCCCGGAAGGACACCTGATTCTGGGTTTGACGGAAACCTTGATGGGGGCCTCGCGCAAGTATTTTCGGTGCGTGGATATCCGCCACCGGATTTACCGGCGGATTGAAAAATCCGATGAAGGTTTAAATTCGCAGAATGAGAAGACGGCACTCGATGGATAAGGCTCAGGATCACATTAATTTGGGCACGGCTTTTACCCTTTCCAAAAGGTACGAGGACGCTATTTTTGAGTTTAAAAGGGCGCTGGAGCTGAGCCCCACGGACGCCGAGATTTTGTTCCAATTGGGAGGGTTGTTTACCAACGTGGGAAATTACGCCGAGGCCGAATCCCATTACCGGCAGTCCCTGGAAATCAATCCCATGAATTTAAACGCGCACTGCAAATGGGGTCTTCTGCTGGAAGTGCAGGGAAAATACCAACAGGCGGTTTTGGAATTCCAAAAATCCATAGAACTCAATCCCGGGGATGCCGGCCTTTATAACAACCTGGGGAATGTTTATTCGAAAATGGGAAATTATGAACAGTCGATTGAACAATATAAAAAATATATCGCGGTCAATCCCAGCAACGCTGAGATTTTTTTCAAGATGGGATACGCCAACGAGCAATTGGGAGGATGGGATGATGCTATTACCGCTTATGAAAGGGCGATAATCCTCAATCCCCGGCACTCGGCGATTTACGCTATTTTGGGAAACGCATATTCCAAAAGGGGAATGTATACCGAAGCCATTGTTCAATACCAGCAGGCGTTAAAATTAAACCCCCACGAACCGGAAGCCCATTTGAGGATGGGGCACGCCTATATGTCGATGGGACAGTATGATCAGGCCATTGAGGTCTTGAAGAAGGCGCGCGACAAGAACCCCAACAACGCTGAAGTTTACCTTAAATTGGGGATGATTTACGCGGGCCGTGGGAACCACGAGGAAGCCATTCAAATGTATCACAAAGTTATGGAAATCAATCCGAATGATGCGAGTGTTCACAATGTTTTAGGTTATATTTATGACAAGCAAGGCGACATGCAAAAGGCCTTGGAGGAATACAAGGCCGCGAAAATGATCAATCCGAATGACGTGACGATTCTGGACAATCTGGGAAACTTAAATTATAAACAGGGGTTTTTGGATGAGGCGATCCTGGAGTATGAAAAACTTATCAGTCTTAATCCCAGCCACGGGGAGGCCCACTCGAAATTGGGCAATATTTATCTCAAGCGCGGCGAGAAGGAAAGAGCGGTTGGGCATTGGGAAAAAGCCTTGTCCATGGATCCCACGAATGAGATCCTGAAGAACAACTTGAAAATCGTGAAGGGGAGCGGCATCCAATGATGAGGCCTCAAGAAAAATCCCTGGGAGAGCTCCTGCGCCAAGCCGGCAAAATCACCTCCCGGCAAATTCAAGTCGCCTTGGGGGAGCAAAAAAGAAATCATGAGCCTATTGGGAAGGTCCTGGTTCGGCTGGGGTTTGTCGAGGAAAGGGATATTCTTCAAGTCATGCAGGGCATGATGGTTTTGACTTTCCGGTCCGAGAATGAGCTCTATGGCATCGAAACTTTCCGTGTGAAAGAAGTATTGAAATATTCGGCGTTAAGGCCCCTGGCCCAGCCGAAGGAACCTTGGGCCGGGGATTTGACCCTTCGGGGAGCCGTTTTTCCGGTTTTGTCCTTCCGGAAATTCTTGGGGCTCGGAAACCCGGAAAAACCCCAGTCCACATGGTTCATTGTCTTGGAAAAAAAGAATTTTCCCTTTATCTTATGGGTGGATCATGTCCGGGAAGTGACCCGGTTTAAAATCAACCAAATTGAGCCCTGCCCGCCTTATCTTTTCGGAAAAAAGAACGAATTATATTATTGTTTGGGTAAAATAAAGGAAGACCTTTATTCCA
>CAZHFP010000240.1:0-2520 GCA_964531065.1 uncultured bacterium
TTTCCATTAATGGTTCCTAATTTAATTTATCCGTCGTCTTTTTACCGGATAGCGGTTGTTAGAACATTCCCGGTGGTAAGAGCCCGCCGGTCATTTTACCGATCTCGGCCTTCAGCTTGGCGTTCACCTGGCGGCCCGCGTCGTTCACGGCGGCCCGGATCATTTCCTCAAGTTTTTCCCGGTCCTCCGCGGCGTTAGGATCAATCACTACTTTTTGAACCTCATGCTTGCCGTTGAGGGTGACGGTGACCCTACCGGAAGTTCCGGTAAAGGATTGGGTCTCCAGCTCCTTTTGGAACTGGGACATTTTTTCTTTCATGGCTTGGGCCTGGCGGATCATGTCGAACATTTTTAACTCCAGGTATCAGGTTCCAGACTCAAGGCGCTAGGTTAAGATTTTAACTGAAACCCGGAACCTTGAACCTATTTCTGAGGATAAGGGAGAGAACCCTCCGTCCCTCGACGTTGGCTCGCTTCCCACATTCTACCCGGGCCTACCCGCGATGGAAGACCCGAATGGGTTTTTGTTATACTACTGAACCGATGAAATTTCCCGATTTTCCTAATCCCATCCCCGCCGCGCGGGTAAAAAAGGCGTTCCTCGGCCTTGGGGAATCCCCGCTCCTTAGCTCCTGGCTGCTGGGATGGGTGTTATTCTCGGTCCAACTCGTTTTTATCCGGCCCTATTATCTGGTTAATGATGATATCTTCAAAATATTTATGGCCAAGGGGATCGGAACCAATAGGGTTCCTTCCGAGTTTTTCGGTTATTCGAATATCCTATTGGGCTATTTTTTTAAGCAATGGTTCAGTTGGTTTCCTTCTTTTCCCTGGTACGGCTGGTTCCTCTGCGGGGTTCAATTCCTATCGTTTTGGGCTGTTCTTTGGCTGATTCGGCGGCGTCCCGGCCGGAAATTCCATACCCTTCTTTTTATCGTTTCCTGCCTGGGGGTGAATTTTATATTTTTCACCTTCCTGCAGTTTACGATGACGGCTTCCATCGCCGCCCAAGCTGGAATATTGTTGCTTTGTTTTCCCCTGGACAAAGGGGCCCATGAAAGCGAGAGACTCTTCGCGATGGCGGCGGCGGGGGTTCTGCTGTTATTAGCCGCGCTCATCCGGTTGGACTCCCTGATGCTGGTGCTGTTGGTTTCGATTCCACTTTTCGTTTATAGAGCCGGAAAGATGGAGCCGGGTCTTTATCATGGAAAAGGGGCCAAGCTAGCCGGCTTTTTCGCGTTTTTAATTTCAGCTTCCGTTCTCTTTAATGCCGCCTGGTTTCAAACAAAACCCGAATGGAGGGAATACCAGAAATTCGATGAGGCAAGGCTCCAACTTCAGGATTACCGGATCACGGCTTTTTCTCCGGCTTCCAAGCCCTTTTTTGATTCCGTTGGCTGGTCCGAAAATGACCTTTGGCTTTTTAAGAATTGGTTTTATCCGGACGAGAAAAAATTCAGCCGTTTGAAAATCGAAAAATTAGCCTCTTTTTTCCCCCGGATTGGCTCGGAAGGGAAAACGGCTTCTTACCATTCGCTGGGGGAACTGTTGGAATCCTTTTGGAACCAAAGGTTTCTTGTTTTTTTCCTGGTTTTCGCCTTGTTTTGCCGGGGCAAGCCCCTGCTTTTTCTGGGGGCCCAATTGACTTGGATTGGCTTCATTTTTTTGTTTTTGATTTATTTTCTAAGGGCGCCGGACCGTGTCACTCTGCCAATCCTGCTTTATCTCATGACCCTGGCGATCCTATTTTCAGGCGTGGCCCCGCCTCCCCCGGGGAAAAAAAGAGGGGCGGCTGTTCGAAGCCTCCGTTGGATGGGGTTCGCGCCCCTGGCGACGGTTTTTATTTTTTCATTTCCAGTCCTCAGCAATTATCATCTTCAAAATTTGGAACGGCAAAAAACAGAGGGCCGCGTGAAATCCTGTTTGGAAGAAATGAAGCCCCGGGCCGACCAGCTTTACGTCATGTGGGATTTTCCTTGGGAACTCCTCGGCGCGTTGGATGATTTCGAATGGCTGCGTCCCCTGAGGATTTTTGAGGCCAATTTTTCCCAAAGGTGCCCGGCGGCGATGGGGACCTTGAGTGAGTTTGGGATTGCGGATTTGCCGAGGGACATGGTGAATAACCCCAGGGTTTTTTTAAGCTGCAGTCAAGAAGAGGGGATCCATTACCACGTTTTTATGGAAGAAAACTACCGGATGAATATCCACGCTGAACCCGTTTTTGTATGCGGCTCCTCAAAGGTTTATTCCATTCGTTCGGGGAAAATACCTTAAGCGGGCAGGGCGAGTTTTTTGGGCTTGGCGGATCATGTCGAACATTTCAACTTCGGTTGACAGCTGACAGCTCGCAGTTGACAGCTGTGAACTGACGACTGTGACCCGCGAGCTAGGATTATTTCTGTGGATTATTCCGTTTCACTTCCACGATTTTACCGCCGAACATCTTCAAGGCGGCGGCGACCAGGGGTTCCTCTTTTTCTAATTCTTTCACATCCACCTTGGGGGCCGATTGAGGCTTGG
>CAZHFP010000241.1:0-2518 GCA_964531065.1 uncultured bacterium
GTTGACGCCGTCCCCGGAAAAAAATTCGAGGGGGAAGTGGAAGGTTTTTCTTCCGGCACCGGCTCTACCTTCACTCTTCTGCCGCCGGATAATTCCACCGGCAATTTCACCAAAGTGGTACAGAGGGTGCCGGTTAAGATCAAGCTTCTTAACTTAACCTCCGAGGACATCGACCGCCTCCAGGCGGGCTTGTCGGCCGATGTTTCGGTCAAAATTCATTAATTTTTTTGGATGTCATTCTGAGGCGTTTTTTTGCCGAAGAATCTATGTTTGAGCAAACACATAGATCCTTCGCGCGACCGCTCAGGATGACAAATAGTTAAGGATCCTTATAATGGCTAATCCTAAATCGACAACCCAAACACCGCCGCCGCCGGGAAAGCCTTCTGCGGCCGCTATCATGATTGTCGTCACCGCGGGACTGGCGTCCCTGCTGGAGATCGTGGACACTTCCATCGTGAACGTGGCTATCCCAACAATGATGGGAAATTTGGGCGCGACCCTGGACGAAATCGGCTGGGTGGTGACGGGCTACATTATTTCTAACGCCGTGGTACTTCCCATCTCCGGCTGGCTCGGGGTGCGTTTCGGCCGGCGCCGCTACTACATCACCTGTATCCTTCTTTTCATTGTTACCTCGGTAGCCTGCGGTTTGGCGCCCAACCTGGACGCGCTTATTTTCTTCCGCATCCTGCAGGGCATCGCGGGCGGGGCGCTTTTGCCGACCTCCCAGGCCCTGATCCAGGAAGCCTTTCCCGGCCGGTCGGGCATGGGCAGCGCCCTTTACGGCATGGTGGTGATTATCGGCCCCACCATCGGTCCTCCTTTGGGCGGCTACCTGACGGACCATTTCGGCTGGCGCGCCATCTTCAATATCAACATCCCCTTCGGAATCTTGGCGGCCTTTCTCGCCTCGATTTATATCAAGGACCACGATGTGGAGAAACAGCACGCGGCGGCCCACAATAAAATGAAAAACGCCCCAGTGGATTTCATCGGCCTTTCCCTCCTCATCACGGGTGTCGGCACCCTCCAGTATCTTTTGGAGCGGGGCCAGGCCGATGATTGGTTTTCGTCGGGAACGATTATCACCTGCGCGGTTATGGCCGCACTTTGCTTGCCGGGATTTATTTGGTGGGAGTTGCGGGAAGAAAACCCCATCGTGAACCTGAAGCTTTTCAAGAACGCGGCCCTGCTCAACGGCACCCTGGTCATGGGGACCGTGGGGGGCATGCTTTACGGCCTTATCTTTTTTATTCCCATTTTCGCTACCACGGTCCTGGGGATGAACGCGGCTCAAACGGGGAATCTTTTCGTACCCGGCGCCATCGCGGCAGGGCTGATGATGCCGATCGTGGGAAGCCAGATCCAGAAACGGGATCCCCGCATGCTCATGGCCATGGGGTTAATCGGCGTGGACGGGGCATTGCTCTTGATTACCCGCTTCTCCGGTTCCACTTCTTACGACGACATGTTCTGGCCCCTTCTCATTCGGGGTATCGCCATGCCCTTTCTTTTCGTTCCGGTGAACGCGACGGTGTTGAGCAGTTTCCGCGGGCCGGACCTGGGCCAGGCCTCGGGTATCCTCAACCTGTCCCGGCAATTGGGGGGAAGCATCGGCATCGCTTTTCTTTCCACCATGTTCAGCAAGTCCCAGGACCATGTCTACGGGAACATGGTGAAATACATAAGCCCCTTAAATCCGGCCTATGTGCAATGGTCCCAAAGCGCCAAGGCCTTGGCTTACCGCTTCTCCAATGAGGTTGGCATGGGCCATGCGAATCTGATGGTGGCGAAAGAGGCTTTTTTTCGGTTGAGGAAGCAGGTGTTTGTTGTTTCTTTTGACCAGATGGCTTGGCTGATGGTTATTTGCTTCGCCATGGCATCCTTTCCTATCATATTCCTGCGGAAATCCGCCCCGATTACGGGGCCAACGGACGCGCACTAAGCGAATCGATTTTTTTTAAACTTCCGCGTTTGTTTTGACGCGTCCAAACCCTTAGGATGGTTCAATCCAATAAAGTCATGGGAGGTGTTAGGTGGCCAAGGGATTTTTATTCGGGATTCTTGTATCGGTACTAACGATTTTTATCGGCGGTTATCTATTCATTACCAAGGGATGGATGCCGGCGAACGCGGACGCTCCGCCGCCAGCGCTGGAAAAATGGATGGCCCATTCGTCCTTAAGGGCAACGCTGCAAAGGGAAGCGCCAGGGACGCCTAATCCGAAGGCATTCAACGATGAAAATCTGATTGCCGGAGTTAAGCTTTACGCTGTCAATTGCCTCATTTGCCATGGGGCCGCCGATGGGAAAGCCTCCAACATCGCGAAAGGCCTCTACCAACACGCGCCTCAATTCGCCCAGGACGGGGTGACGGATGATCCGGAAGGGAAAATTTATTGGTTCGTGAAGCATGGAGTCCGGCTGACGGGCATGCCGTCTTATAACGGAAGCCTGACGGAGGACCAGATTTGGCAGGTGGTTTTATTTTTGAAACACATGGATGGATTGACGCC
>CAZHFP010000242.1:0-2476 GCA_964531065.1 uncultured bacterium
CTCTCTCTTCTTATCAGGGTTTGGAGGGATCGGCGGCCAAGGCCGGTCCCTCCTTTCATTTTGTGGAGAAGGTTAAGTACAATCGTCGGAAAAAAGGTTGGAACATGAAAACGTCAATAACGGCCTATCGGTTGGGAGCCTTGAGCCTCTTGTTCGTCGGCGGTGTTTTTTATGAAGAGCCCTTGCATAGTTATCTTTCGCAGAACCATACAGCCATGATTAATTTTCTTTTGCTTTACGGATTCCCCGTTTTGGCGGGGTTCACTTTTTTATCGGTCACCTCGGGCGCCCTTCAAAGCGGAGACAAGCGCATCTTAAACCTCTGCAACGGTATCGGGGTAGTCACCCTCACCTGGTTGTTGCTTTGGGTTTCCATGTGGTTTTCCATGATTTCATTTCCCCTATCGCTGATCAATTTGGCAGGGATCGGAATCGGATTAGGTTTATATGGGATGGGTTGGAAGAAGTCCTCGGTGGAACGGGCCCTTTGGTTCTTGATGAGTTCAGGCTGGTGCTTGGCCTATATGGGTTGGGTCAACCATTATTTACAACCGACTTCGCGCCATCTTTTGGGCGCTGGTGTCGGAGGATTATTTGTGATGTTAGGGGCCTTTTTACTTCGCGGTGAAATTGGCGATAAAAAAAACGTTTCGTCTATGAGAGCTTTACTTTATTGAAGGTGTGTCATGATCAAGATAGAAGCCGTTATCCGGCCGGACCGGTTGGAAATCATTCGGATGAAACTGCGTAAAATCGGCTACCCCGGCATGATGGTCACCGAAATGGAAGGCCATGGGCGCCAAATGGGGCTCCATTCGGACTGGCCCGAGGGCATGAGGGTGGATTTTCTGCCCAAATTGAAATTGGAACTGGTGCTGGAAAAGAAATACCAAAAAGAAGTCATCAAGGCCATCATCGCGGGAGCCAAGACGGGCGCGGTGGGCGACGGGAAGATATTTATTTCGGAGGTGAAGGACGCCATTCGGATCCGCACTGGGGAGCGCGGGCTGAAGGCCATTTCCATGCAGGAAAAAGTTCTCAAAAAGTAAAACATCCGTTGCGTCCTAGTTAGCGGGACCGGCAAAACCTTGACTTTCAAGAGTCCGGCATCCGTTCGTTTGCGGGTGGTCCGGACTTTTTATTTTCAAATGGAAAAAACTTTTCTTCTCCTTCGCCCTTGAGGGGAGAAGGCCGGGACGAGAGTGGTTTTAACCAGCAAGGAACTATCCCCCTCACCCCACCCTCTCCCTCAAGGGGCGAGGGCAAATGGAAATAAGCGATTCATCTTTTTTATTTTAGGGAAGAAAGGTTTTTCGATGGATTCCACAGCCTATTGGCAGCAGATGAGTTTGGCGAAAAGCGTCCTCAACTGCATGCCCTTTTTACTTTTGCTTTTCTTCATCGCGGTCCTGCCCTTCGTTCCGGCCGTTTCCCACTGGTGGGAAAAATTTACCAATAAGTTTTATCTGGTCGCGGCCCTCGCGGGCGCGGGGATTTGGCTTTATGTCGGACCGACGGGCGATGTCGCGAAAATTGGCGAAACCTTCCTGGAGTACGCGGCCTTTCTCGCTCTCTTAGGGGCCCTATTCACGGTCTCGGGCGGTATCCATATTTCGGGAGCTTTCGCTGGGTTGCCTTACATCAACACCTTGTTTTTAGGCCTCGGTGGGTTATTGGCCAGCGTGCTCGGTACCACCGGCGCCAGCATGATCTTGATCCGGCCTCTCCTGCGCGCCAACCGTTTGCGCAAATTCAAGGCGCACATCGTCATCTTCTTCATCTTCATCGTTTCCAATTGCGGGGGCGTCTTAAGCCCCTTGGGCGACCCGCCCCTTTACTTGGGTTTTTTGCGGGGAGTCCATTTTTTCTGGACCCTGCGCCTGATCCCTGAATGGGCGCTGACTCTTTTGGTTTTGCTGTTCATCTTCCACATCATTGACGATTTTATTTTCGATAAGGAAGAGATGAACATGAGGACTTCACTGATCCAGGAAATCGGGCTGTCCCAAAAGGCGGTTCATGTGGAAGGTTGGTGGAATGTTTTTTATTTGTTTGGGATATTAATGACCGTGCTCATTTCCGGCTACTGGCTGGAACCGACGCTCAAGGCCAGCTGGGGCGAGACCAATTCCCAGATTTTTTCTAAGCTTTTCCAAATCGGTGCCATGACGACGCTGGCGACCCTGTCTTACAAAACCACCAATCGGAAAATTCATTTTGACAACCAATTCACTTTCGGCCCCATCGTTGAGGTGGCGATCCTCTTTTTCGGCATTTTCGGTTCCATGATCCCAACGCTCGCGCTTCTGGCCGCGAAGGGACGAGATTTGGCCTTAAACCACCCTTGGGAATATTTTTGGATGTCAGGGGCGCTCAGTAGTTTTCTTGACAACGCGCCGACTTATCTCAGTTTCGCCACCTTGGCCGCGGGGCAGAACGGCATTTCGCCCCTGCATTTAAACGAGTTGGCGGCCCA
>CAZHFP010000243.1:0-2437 GCA_964531065.1 uncultured bacterium
TTCTGGGTCTCGTTGATGTCCGGAATCCAGCCCTTGTGGTTCTCCACCGTGTCCACCGAAAGGGCGATGGCCTTCACGCCCCGCTTGGCGAATTCATCTTTCAACTTGGCCGTGGCCCCTAATTCGGTGGTGCAAACGGGTGTGAAATCCGCCGGGTGGGAAAACAAAACCACCCAGGACTTGCCCGCCCATTCGTGGAAATGGATGGAACCCTCGCTGGAATCCTGCGTAAAATCCGGTGCCACATCGCCTAATCTGAGTGCCATGACCTGCCTCCTTAAATTTCTTCAAATTTAGAAGAGGCCCCGGATAATAAAAAAAACCCGAGGCCGCTTCGGAAGGCGGCTCGGGTTTCCCAATGGTGGAAATCTTGTGCCGCTTTAGCCCCCAGTTCTTCCTTCCCCGATGACGGGAAGAAAACGGTCGGGGCAAGTTGGTCGATCCATAGGTTTCGTGGATCGTGGAAAGCGCCTTTTGAGGGCCCCTTCGCCAATTAAAGCCACACCGTCATATCAGCCAAAACAAAGGTTTTTTGCCCTAAAACAAAAAACCCGAACTCGCTTTTGGGCGGTTCGGGTTTAGGAGAAATCTCTTAAACGTCTTCACCGCTTTAGCTCGCTGTTCACCTTTCGGTACGCCGGAGCAAGTTGGAAACTTAAAGCCCGCGTTTGATGTACTGAGATTATTACCGACGATTAAAAATGTCAAGCAGCTTTTTATTTTTTATTTGGGTTTGAAATAGAGGGCATCTTATCACCCCAAAATAAGCCCATTTTCCAACTGCAACCTTTCGGGAGAACATTTCGTCCAATAAGCAAGAAGTTCATTTCAAGAGGAGGACGCATCATGAAAAAGTTCTTGGCACTTTTAATGGCGGTGTTTTTTGTCGGATCGACAGGTTTAGCTTTCGCGCAGGCGACCGGAACAGGGGCGGACCACCTCCGTCCTAAAAAGCGGCTGAAAATCCAGCGCAAGCGCATCAAGGAAGGCGTTAAAAACGGAACCATCAGCAAGGACGAAGCTAAGCATTTGCACCAGGAAGGCGTCAGCATCAATCAGGAGCGCAAGCAGGACTTGAAAAAGGACGGCGGGAAATTGACGGCCGCCGACAAACAAAAGCTGGAAGGCGAACTGGACCAAAGGTCCAAGGAAATTAAGGATGATAAGCATCCCGCCAACTGAAGAAAAGTCACAACAGAAGATTCAAAGATAAATAAAAAAAGAGCGGACCATCAGGTTCGCTCTTTTTTTTATTTCAAGCGGTCGGATCGAAAAATACTCCCCAGCTTATTCATGATTCGGTTTAACCGCGCAGCTATTCAAGGCGGCCGGTCCTTCCACGAAACCCTTTCCGCAAGCGGCGCAATCAGGGTTCCGTTCCGGGACAATGGACCTTGCGTCCCTTTTTTGCGCGTCAACTTTCCAAAGACGCGAAGCCTTCCCGGAAACCAACCCCAAAGCCGCGCGGGCTTGCAGGTAACCGATGGCCTGTGAAAAAGAACCCAACACCCCCGCCTCCTGGCAAGTCGGCATGGCGAAGGGCGGCGGGATCTTGGGAATCAGGCACCGGAGGCAGGCGGTTTTTCCCGGCAGAACCGGAAGAACCTGGCCCTCAAACTTGACCACGCCCGCGTGAACAAAGGGTTTTCTTAACTTGACGCACCAATCGTTCAGCAAAAATTTCTTTTCGAGGCGGTCCAGCCCATCCACGATCAAATCATATTCCGCCAAGGTCTTCTCGGCGTTGGAGGCGCCAAAAGACTCTTGAAGCTGAATCGTCTGGGTTCGAGGAAATCGATGATTTAAATATTCCGCGGCGGCCGCGACTTTCAACCGGCCCAAATCTTTTTCCGAATATAAAATCTGGCGGTGAAGATTGGACGCTTCCACTTTATCGGGATCCATCAGGCCGAGCGTCCCCACGCCGGCTTCCGCCAAGGCCAAGGAAGCGGGACAGCCCAAACCGCCTACTCCAATAATTAATATTTTAATTTTTTCCAAAACGCCTCACATGAATCCCGCCGCCAGGACAAAAAAACTGGCCGCAAAAAGGAAGTAGGAAAAAAACCTCATCCAAAAGAAAGCCCGGGGCGGTTCGCTGTCATTCCTCGCCGGGTAACGGCTGAACATCCCGGCAATCTGGAAAACAAGGAATGCCAGTATGGCCAGCGCCATCCCCGCCATTAGATTTCCCATAGGTTTACCCCGCCGCGAAAAGATTAATAGGCTCCCCTTATCAAGGCCATCACTTCCTTATCGTAAAACTCTCCCAACCGCGCATGCAAGTCCTTGGAGAGGGGCGGCCAATCGCTTGCCCTGGCATTGTCTTTCGCCTGTTCCGGATTTTTAGCCCCCGGAATAATTGTCGTCACCGCGTCAAAATCAAGGCACCAGCGGTTGGCCATCTGGCCCAAAGTCATCCCTTCGGGGACCATGG
>CAZHFP010000244.1:0-2410 GCA_964531065.1 uncultured bacterium
TGATATTTTTTCGCGAGGTTTCGGAACGCATCCTTGATGACCTTCTCATCGGCGGTGCGGGAAATGCCTAATAATTCATAATAATCTTTTTTACGAGTCATGATTTCTTTCTATTCCATTGCAAGAGCTTACTTTTTGGAAATCGCCCTGTCATTTTCGCCAATCCATTTGAGGACGGTGCCTTTGTGAAGGACCACCAATCCGGTCTTTGCGCGCTTTATGAAATACTGTGGTTTCTCTTTCGAGGCGTGGACCGTGTAAGTCTTAAACTTCATGGGGTTAATGATTTTCTTCAATATCTCTCCTCGAGCGCTGCTGCCTTCCGTTTTCCATTCCACATAATCCCCAACTTTTAATTCGTGTTTCATCGCTTTATCTCCTAATTTTTTATTTAGCTATTTCCTTCTTATTCAATTCACTTTCAGTCTTTCCTATAGTCATTTCTTCCAATTCAACGATTCAAAACCCGAAATCACGTCGAACAACTCCTCGTCGATTCCACTCTGGCGCAAGCGGTGAAATTTCTTGTTGAGGTCTTCCAACAAATCGTCAATATTTTTTTCGGCACGTTGCATCGCTGCCAGGCGGCTGGCGTTTTCGCTAGCCAGGGATTCGGCACAGGCCCGAAAGAGGGAAACAAATAGGTATCCATTGAGGAAAGCCCTTAGTGTCTCGGCTCCCACTCCCAGGACCTCCGGCAGGTTTCCCGTCGGCCAAGGAAGGCCGGCAAGCTTGCGTCTCCAGTTTTCATCCAGGGGCAGAAGCCGCTGGGTCACTGGCGCATAAACGGCCCCGGAGGTTGGGCGATTGTAAAAAAGATGGAGTTCGGTGATTTCCCCCTTGGCCCTGAGCTCCTCGCTCTCCAGAAGAATCTGTCCAACCAAGGGTGTGATGGCCGTTACCGAATTCGGCACGGTGAAAATCCCCATCAACGGCAGATCCGAGTCTTCTAAACGCGCGTGAACCCGGTCACCGACAGCCCATACAAGTTTTTTTCCGGGCAGAGCCGCCAGTGTCTTGACCGCGAAATCAGCCACCAGGTCATTAAACTGACCCACCAAGCCCTGGTCTGAGCCAAATACCACCGCGCCAATCGCGGCATGGTTTTTGTTCCTATCGCCCTCAAGGGTTGACACCGGTCCACTTTGCCGAAAGCAAACCCCCAATCCTAATTCCACGGCGTGATAATAATCGGCAAGGGCCCGCACGGAATTCTCATATTGGCTGATGCTTGACGCCGCGACGGCCTTCATGGTTCGAACCACGGATTGGAGATCTCCGGCCCCTTTAATCTTTTTACGGAGGCTTGCGGTCGTGTTGCTCATGGTTCTTCCCCAGATTCGGGCCTTGGATTATCTTCCCTTTGGGAGGGTGGATCCACTTCAGGTTTTACCCCTGCCTCGGCGTCCTTCTTGGACACGGGTGGCGGCTGGGTTTGGGCATCCGTTTTAATTGCGGATTTAGGTCCGGGTTCGGTTTTTGGTTTGATTTTCGTTTCATTTTCCGGTTTGGGGTCCTGCTCCGATTTCGGTTTTTCCCCGGTCTTAACTACTGGTCTATCCCCGGAGGGTGGCTTGGTTTTGGCCCCCGATTTGTCCTCCGGTTTAGGTTCAGCCTCCAGCTTGGGTTGGAATGGGGCAAGCGAATCGCGGGCGGTTTGGATGATCTTTTCCCGATCCTGGTCGCTCAATTTTTCAACCGACTCCAATCTCGCCCGGACTTCCGCCGGAAGTTTCGCCGCCCCGTCGATCAGCTCCTGCTCCGCGTCCGCCATCCGGTTTAAAGGAACCTCATCGAAAAGTTTCCCGCTGAGCGCCAACAACACCGTAATTTGCGCCGGCACCGACACTGGGGCATTTTCTTGCTGTTTCAAGCAGGCCCTTATCCTTTGTCCATGGTCGATGGTTTTGCGGGTGTTTTCATCCAGTCGGGCACCGAACCTAGAAAAAGTTTCAAGTTCCTCAAACTGGGCGTAAGCCAGCTTCAGGTCCCCGGCCACCGCGCGATAGGCCGCGCGTTGGGCCTTGCCGCCGACGCGGGAAACGGATTTACCTACATCCACCGCGGGCAGTATCCCCAATTCGAACAATGAGGGCGAAAGATAGATTTGTCCATCCGTGATGGAAATGAGGTTGGTGGGAATATAGGCCGAAATATCCTGCGCCTGGGTCTCGATAATCGGCAGTGCCGTCAAAGAGCCCCCGCCGAGTTCCCCGCGTAAATGCGTCGCCCGCTCCAGCATCCGCGAGTGGATATAAAAGATGTCGCCGGGAAAAGCCTCACGGCCCGGCGGACGGTTCAACAAAAGGGAGAGTTCTCGGTAGGCGCGCGCGTGATGGGTGAGATCATCGTAAACGATCAAAACATCCCGGCCCGCTTCCATGAAAAACTCCGCGATGCTGGTGGCCGC
>CAZHFP010000245.1:0-2394 GCA_964531065.1 uncultured bacterium
CCTGAAAGTTCCACCGGGGACATTTTAAAGACGTCCTTTTTCTCTTCCTTTTCATGCTTGTTTTGTCCGGCGGCGCTTGATTTCATTTCGGGTAAATCCAGCGATGGGACCCTAAAAAGCTTGGTGAAAATATCCTCTTTTTCCACGGCCGGCGCCTTGGCCGCGGCGGTGGAGGCCGGGGCTTTTTCCACTGGTGCGGCGGGAACTTCTTTTTCCGCTTCCGCCTTGAGCTTCTTGATTTCCTCGATCAACTGCTTGGCCTTGGCCTTGTCCGGGGCCGGCTTGGCCATCTCGTTTTCAAACTCGAAACGCTTGACGTGAAGCGGGTAGGATTTATGGATGAGCTTAAAGCATCTTTCCAATTCCGGATCGCTGGGAACGAGCTGGAGGGCCATCAGGTTCAAGGCGATGGAATAGGCCATTTCGGCGTAATCGGATTTATGGTCGGGATTCTTCACGACGTAATCGTTAAATTTTCGGATCGCGTTCAGGTAAACCTGATAGGCCTTCCGGTTATCCTTCATTTCCTGGTAATACTTTCCCGCCAAGTAGTGGGACTGCAGGTCGAAGGTTTCGGATTTCTCGATGGACGGGAAAAGGTTCAAAGCCTCGGTGATATGGCTTTCCACCGCTTCATTCGTCGTGAAACGATTCATCATGCAGAATTTAAAAAACTGCGCCTTGAGGCCCTGGTCGCCCGGATTGCGCTCCAGGGCTTTTTTGAAGCGCTTATATTCGTCTAAATAGGGATCGTTTTTTCCGAACAATGAAAAAGCCATAGGTTCCTTCGTCGTTGTGGTTAAAAAGCGATCGTCATTTTAAAACTCGAAAGGGAGTGGCGCGGTTAAAACCAAGTCCAGGGCATGAGCATTCTAAAAACCCAATGGGGCTTTTTATCGCCGGGAGCCGACGGTTCATCAAAGCTGATATTCATCGCGGGGGTTTCGGAAGCCATGTCCGCCTGCGGCTTATCCATCACCGGCTCCGGGGAAGATTTATCCGTCCCCCGGCTCGGTTTGGTTTTCCCAAATCCCTTTTGAACGGCCTGTTCCACCGTCGGGAAGGCTTTCAGGATGCTGTCGAATTCCAAAAGCTCGAACACTTCGGCAACTTCCGGATTCATGCCGACGAGAAACAGATTCCCTTTTTGGCTGCGGATTCTTTTAATCTCGCCTACGAAAATACCCCAACCGGCGCTGCTGACGTAATTGACTTCTTTCAAATCGATGATCAGGTTGAATTTTTTTTCGCCCAAAGCCGTTTGAAAAACCTTCTCGAATTCGGGCGCGGTGGTCGTGTCGATAAAACCTTTAACCGAGATCAGGGTAATTTCTTTATGGGGGGGATAGGCGGATGCGGTCACTGAGATATTGGGCATAGTTCCTCTATGTTTAATATTAAACCCGGCGGAAAACGTGGTCATTATTGTACTCGATGACTCCTACTTTCAAGCCTGTCCTTTACCCTTGTCGTCTGAATTTAGGGTTATTTCAAACGGGCTTTAATCGTACTTCAGCACGTTTAACCCAAATCCAGCGTTCAAAAGAAAAATCAATCAAGAGCTGTCGGTTGAATAATTTTATCCCGCCGGCCCTCCTCCCTCTAAGCCGTTTCATCCAAAAACAAAACTTCCGTTTCCAATTGGGACCCGGCCTTCGTGGAAGAAAAGATCCCCGTGACCACGGCCGTCTCAGGGGCTTCCGGCGCGCAGGCCAGGGCGATATGCCGGTCGGCCACGGCCAACCCCAAACTGGGATCAAACCCCCGCCAACCCCCGCCGGGCAGAAAAACTTCGGCCCAGGCGTGCAATTCCTTGCGGGGATTTTCCGGATCGCCCTCGTGATAACCGGTCACGAATCTCGACGGGATACCCTGGGACCGGGCCAGAGCCATGAAGGCCACAGTCAAATCCCGGCAGGCTCCCCGTCCCATCAAAATAGTTTCCGCCGGGCTTCGAGGCGGGCCATCCAATCTCGTTTCTTTGGTGATGCGTTCATGCATCCAATTGTTGAGGCGGATCACGAAAGGAAGCACTTCCCCTCCCGCGTCCTTTCGGATGCCCTCAGCGAAACCCAACAGGCTCAAATCTTTCACCGGCGGCAGATAGTGGGATAAAGCGGGGCGGGCTTCCAGCGCCCTTTCGCCCCAGGGAAGGGTCATCCAATTTTTTTCAATGAGAAAATCAAAGGGGTTCACCCGGGTCGTTTCCACCGTGCTTTGGGCTTCCACCGTTAATTGGGAAACCTCACCCAAAAACCAGGCTCTTGTTTCCACGTTTCCGAATTCATCAATCCCCTGGGACAATAAACTCGCCTCCGGCGTCACCGACAAATGGTGGCTGAAGAGTTTTTGATTTCCATCGGCCCGGGGCCTCAATCGGAAAATTTGGCAGTC
>CAZHFP010000246.1:0-2374 GCA_964531065.1 uncultured bacterium
TTCTTCTTTTTTGGCTTCCTTCTTTTTCTTCGCTTCTTTCTTAGTCGACTTTTTTGACTTCTTCGAAGCGGCATCCGCGTTTCCAGCGAACAAGCTGAAGGCCAAGGCCAGGACTAAACTACCCAGCATAATACGGTTCAAAAACTTCATTCGTCTCTCCTCCGAATATTTATTACCGGCTCCAACCGGATCAGGACCGGCTGGCGTCAGGGTGTTTACCTGGACGGCCGCATCTTAGCATATAACTCCCTGGCATGGGAACGAGAAGTTTCAGAGAGGGGCTCCCCTCCCAGCATCTTGGCCAGCTCGTCGATCCGCCCCTCCTCCGTTAAACGGCTAACACGGATGGAGGTTTTGCCTTTTTCCACGCTCTTGGAAACCTGGTAGTGGAACTCCCCCAGCCCCGCGATGGGAGCCAAGTGGGAAATACAAAGAACCTGTTTCGAGCCCGCCAGCCGGCCCAAAAGATTCGCAACCGCCGCCGCGGTCCGGGCGCCCACTCCCGTGTCAATCTCATCGAAGATAAGCGTCGGGACTTCATCACTCTCGGCCAGAACGGCCTTGAGGGCCAGCATCACCCGGGAGGCTTCCCCGCCTGAGGCAACCTTAGCGAGGGAGCGGAGGGGTTCGCCTGGGTTCGCCGAGAATAAAAATTCCACCTTGTCCCAGCCTAAAGGCGACAGGGCCAATCGCCGCCCCTTTTCCGCCACGGGGCTTGATTCATCCGCGGCCTGGGACACTTGAACTCCCATTTTCGCGTGGGTCAACCCCAATTCCTTCAAGGCCTCTTGAACCTGCTTGGCCAGTTCCAGGCCCGCTTGAAGCCTTTTGGCGCTCAATTGGGCAGCCGCGGAGCGGTATTTCTCGGCGGCCGCCTCAATTTCCTGACTCAAAACTTTCAAACGGCCTTCCCGGCCTAAAAGATTTTTTAATTCCTCGCGGATTTGCTCTAAGTATTTCAGGATATCCGCGGCCGAATCCCCATATTTCTTTTTTAAGGAATTTAATCCGTCGATACGGTCCGATAGTTCGTCAAACTCCGCTTCGCTGAAGGAATAGCTTTCAAGTTTATGGGAAATGTCCAGCGAAAGCTGGGTCAGGTTTTCCTGTAACAACTTGGAGGCCTCGACCAGCTTTTCCAATTCGGGGTCCAATTTCGCCGCGTCTTGCAGACGGGAAACCACCGGGCCAAAGAGCCCCGTGACCCCGCCGTCACCTTCTTCGTCCAGCCATTTTTGGGCTTCGGTGATTTGCTTGGTAATTTTCTCTCCGTGCTTCATGGTTTGATATTTTTTGAGAAGTTCTTCCTCATTCAAGGATTCCAGACCCGAGGCCTCAATTTCCTGAAGTTGAAACTGGAGCAGGTCGGTTCGGCGGGCGATTTCCCGGGAATCCCCACCCAGACGGGATTGCTCGGTTAAAAGCTCCGAAAGGACTTGGTAGGCGTCGGAAGTTTTTTCAAGAATTTTTTCCAAGCGGCCGAAGGCGTCGATCAACTGCCGATGGCGGCCGACGTTAAAAATGGCCTGGTGCTCGTGCTGGCCGTGGATATCCACCAGCCATTCCCCCAACTCAGCGATCATGGCGGCGGTGGCCATTTCCCCGTTCACGAAGCTTCGCGTTTTTCCCGCGGACCGGGTGAATTCCCTTTTCACCAGCACTTCGCCGTTCGTTACGGCGATGCCCCACTCCGCCAGTTTCTTAACCGCCGAGCCTTTTGGAGGGACTTGGAACAGCGCTTCCGCCACGGCCCTTTCTTCCCCGGTTCGGACCATATCCGCTGCCATCCGGTCGCCCAAAAGGAAATAGAGGGCGTCCACGATCATGGATTTTCCCGCGCCCGTCTCGCCGGTTAGGACATTGAAGCCGGGGCCAAATTCCATGGAGATCGAATCCACGATTGCGAAATTTTTAATGGAAAGCTGTCGAAGCATGGGTAGATAGTATCCGTTTTAAATAGGGCTGAAAAGTACGTATTTCCACTTTTTAACGAACCTGTTACCATCCCCCGCATGAAACACTTCGATGTCATCATCATTGGCGCCGGCGGAGCTGGAATGATGTGCGCCATCCACGCGGGTAAACGAGGGCGCAAAACCGCCCTGCTGGATCATTCCGAAACCCTGGGGGCCAAGATCCTCATTTCCGGCGGGGGCCGTTGCAATTTCACCAATCTGACGGCGGCTCCTGAAAACTACCTCTCCAACAACCCCCACTTCCCCAAATCCGCCCTGTCCCGCTTCACCCCGGCGGACTTCATCCAAATGGTGAAGGAGCACCGGATTCCTTATCACGAGAAAAAACTGGGCCAGCTTTTCTGCGACCGCAGCGCCAGGGACATCGTGGGGATGTTGGAAGAGGAATGCCGGAAGGT
>CAZHFP010000247.1:0-2367 GCA_964531065.1 uncultured bacterium
ATGGAGAGGGGAATTGTGAAATCGTCCTTCGCTCCCCCTTTTTCAAGTGGGAAGAGATAACCTTATTTTTTTGTCTTTTCTTCGCTCTGCTCATTGGGAGCATACCGATAATTGCCGTAGCCGTACCCATACCCATATAGATTCTTCTTCATCGAAACGCAATTGATGATCGTCCCCACCACCTTGGTGCCGACCCGTTTGAGGTGATCCATGGCTCGGGAGGCGTCGGAAGAACGGGTCGCGTTGAAACGCACCATCAATACAACGGCATCCAGCAGGGTAGATAAAACGACCGCGTCGGTGACGGGCAATACGGGCGGAGCGTCAAAAACAATGTAATCGTATTCATCTTTCATCTCTTCGATGAGTTTTCTCATGGAGGCGCTTCCTAAAAGTTCCGCCGGGTTCGGGGGAGTGACCGTATTGGGCAATAAATCCAAATGTTCTACACCGGAAGGCCGGGTCATTTGATTCCAGGGCTTTTGGCCGGTCAAGGCCAGGGGCAGGCCCGTATCAAAACGGTTTTCCAAGCCAAATATTTTCCGTACCGATGATTTTCTTAAATCCGCGTCGACCAGCAAAGTTTTTTTGCCTGCCTCGGCCAAGGAGATGGCCAGGTTGGCGTTGACCAGGGTTTTGCCTTCTTCCGGACCGGGGGACAAAATCATGAAAGCCTGCAGGGGCTTGTCGGCCAGGGCTAGGGTTAGGTTGGTTCTAAGAACTTTAAAACTTTCCCGGTAATAGGCATGGCTGAAGACGGGATTTTGGATGAGGGCCTTGGGAGTAAAACGTTCCTTGGGGTCGGGAGGGTTAAGGCTCGCGGGATAATCTTCGCGATAGTCAGGAATCACGGCGTAGTTGGGGAGCCCGGTGACCTGTTGCAAAACTTTCTCGTGTTTGATGCGGTCCCGGAGGCGGTCCAAGAGGAAGGCCAATTGGAGCCCGGCGAAGAAACCCAGCAAAATTCCTAAGGCCAGGGAGCGGAATTTTTTAGGTGACACCGGAAGCCGGGGCTGGGTAGCTTGGTCCACCACTACGATGCCCGTGTCATCCACATCCTCGGCCAGTTTGGCTTCCTGTAGTTTTTCCAAAAGTTCGCCGTACATAATTTCGTCGGCCTTGGATTCCTCATTCAACCGCAAGGCGGGATTGTTCAGCCTTTCTCGGATGGACTTGGCCTGGTCCTCCAAAAAAGCCCTCTTGGATTCGGCGCCCTTGTGGGAAAGGTCGAGGTTGGCTGCGATGAAAGAATCGGCCCAGGCGTTGGCAAGGGCGGCGGCCTGCTTGGGTTCGCCGGATTTGGCCTTGATGGAAATGATATTGGATTTCAAAACATTGGTGACGGTGATCTGGTCCAGAAGGCCCTTGCCGATTTCAATGTCGGATTTCCCGGCATTTTCCTTAAGGGCGGCCAGTTTTAAAATGGAAACGGCTCTTTGCGCCACGTTGGACGACCGGCAGATTTCAACATAGGTCTGGACCGGGTCGCTTCCGATCGGCACCAGCTCCTTGAGCATGCCGGTGGGGCTTTGGGTGGAATCGGGAACCTTGATGGTGGTGATGGCTTCATAAGTCGGAGGCCAAAACAAGGCGTAGGCTAGTGCCAGCCCCGCGCAGAAAATGACCGTGGAGGCAATGAGGCCCAAATGGGAAAAGGCCACCCGGAAGATATCCTGCAGGTTCAGTTCGTCGTTTTGGGTCTGCCCTTGAAAAGAAGGATCTTGGTTGTTGTTGATTCCCGCGTTCATCTTTTTCTGCCTTCTGTTTCTTTAAAATTCCTAATTCCGAACTCCGAATTCCTAATTGATTTTTCTATTTTCTTAAGTTGCTAAGTTCAACCGTCACCACCGCGGCGCTGGCTAAGATGGAAGCCACAATGGCAATTTCGCCCAGCGTTGGTGCCCCGCTTTTGGAGACGGCCAACACGTCGCCCGGGTAGAGGTAAGGTTCCGTTTCCATCTTGCCTTCACTATGGAGAAAATTGCCCAGGTCAATCCGAAGTTTATACCCTTTATGGATCAAAATTGTACCACCCCAATCGGTGTCCGGAAGGGGGCCGCCGGCCTCCGCCAAAGCTGATAAAAGAGTTGGTTTTCCATGAATTTGGTATTTGCCCGGCTTGCCCACGTTGCCCAATATGGAGACCCAGTAGGTATTGGATTCTTTGATGAGGACGGTGACCTTGCGGGGTTTATGAAGAAGCCGGGCCAATTTGTCGCTGGCTTGGGTGGGAGTGAAGCCGCCGAGATGGACGGTGCTGAGAAAGGGAAAGGTGATGTTGCCGTCCGAATCCACCTGGTAGTCGGTGGTGAGCTGGGTATTTTCTGTGCCGCCACCCCCGCCGAATCCTCCCGCTTGGCCGTTTTC
>CAZHFP010000248.1:0-2362 GCA_964531065.1 uncultured bacterium
CTTCCGATCTGTCCCAGGTTCGGAGAAAGCTCGTTTTCTCCGAACCCGGGAAACCGGACTGGAAGGCGAAGCCGGAGGCCCTTAGGCCGCCCACGATTGCCTTTTCTGCGTTCATCCGTGTTCATCTGTGGCTAAATTTCCTTTGCCTTACTTGGTGCTCTGGGTGCCCTTAGTGGTTCAATCTTCCTTTGCCGTTCTCCGCGCCCTCTGCGTCTCTGCGGTAAATTTCTTGTCTTACTCTGTGCTCTCCGTGCACTCCGTGGTGAAAGCCGTTTGCCTTACTTGGTGCCCTTCGTGTCCTTCGTGGTGAAGGTGTTGTTTAAGCTTTTTAATTCAAAATTCATAATTGCCTTACTTCAAAACCTCCTCCAGCACAAAAGCCAATCTGATCCCCGCCTTCTCCAGTTGTTTACAAACCACCGGTCTCATCTTTTCGTAATAATCCTTCGGCAAAACATGGCTCGAATGGCTCTGGTCCCCCGGTTCAAACCCAGGATAGATCTTGGTTTTGGCGATAGTATAACTCTCGAATATCCAATCTTGGGTGTCCCCTTTCATCCATGCTTCCCTATCTCCAGCGGTGATTTCCTTTTCCAGGTTGGTTGCCATCTGGCGGGGGTCTTCCTTGATGTCGGGGACTAATAAATCGTCCCAAAGAGCGTGGAGTTTAAGCTCAATTCGGTGGGGTTTGCCGGAATCGTCCCCCCAGGGTGCCCAAAATAGGACAGTTTTTTGGTTTCCCCCGCGGTCGGAGTCGTCCGCGCAATGGAGAGGCTGGTGTAGATCGCCCATGAAATGGACGATGAATTTGAGGGCCTTCAAACGGTCGGCTTTGGACTTGGAATAGTCATCATTGGAATATTCACCGAGGATATCCTCGAAGATCTGGAGCTGGTTAAGGATGCAGTTCTTATCAGGGCAGTAGGCAGCTTCGTCGGCCTTGGTGATTACCTTCCTTATGGGAAGGTCAATGTAGTGCCAGGGGGCGGTTTCCTTGTGGGTGGGGCGGATTTCGTCGGCCCAGTTGGAGATCGAAGGGAGATTGGAACCAGGTTCCAAGAGGGCCTTAATTTTCGCTTGGGCGTCCGAGTTGAGGTTGTCCCACGCGATATAGGCAATGGTTTCGTGCCCGACCGGGCCCCAGGCGCTCGCCGGCGTTGAGATAAAGCTTGAGAAGAGGAGAATTAATATTTGGAAAGCTTTTCTCAATTAGTCCTCATTAAATTCAAGGTTTAGCCATTGGTGTAACATTTTGATAAAGCCCATAACTGCGTCTTCCCTCTTTGCTAACCGCGACAATTGTAAAATAGTAATTCTTTTCATTTTTTAAATTACCAATGGTCACACTAGTACCCTTAATGGGTGTGTCGAAACATTTTTCATAAGATTTCCCATCTTTACAAACGGAGACAATGTAAGACAAATTTTTAAGCATTTGAAGGGCTTCATTTCTGGAAAGTACGTTGCCAAGTTTATTCCAAGTCAAATAAGCGCAACCATCTCCAGGCTTGATTTCAAAATTAACAGGGTCCGGGGGCCTTGGCGGTTTTCCAAAATCCGCCTCTTCATCTTCATGAGCCCCCTTCATATCAAGCCGTCGAGTTTCTACTTCAGGATTAAAAACAAAATGGGCCACTTTTTTCTTGCCCACAGGAGTAGAAATAGCAGAAACCGTTGGGGAATTAATACCGGTAGACGTTGGGATGGATTGGGCGAATAAAGGGGAAAAGGAAAAGAGGAGGGGGATCAGGATAGCGTTTCGAGGCGGGATCATTTGTAGGAGGGGCTTTAGGATGAAAAGTTTTTTCATTTTCTCACTTCCTTGATGGCCTTCGTGACTCCGTGGTTCGCACTTAAAAACCCTTAGTCCTCGTTTTCTCTTCTCATGTTAAACAAATATCCAATCATTTTTTCAACCTCAATATCAATTTCACCTTGGTCAAAGTCGAATCGATCCCTCCTTTTGAGCGATGCTTTTGCTTCGGATTCAAACAATTCAACCAATTTTTCGGCGGTCATAATGGTCCTTTCAGTATAAATAACCAAAGACGGGTTTTTATGGGTTAGGGATTCGGGGGTTCCCTACTCCAGGTTAATGTCTTGGCGGTCAGCGTTCTTTTCGTGGGCCAGGACGGAGGACCTGGAAACCGACCGGCGGCCCACGATTTCCTTTGTCTTACTTCGTGAACTTTGTGCCCTTCCTGGTAGAAAGCTTGCCTTACTCTGTGTTACTCCGTGTCCTCCGTGGTGAAAAGGTTATTCACCGTTGGTGTCAGCCTATCCTACGATTCAAACTCCATCATTTCTTCCCAAAATTTCCTGGGAGAGACAATCTGAAGGTGCCCATAATGCTTGAGCAACA
>CAZHFP010000249.1:0-2358 GCA_964531065.1 uncultured bacterium
GCCATTCAACTCACCTCCTTGAAATTCAGCTGTTAGCTTTCAGCTGTTGGCCTTTTGCTTAAAGGCCAACCGCTGTCAGCCAAGGGCTGTCCTACCTTTTTTTCGCCTTCGCCGCCGAAAAACAACGGCACTTTCCAAAACAAACTTTTAGTTCTTTCAAATTCACGGCTTTGGTTTTTTTACCGCCGCTATGTTTTTGTACTTTCATTTCCCGCTCCCTTTTCAGGTTCCAGGTACCCGTTTTAAAATCATCAAACTGGCACCCGGAACATGGCGCTTTGCACCTATCTGGTTTTCACCAGCACCATGTCCCGATAGCGGAAATCCATGGCCCCGGCGCGTTTTTGCTTTTGGTTCAAATCACTTAAAACCAGGGCCATCCGCCGTAATTCCGTCTCGGAAACGGGTGGCTCAAACGAAGCCTGGATCCCGTCGATAAAAGTAACCTTCAGCGAATCCCCTTCCGACAAATTCACCTCCGAAACATCCGCCGCCAAAACACCGTCATGCTTTTTGAGAAATGCGAAAAAATCCAGGGCCGGCTTCAAACTTTCCGCCATGGCGGTTGTGCCCAAGGCATCCGGCCTCAAGGGCACCCCGGAAATCAGGGGCAGATCTTCCCTTAACAGGGCGGCGGAGGGGGATAACACCCTGCCTTCCCGATCCACGCCGTATAGCGTTCCATCGTCCAAAAGGGCCACGGGCTTCCTTTCCCGGAGCGAAATCAATAAAGAGGAAGGCAGACGCCTTTCAATAAAAACCCGATCGACCCAGTCGATTTTCTTGATCCTCTCAGTTGATTCGGCCAAATCCAATTTGAACATGTTCTCTCCCAAGGGCAACGCCACCGCGCTGGTGACCTCTCCGTCCGTCAAGTAATGGTTTCCTTCCACCGAAACCTTTGCCAATCTCAACCCCGCCACATCTTGGAGCAGCGCCGTCGTCTTCTGTTTTGACCAAACCACCGTTCCCGCTAAAAGAATCAACCCCGCCAACCGCAAAACCCATTTCACGCCTCTCAGGGCCGGAACCTTGGGAATCCAGGACTTTTCTTTTTTCGAGTATCCGGGCGTATCCTCCGCCGGCGTAACACCGGGCCGGTAAAAGGAGCGGGACTCCGTTGCCGCGTAAACGACAGGCTTCTCCTTCTCTCCAAACAGCTTCACAAAAAGTTTTTTCTCCCCGCCTTCCGCCTTCCGGTCCTTCCAGCTCCGGTTGAGAGTAAGTGAATAGGCGCGGGCGCTTTTTTCGCTTAAGGCAACCCGGGACCCGCGGTAATACCCCATTTTCAGTTCTTCCTTGCCGAGTCATCCGCGGAGCAGCCGGAGTGATCGTCGTTAACCCGTTTCATATCGCCTTGCTTTTGAGACTTCTCTTCGCGGATCCATTCGGATTTCCAGGTTCCACGGCGGTTTTGTTCCGCCACCCGCACCGACAATCCGAACGTTAAAGTCCGATGGGCCGATCCCCTCACTTTTTTCCGCCTTTTTTCTTTTTCAAAGCCATTCCCACCAAAATCTTTAACAGCCGAGGAAAAGAAATTCCCGCCGCCTTGGCCGAATCCGGCACCAAGCTGGTGAGAGTCATTCCCGGCGCCGTATTCACTTCCAAAATCTGCGGCTCGCCCTTCTTCGGCACAATGAAATCTACCCGGTAATAATCGCCGCATCCCATGGCCTTACCGGCCTTGACGGCCAGGGCCTTCACCCTCCTCACCGCCTTCGATGAAATCCTGGCCGGAATCACATGATCCGAATGGCCCGGCGTGTATTTGGCGTCAAAGTCATAAAATTCATTTTTCGGCACGATCTCAATCACTGGGAGGACCTTTTCTCCCAAAACCGTCGCGGTCACCTCGACACCGGCCACGAACTTTTCCACCATGGCCCATTGGCTGTAGCGAAATGCCGTCCCCATCGCCTTTTTCAATCCGGCGCCCTTTTTCACAATCGTCACTCCAATGGCCGAACCCACATCCGCCGGTTTGACCACCAGCGGCAGCTTGAGCTTCACTTCTTTTAACCAGCTCTTAGCTGGGATGGACTTATGAATGGCCTGCCAGGGGGCGCTGGGAATCCGGTTCGCCTCGAAAACCAGCTTAGAACAGCCCTTATGCATGGCCAATCCGCAGGCCAGGGCTCCCGATCCGGTATAAACCATTCCCCATTTGTCCAATAAAGCCTGCAAAGTTCCGTCCTCCCCAAATCCGCCGTGCAAGGCGATGAACAGCGCGTCAAACCGTCCGGCCTTCAGCCTTTTCTCCAGCCGCTTTTCATTCTTGTCCGAAGCGGTCACTAAAAAAGGAACAGCCTTCACGCCCCCCTGCCTCAAACCCTCCACTACGTTTTTCCCCGACAT
>CAZHFP010000250.1:0-2343 GCA_964531065.1 uncultured bacterium
TGGACGCCCTGAAAAATAACGGCGGATTATCTTCCTTTTTAAATAACGCCGGCGGATTGGAGGCGCAAGGCATGGGCGGGGCTAAAACTTTCAGTAAGGCTTCCCTCCAAGGTTCCTCGCCCGAACAAACCCTTATCCTTATCAACGGCCAGAGGACGAACGAGGGGTTTGACTTGGGGCTTATTCCCACGGGAGATATCGAGAGGATCGAAGTGTTGAAGGGTCCTGCCGCCTTGGTCTATGGATCGGACGCCATGGGCGGGGCTGTCAATATCATTACCAAACCAGAAGAAGGGGGAGCTAAGTTGGGACTGTCGGGAGGGGATTTTAATACTCGGCAGGTTCAAGGTTCCACGGGCGGCTGGAAAGCGGGGGATTGGCAGGGATCCTTTAACGGTAGTTGGTACCAAACGGGAGGTTATACCGTCAACACGGATGAAATGTCGGGTGAGTTGAACCACGAGTCCGAATGGACCCTCGGGGAGGATCGATTAACGCTTCGGGCCGGTTACGTTTATAAAAACGGCGGCTCGCCCAATGGCGACAGCTTTTCGGCGCAGGATACAGGCCAGTTCGACACGGATGACCGGGAAAAAAAGAACGCGGTGGAGGCTTCCCTTGCCGGCGAGCATCAAGCGGGCGACTGGGTTTTGAAGCCTTCATTTTCTTATAGCTTCGCCGACGTGGAGAGATTGAATCCCCTGGGCCCGGACGCCGCCGCTGGAGTTCCGGTGGCCGATGAAAACATTTACAACAACTTCGGCGTGAAGGCCGAAGGCTCGGCCCAATGGACCGGCCTCCTCCAATCGTTGGACTTGGCGTTGGAGTTTCGCGCACAGAATGTCAAGGGCGTGGAAGGAGTGGGTGACGAGTTAAGATGGGACAATGTCGGTTCCTTTTCCACGCAAGGATTATGGGGATTGGCCTCGAATCTTTCGCTGGTGTTGGGAGGTCGGTTGGATTGGCACGAAACTTATGAAGCCGTAGTTTTTAATCCCGAAGGAACCTTGAAATACCAGCTGGGGCCCGGACAGGATGTTTTTTTCTCAGGGGGCACGGGCTACCGTTATCCGGATTTTGACGAGCTTTTCCATCCCCTGATCGCTTATATCACCGGACCTGACACGCCGGTGGAATTCGGAAATGGGGAAACGGGAAATAAGGATCTGAAGCCGGAGGCGTCGGTGAACCTGGAAGCGGGGACGGATCTTCTTTGGGGAAATATTCTGCTGAAGATCAGCGGATTTATTAAAAACTTCTCCAACTTGATCGTTCCGGCCCAAAATGATTTGGGCTATTGGACCTTTCTCAATGTGGCCCACGCCCGGCAGGACGGCGGTGAAGTGGGTCTTCGGTGGGAGATTTGGAAGGAATTAGTTTTGAACAGTGATTACACCTATGTCGATTCGCGGGACATGGATTCGGATGAATTGATTCCCTCGCGTTTGCGGCAAAAGTTTTCCGCTGGGATCGAGCTGAAGCCGGTTTTGGGAGCGGTCTGGAGCCTAGGGGGCCGTTTCGTGGACCATAACCCGGCTGTCTATAACGGGCCCCAGGACAGTCCTCCGATCGTGGTGGCTTCTTCCTATTGGGTAATGGATACAGGGTTCAAGCTGGAATTGGATAAAAATTTAAAGTTTTTCCTATCTGTCGAAAATCTTCTCAATCAAACCTTCGCCACGTTCCAGGGGCTTCCCATGCCGGGTCGAAACATGGAATTGGGGACGACTTTAGGTTTTTGATTAAAATCCAGGCCCCCAGGGGATCATTTAAACCTATTGGCTGCTTCTTCCAGAATAGCCTGGGTCGCGGTGGCGCCGACCCGGGCTACGCCCAGTTCCAGAACTTCCA
The DNA here is from genome assembly GCA_964531065.1 of uncultured bacterium. Taxonomy (GTDB): domain Bacteria; phylum Oederibacteriota; class Muellerivitia; order Muellerivitales; family Muellerivitaceae; genus PALSA-1180. Next base: position 1,852 of record CAZHFP010000250.1, read on the forward strand.
GCAAGCGGTCTAGGGTGCGGATGCCCCCGGCGGCTTTGACCTTCACCTTGGGCGAAACATGGGAAAGCATCAACTTTAAATCCTCGTTGGTGGCGCCCCCGGTGCCGTAGCCGGTGGAGGTTTTCACGAATTTGGCGCCAAGTTTTTCCGATAGTTCGCAGAGTTTGATTTTGTGGCCGTCTTCCAAAAAACAATTTTCGAAAATAATTTTACTGACGGCTCCTCGGGCCTGGCAGACGGTTAAGAGATTGCGGAGGTCCTCCTCCACATAGTCCCAGTCGCCGCTGAGGACCTTTCCGATATTGACCACCATGTCGAGCTCCGTGGCGCCGTCGTGGATGGCCTGCTGGGATTCGAGGTACTTGATCGAGGTCATGTGGCCGCCGTGGGGGAAACCGATAACGGTTCCGACGGCAACCCCCGAGCCTTTTAGCATTTTCGCGGCCGTTGAAACAAAGTAAGGTTTGATACAAACCGACGCCACTTGATATT
>CAZHFP010000251.1:0-2261 GCA_964531065.1 uncultured bacterium
AAAATCATCCAAGTTGATCCATTCCACGCTGTGCTGATGTTTAAACCAGGTCCATTGACGCTTGGCATATTGGCGGGTGCGACGGAATATTCGTTCTAGGGCCTGTGCTGGGGTCATTCCCCCCCGAAGATGGGCCGCCGCTTCGGCGTAACCAATGGCCCCCCAAAGGGGATGCTCCGGCGGCAATCCGATTTCCAGTAATTTCTGGGTCTCGGTTAAAAGCCCCCCTTCCCACATCGAACGGGACCGCTCTTGAAGTATTTTATCGAGATTTTCCCGGGACCGCTCCAAACCTAAAAAAGTAACCCTGTCCGAACCCAGTGGTTCTAATCCAGAGGGCTTTTCAACAACATCAAAACTCTTTTCCAAGGCCCGGCTGACCCTTTGTGTATCATTGGGATGCAGACGTGCCGCCGCCTCCGGATCACAGCTCTTAAGCCAGGCATGAAGCCCCTCATTCCCTAATTCAACCAACTTTTCACTCACCCTAGCCCGGATTTCGGGATCGGGCGAAGACCCAGCCGGCGCCCCCTCGACCAAGGCCCTCAGGTAAAAACCAGCGCCGCCAACAATTATGAAGTTCTTGTCTTTAACCCGGCTTTGTTCAAGAATTTGTTTAGCTTCTCTCGCGAATTCCACCGCGTTCCAATTTTTAAAAGGATCCCGAGAGCCGATTAAATGATGCGGAACCTTTTTTTGCCATTCCAGGGAGGGCTGGGCCGTTCCAACGGCGGTGCCCTGGTAAACCTGAAAAGCGTCAGCGGAGATAATCTCAGCTTTTAACCGAAGAGCCAATTGGAAAGCGACTTCGGATTTACCAACACCCGTCGGGCCGACTAGTATCGGCAACTTGGAATGAGGAGTTAGGAATTCGGAATTTTCAGGCATATACCTCATCCAACAAATAATGAAAGACTTTTAAATCACCCTCACCCCGCCCTTTCCCCTTAAGGGCGAGGGAGAAACCGTCAATCCCCAAGGTTCTTCTAATCCTCTCCACGCCGAGGGAGAGGGTAGGGTGAGGGGGAAAGTTAATTCAGTGCCTATCGAATCGCCGATAAAGCTCGGAAAGCGGGATAGAAAGGATCGTGGGGCGTCCATGAGGGCAAGTAAAAGGAAGATTAGCTTCTCTCATCCGGTTGATCATCCCGACCATCTGCTCCTCATTAAGGCGGTCCCCCGCCATCACCGCGCTTCGGCAGGACATGAAGGTGGCCGCTCTTTCCCTAGCTTGATCTAAGCGGTTGGCGCTTTTGACACCGGTCGCGTCCTGGGCCGCCAGATCGTCAACTAAATCCTTGACCAAAGAAACCAGGTTCTTCCCCGCCAAATCGGCCGGAACGCTCCGAATGAGAAAGGTATTTCCCCCAAAAGGAGCCGTTTCCATACCGAGCTCTAACAGGGCTTCCGTGTTGTTTTTGAGGACCTGGGCCTCTTTGGCACTTAACTCTATCGTCACCGGTACCAAGAGGGGCTGAACTTCCAGTTCCTTTTCCCTTACACCTTTCATGAGCCTTTCATAATTGAGGCGCTCGTGGACCGTATGCTGGTCGGCGATAAACATCTCCGAATCCGACTGAAACACTATGAAGGTATTGAACAATTGGCTGAAATTATAAAGTGATACTTGAGGGTCGATCTTCGTGGCTTGAAACCTGTCTTTGCCGAAACCATGCTCGACAAAGCTGGCCAAATGATCCGCGGATGGGGTTCCTTCCCCGCTCGTCGCATAACGTTGGGCAATTTTGTCGTAGAGATTGGGTAGGGCCGGAGAAACGGGACCCGAAACAGTCCCCGGCTCACTTAAGATCGTCGGGGATGCGAACGACGAGGAATAAGAAAGACTTGGATTTGATCCAGCGGAATGACTTTCCGCATGGGCCAAGGGCTGAAGCGAGCCAGGAGCCGACAATAGGGCGCTTCGAATGGCCCTAACCACCGCCTCGTAGACATCTCGATCCTTGGCGAACTTCACTTCCTTCTTAGTGGGGTGGACGTTAACGTCCACCTGGTCCTCGGGCAGTTCGATAAACAAGACAGCCACCGGGAAACGGCGGGTGGGAAGCAAGGTATGAAAGGCTGTCATGACGGCGTGGCCCAGAGACGGATTGGCGATCCAGCGGCGGTTGACGAAATAAAGCATATTTTCCCTGGTTGGTTTGGTGATGGTTGGGGCGCTGACTACCCCGGTGATGCGGATGCCGTTGGATTGGCCGTCCACCGGCAAGAAGGAGGACGAAAGATCCTTTCCAAATACCTCG
>CAZHFP010000252.1:0-2249 GCA_964531065.1 uncultured bacterium
GGGTTTTTGGGAATGGACAGGGCCGGCTTGACCGTGGGCGGATATTTTTCCGGAGTCGCCTCGCCTTCCTCGACCTTCGCGTCAGCGAATCCAGAAGCCTTGGAATTGAGCGCTTCTTCCTTGACCCGGTTACGGAAAGTTTCCCTGGCTCCTAAGTCCGACAAGGCGTTCAAGATATCGAGCCCCTCGAAAGCGTCCTTGGCGTAGTAAACGCCCGGCTCGTAAAGTTTTTCGTCCACGAAACTGATGCGGTAGCCGTAGCGGCGGTTAATGGCGGCTCCCCCGACAACGACGGGAAAGTTGAGTCCTAATTTTTCCAATTCCTGCACGCAGATGGGCATTTGCTTGGAAGTCACGACCAATAGCGCCGACAAGCCGATAGCGTCGGCCTTCACTTCCTGCGCCTTGGCGATAATGGCCGAAACAGGCACCTGCTTGCCCAGGTCATGGACCGTGTAGCCGTTGTTGGAAAGAATAGTACGCACAAGGTTTTTGCCGATGTCATGGACGTCCCCGTAAACGGTGGCCAGCACCACCGTACCCTTGGTGGTGGCGGTGTTTTTATCGAGGAACTGTTCCACATAAGCCACAGCCCGCTTCATCACCTCCGCCGACTGGAGCACAAAGGGAAGAATCAATTCTCCTGATCCGAACTTATCCCCGACTTCTTTCATAGCGGGCAAAAGCACGCCATTCAAAGTCTCTACCGGCGTTTTTTCCTTCAACACGTCGGCAATATTTTCTTCAATCTTGTCAGGTTTGCGGTTGACGATTTTCCAATGAACTTTCTGGGCCGGGCTCATGCCTTCCGTGGGGTCGGCCTTGGTTTGCGCCTCCACCGGGCCCTTGCCCTCAAAATGCTGTATGAAATTCGCCAAAGCCTGCACTTCGCGGTTGAAAACCAGGTCGTCGGCCAGTTTCCGTTCTTTTTCCTCGATGGCGGAGTAGGGTTTGATATCCGCCGGGTTCAGGATGGCCATGTCCAGCCCCGCTTTGACACAGTGATAGAGGAAGACGGAGTTGAGAACTTCACGGGCCTGCTTGGAAAGCCCGAAGGAAACGTTGGAGAGCCCCAGCACCGTGCGCACGCCCGGAATTTCTTTCTTGATGGCCCGGATCCCTTCCATGGTTTCAACGGCGCTGTTCCTGAATTCTTCCTCGCCCGTGGCCAGGGTGAAGGTCAGGGCGTCAAAGACAATATCCTCAGCCGGGATGCCGTACTCCTTCACGCAAATGTCGGTGATCTTCTTGGCGACTTCGAGTTTTCGGACGGCGGTCTTCGCCATGCCCTTCTCGGCGGGCTTGGATTTATCGTAATAAATGTCGTCAATGGTCATGGCCACGACCGTGGCGCCGTATTTTTTGATAAGAGGACAAACTTTTTTGACGCGGGAACCGTCGCCTTCCAGGTTGATGGAATTGACCATCGCCCTTCCGGGATAAATTTTAAGCGCCGCCTCAATGACATCGGCCTCGGTGGAATCGATCATCACCGGCGTGTCCACGCCCAAAGCCAGCTTCTTGATGACCGCCTTCATCTGGTCTTTCTCATCGGCCCTTTCGGTCAAGGCCACGCAGATATCCAGCACATGGGCCCCGCCCTCGGCCTGACCCCGGCCTACGGTCACCATCCCTTCATAATCATCCGCTAAAAGCATTTGCTTGATCTTGCGCGAGCCCTGGGAATTGACCCTCTCCCCCACGATCACGGGCTTGGGTTCCTGATCCATGGCGACGGACTTAATCATGGAAGAAACATTACAAAGATGGGTGATCTCGCGTTTTTTGGGTTTTTGTTTTCCGATAGCTTCTACTACTTGGCGCAAATGCTCGTGAGTGGTCCCACAGCATCCCCCGATAACATTGACGCCGAACTCCTCGACGAATTCCTTCAGCGCCGCGGCCAAAGCTTCGGGCTTCAAGGGATAGACCGCCTGCCCGCCCCGGTTTTCGGGGAGTCCCGCGTTGGGAATAGTGGAAATGGGAATTTCCGAATATTGGCTCAGGTAGCGGACCGGGTCTTTCATTTCCTTAGGACCCGTGGAGCAGTTCATGCCGATGACGTCGATCGGGAGGCGCGAGAACGTGGAAAGGACGGACCCAATGTCGGTACCCAGGAGCATGCGCCCTGTGGTGTCCAGCGTGGTTTGGGCCATGAGGCCGATCGGCGATTTTTTCTCCGTGCGGGCCCGGTGGCATCCAAAAACCGCGGCGCGCATTTCTAAAATGTCCTGGCTGGTTTCCACCAA
>CAZHFP010000253.1:0-2240 GCA_964531065.1 uncultured bacterium
GCCAATTCCTTTAGGACCACCCACTATCCCTATTCGGACGAGGATATGGACATGGCGGACCGGTTAGGGTTTCTGGTTATTGGCGAGACTCCCGCCGTCGGGCTTTTCTTTAAGAAAGAGGGCCTGTCGAAGCGTTTAAAACTTTGCCGCCAATTTACCAAGGACATGATCGAAAGGGACAAGAACCACCCTTGCGTGGTGATGTGGAGCTTAGCCAACGAACCACACTCGCACAGGCCGGCGGCGAAAGCCTTCTTCAAGAACTTGGCCGGGTTGGCCCGGAGCCTGGATAAAACCCGGCCCATCACTCTGGTAAGTTATCTAGGGGTTTCCGAGGAATCTTTCGAGTTTTTGGACGCGGTTTGCGTGAACCGCTATTACGGCTGGTATACGGAGCCAGGCGACTTGGACAAAGCTATCCCCCGTCTTTCCCAAGATTTGGACGAACTTTATCGAAAGTTCAAGAAGCCGGTTTTGGTAACGGAGTTTGGGGCCGATGCCATTCCCGGAAGCCACGCCGATCCGCCCACAATGTTCAGTGTGGAATACCAGGCCGAGATGATTGAAAGGTATATTGGAGTGATTCGAAGGAAGCCCTATGTAGTCGGGGCCCACGTTTGGAACCTTTCGGACTTCAAAACCGCCCAGGCCACCCACCGGCCCAACGGCATGAACTATAAAGGTGTTTTTACTCGGGATCGAAAACCGAAGCTTGCGGCTTATGTCTTAAGAAAATTATGGTCGAAAGGAAAAAATTGAAACAGCTCCAAATCATTCTCATTCCTATAGTCCTAGCTTACTTGTCCATCGTCGGCGGCTATTACGCCCTCCAGGACAAATTGATCTTTCATCCTGTTCCCTTGACCGGCGTGACCCCTAAAAACTATGGATTAGACTTCCAGGACATTTCTTTTCCCTCGTCCGATGGAGTCACGCTGACGGGTTGGTGGATTCAGCATCCCTATAAGGATCCCAAGCGCCCCACCCTTTTATATTGTCACGGCAACGCCGATTGCGTTTCCCAATTGGCCGAAGTCTCCAAAATTTTTTACGATTTTGGTTTCGATATGTTGATTTTTGATTACCGTAGTTACGGCGGAAGCGAAAAGGCGCCCTTAAGTGAGACTGCCGTTGACGCCGACGCCCTTTCCGCTTACAAGTGGGTATCCGCCAAGGGAATTAAGGACAATCACATCGTCATCTGGGGCCATTCGCTGGGCTCTTCCATCGCCGCTTGGCTGGCGACCCAAACCCATCCAGCGATACTCATCCTGGAAGGAGCCTTCCCTTCCATTTACGCCGTCAGCCGTCTTCGAAATCCCTGGCTCTTGATCACGCCCTCGATGATCCACAATAAATTTGAAACAGAAAAATACGTCACGGAGAGATCCTGCCCTCTCCTTATGATTCACGCCGAAAAGGATACGATTATTCCCATTGAATTGGGTTGGCGGGTGTTTCAGGGGGCTTCCCAGCCGAAGCAATGGATGATGGTGAAGAACATCGACCACAACGACTTCCCCAGCGTAGCGAGACAATACGAAAACCCCATCAACAAATTCGTCCAAACCTGGCTTGGACATTAATTTTTTCAATTTTTTCTATTCCCCTTCTCCCTTGAGGGGAGAAGGCCGGGATGAGGGTGGTTTTAAAGAGGTCAGATTCCGCCGCTAACAGCGAAAATTTGCGCTGATTTGCGGCTATTTAATTCTCAGCAGTTCCCGCTTTTGCCGATCGATGGTCTCGAGCGTGTGGATGAGCGGCGATTCGATGAAGGAATCCAAGGTCATATCCGCGACACCCTTAAGCTCCGGCGTGCCCACGCAAAAGAGTCCCGCCGCCTTGGCGGCCTGAACCCCCAAGACATCCGTCTCCAAAGCCACAGCCCGAATAGGTTTCACCCCCATCATGTCCAGGGAGAGGAGATGAAGCTCGGTCTTGGGTTTAAGCTCCGTCACATCCTCAAAACAGCGGATATTGTCGAAATCCTCCGCCAGGTGCATCCTTGCCAATTCCTCGACTACCCTGCTTTGTTTTAAATTGGAAGTCAGAACAATGCGGACTTCAAAACCCCGCAAAAGCCAGTAGCAAAGTTTTAACGCCTCGACCGGCGTCGGCTCGGGAAAATCTTCCCGGTTGTAGTTTTGGTTAGTGGAATCACGGAGCACCCAGTCGAAGTCGAAGATGAGGGCCTTAGTCAGCCAAAAGCTTTCCGGCACCATGCCGCCAAAAGGCGTCCC
>CAZHFP010000254.1:0-2226 GCA_964531065.1 uncultured bacterium
GGACGGGTTGTTTTACACTGGGTGGGTGTTGATGATTGGCCAGCGCCGGAGTGGATGCCGTGAAAAGACCGTCGTCCGCCCTCCCGGCTTCGCTAAGGCTACGCCGAGGCGAGCCGCTGTCCGCTCTCAGCAAGGCGAGAGACTAACGAACCAAGAACAAATATAATAATAAAAACTTCTAACAGAATGGACTTTACTGATCTTGGCTAAAATTCTTCTTCTCTATCAGTTTTACGCGCCGGACGATGTCGTCAGCGCCATTGAATTTACCCAATTGGGCGAGGGATTGGCGGCGAAGGGACATGTTGTTGAGGCCTGGCCTTCCAACCGGAGCTGCCATCAGGAGGATGCCGTCTACACGACCAAACCGGAAATCCTCAATGGCGTGAAGGTTAGGCGGGTTTGGCGGCCGGGCTTTCACCAGCATTTATTTTGGGGAAGGATCCTGAATGCCCTTTGGGTGGAGGCTTCCTGGAAAATCCGGGCCCTCTTCACGATGAATAAACCGGAGGTGGTCATCATCGGCACCGATCCGATCTTCGCGATCTTCTTGGCGCCCTTCTTCCGCATTTTCTGGCCCCGAACCAAAATCGCCCATTGGTGTTTCGACCTCTACCCCGATTACGCGGTGGCGGAGAGCATGGTCACGGAAAAGGGGTTCATTGTCCGCTTCTTGAGGTTTTTTCTTAAAAGAATCTATCCCTCCTGCGACCTGATTGTGGACCTGGGGTCCTGCATGAGGGAAAGGCTGGAACAATACACCGAAGTAAAAAGAACACCAACGGCACCCCTCACCCTACCCTCTCCCGCAACGGATTCGGCTAGGCTCACCGTTCGGGGCGAGGGAAATAACGGCCTAAAACAAACAGCACCCTCATCCCGGCCTTCTCCCCAAATGGTTAGCCATGTCGAACCCATCGAGGGAGAAGGGGAAAAATCAAAACCGGTGAAAGGTGTTTGGAAAGGCATCACTACAAAAGCAGTGACCTTGACGCCTTGGGCTTTGGAAGAACCGGCCCAGCCGATGGCTTTTGACCCCGAAGAACGGAAACTATTATTTGGCGGCGCGAAATTGGGGCTTCTTTATTCGGGGAACCTAAGCCGTCCCCACCGCTTTGACCGGACCCTGGAGCTGGCCCGTAAATTAAAAGGAACCACCGGAGTTCCCCAGGCTGCTGATCCCCATTTTGAAGCCGCCGCAAGCTCTGGCTTCCAGGATCAGCACAACCAAACCCCGCACCCCGGCTTGAGGGCCGGGGCGCAGGTGGTTTTTGCTTTCAGCCCTCGCGGCAACCGAACGCCCGAGCTCAAGGCCGCCATTGGGCCGGAAGACACCCATCTTCATTTCGCACCCTTTGTTTCCCTGGACAAGCTATCCGCCCGCCTCTCGGCCCCCGACATCCATATTGTCAGTCTAAGGTCCGCCTACACGGGCGTGGCGGTGCCTTCCAAATTTTTCGGTGCCCTGGCCGTGGGAAGGCCTGTCTTGTTCGAAGGGGATGACACTTCGGCCATTGCCCGTTGGATTGAGGAATACAAGGTAGGCTGGGTCTTGAATGGGAAGAACTTGGAGGTGGTTGCCCAACAGCTGATTGAATTTTCCAACGATGCCGCCGCGAAGGAAAAAATGTTCAGCCACTGCCACGAGGTTTACCGGGTTCATTTTTCAAAAAAATTTATTGTGGACGAGTGGGACCGCCAACTAAAAACGATGCTCGTTTAAGCCTCTATCACCCCGCCCTGCCCCGCCAGCCGTTCGACAGTTTGACCTTGGTTTCGAAGAGGGTGATTTATTCTGCTAACTCCTAACTTTTGTCTTCTAACTGTTTTATAATCTGAGGCCATGGACAAGAACTCTAAAATCTATGTAGCGGGCCACAAGGGCCTGGTGGGAAGCGCGCTCGTTCGGGTTTTAAAGGCCCAGGGCTATAACAACCTCGTCTACCGCACCCACCAAGAGCTGGACCTGATCCGCCAAGTGGACGCGGAAGCCTTCTTCCAAAAGGAAAAACCCGACGTGGTATTCTTGGCCGCCGCCCGGGTGGGAGGCATCTGGGCCAACGAAACCTACCAGGCCGAATTCATCTACGAGAACCTGGTGGTCCAGGCCAACGTGATGGAAGGCGCCCGCAAGAGCGGGGTCCAAGAATTATTGTTCATGGGTTCTTCCTGCATCTATCCCAACGACAAGTCGGTCGCCATCAAAGAAACCGACTTTATGAACGG
>CAZHFP010000255.1:0-2217 GCA_964531065.1 uncultured bacterium
TCGGAGGGGCGTCCCGCCGTCACGGTTTTCTTTGTGGTCTCAGGTTTTTTAATCACGAGGATCATTGATCGGAGTCCGGGCGGTCTATTCCAGTTCAAACCTTCTTGGTTCTACGTTCGAAGGGCCGGCCGTATTCTTCCGCTTTTTTTTCTTCAAATTATTATCGGGGTTGGTTTTATTGGATTCGCGGGATTCTTGGCCGGAGACCATTCCCTGGAATTTTTCCGTTGTTTCAAGTTACCCCACGACCCGTTTGATTTAACCTTTTGGTCTTCCTTGATGACTTTAATTTCTTTTAGTTGGACGAGCAATTTTCTTAAAACCAATTGGATGGGTCTGGGACTGCATTGGTCGCTCTTTTGGTCCCTGGCCATTGAGGAGCAATTCTATATTTGTTATCCAATGCTATTGAAGGCATCCAGACGGAAAAAGGTCATCGCTGGAGTTCTCACCACCCTGGTTTTTCTGTGTTGGGGGGTCTCGTGGTTGGGATCTTTACTCACGCCGCCAGGCGCTTTACCTGTTTTCACCTGGAGCGACGTGTGGTGTTATGGGGCGATCGCGATGGGCGCCTTGCTTTACCTTCTTTGCGAAGAGGTTGGCCCCTATTTGCTCCGGCAAACGCTTTGGAATTGGACCGCTGTTGGAACGGGGGGACTGGCCATTTTGACGGGTGGAACCAATTTTTTTAATGAAGCCTCGGGAATTCTTAATACACCCCTCATCGATTTGGGTGTTTTCTTAGTATTGCTGGGGGGGATCCACCTGCCCCTTTTCGAATCCCGATGGCTGAAGCTTTTCGCCTTGCCGGGTAAATATTGTTATGGAATATATTTACTTCACGTCGTTGTCATTTATCTCATGCTTCCGGTTTTTAAAAATTTGAGCGGTTTTGTCAATGTATTCCTTTTGTTCGGGTTGTATACCTTGGCCGTTACTGGCATCGCGGTTCTTTCATACCGTTATTTCGAAATGCCGGCGAACCGTTCCATCCAAAAGAAGTTTGGGTGACCCATTGAATTTTTGCCGCCGACTAGTTTTCGGCTTGCTCGAGGAACTGATCTAAATTTTGAATCGAAGGATTCTTTTCCGGAGTTGGCCCTAGTTTTTTGACCGTCTCAAAGTCCGCCCGAGCTTTTTTCTTCTCCCGTTCCGACAAATAGAGTATTCCCCTGCAATAAAAAGCCTCGGGACTAGAAGCATCCCCCGTGACGGCCTGGTTGATGCGCTCAAAGGCCGTTTGCTTGTCCCCGCTCCGATAAGCTTCAAAAGCCATTTGAGAAAGCACTTTGGAAGTGAAGTCGGGGCTTAAAGTAAAGGCCGCCGCCATCTGTTCCTGCGATTCTTTGTTTTTTCCGATTTTTTCTAAGGCCGCGGCTTCGTTGAGGATGAAATAGGGACTGGCAGGCGCCCAATGGACGGCCATACGGTAGGCTTCTTCGGCGGGGACAAGGGCCGCGGGATCCTGAACGCTTAAGGCGTTATAAACCCGTCCCTCGTCATTGTAATAGTAGGCGTTGGCATGGCTCATTTCGGCGGATTTTTGATAGCAGGACAGGGCCTGCAGCAGCCAATCACGGGAATGGTCCGTTTCCAAGGTGGCCCTCTGTTCATAGGCCAACCCTAAGTAAAGCTGGTATTTCACATCGAAGGGAAAAAGATTGATCGATTTCTTGAGTTCGTCAATTCCGTAATCGGAATACTGAAGAAGCTCAGAAGAAGAAGTTTGAGGATCATGTCTTTTCAATAAATCGGACGCGGCGTTGCCGCGGCTGAAGGCAATATCGGCGCCGAGTCTTGGCAGGGTGAATAACTGGATCAGTACCAAAATAATGCCGATGGCGGTTTTTTTGAAAAATAATAGGGGCCGGGAGTAAAAATCAGAACCAGCTTCCGGCGCCGCTTTCCGGTAAAAAAATTGAACCGCCGCCAGGAAAATAAACCACAAAAAGTTAATCGCCGCCACGCCGAAGCTAAAGAGATTTTGGACGTGGTAGGCAACGGCGGCGGACAAGATTCCAATTAAAAGCCATTGGGACTCCGGGCTCGAACGGCGGTAGGCCTTCCACCACATCCAGCCAAAGGCCGCCAGGACGCCGAGATAGGCGGCCAGCCCGATAAATCCGGTAGTCGCGGCGGTTTGAAGCAATTCATTGTGGGCGTTTCGAGAGCTTGTGAACATTCCGTCGATCAAGTTGAACTCGATCCCGCTGTAAT
>CAZHFP010000256.1:0-2216 GCA_964531065.1 uncultured bacterium
CGCTGGATCGACGCCTTTGACGTTCCGTTGGATTCAGCCTGGAACCCTTCCGGATCCAATTTTTTACTCGTGCTGGTTCAAAACACTTATGGAGGCGGTTTTGTGGCCGAGGCTGATTTGGAAACCAGCGCCGCCCGGACGCTAGGTCCGGCGCTGGAAGGGTTTGACGATAGCCATTGGCAACCGGTCCATTTACCCCACGACTTCGTAGCGGAAGAAAAATTCGACCCCAAGGGCGACGATTACAACGGGTACCTCAAACCCGGAATCGGTTGGTACCGGAAAAATTTTACGCTTCCCCGCGCCGATCAGGGCCGGAGAATTTGGCTCGACTTTGAGGGGATTTTCCGCAACAGCCGGGTCTGGTTGAACGGGCGCCTCTTGGGACGCCACGCGAGCGGCTATACTCCCTCCCGCTATGACATTACGGACCTAGTCCGATTCGGTGAAAAAAATACCTTGGCAGTCCGGGCAGATGCCCGGGCGACGGAAGGCTGGTGGTACGAAGGAGGCGGGATCTACCGCCATGTCTGGCTGAATAAATCCAATTCCCTCCATGTAGAACCCAACGGCGTTTATGTCGCCTCAACTCTCCAAAAAAACAAAGCCCACCTGACCCTCCAGACCAGCCTCATCAACAAATCCCTAAACCCCGCCGTCTTTAAAATTTTCTCAGAGGTGAAGGACTCCAAAGGCCGGACCGTCCTGAAAATTTCATCAAAGGGCTCCCTGCCATCGAACGGGAATAAAGGTGTGGTCCAAAAAGGAAAACTGTTGCATCCCCATTTATGGTCCCTCGAAGATCCCCACCTCTACCGCCTTATCACTACGGTTGAAAAGGATGGAAAGGTCGTCGATCGGGTCGAAACCCATTTCGGTGTAAGGTCCATCCGGTTTGACGCCGACAAGGGGTTTTTCCTTAACCATAAGCCGGTAAAACTTCAGGGGACTTGCAACCATCAGGATCACGCCGGACTTGGTGTGGCCCTTCCCGACCGGCTCTTCACCTACCGCTTGGAAAAATTGAAAGCGATGGGATCCAACGCTTACCGCTGCGCCCACCATCCCCACGCCGCTGAACTTTTAGACGCCTGCGACCGGTTGGGAATTTTGGTGGTGGACGAGAACCGCCGCCTGGGGAATTCTCCCGATGTGTTGGAACAGGTGAAGACCATGGTGCTTCGTGACCGCAACCACCCGAGCGTGATCCTTTGGTCCATCTGCAATGAAGAGCCCCAACAAGGAACCCCCGCGGGCCGGGCCCGGGGGGAAGCCATGAAAAAAGTGATCCGCCGGTACGATAAAACCCGGCCCGTGACAGCGGCGGTCAATTACGCTTTTGAGGGCGGCATCCGCGGCGTCGTGGATGTCGAGGGCATCAATTACAACATCAACCAATATGAAGACTTCCGAAAAAACAACCCCCGGACGCCCCTCTTCGGCAGTGAGACCGCGAGCACGCTCTGCTCCAGGGGAATTTACGAAACCAATCCCGCCAAAGGCTATGTCAGTGCCTACGATGTCAACCACACGATGTGGTCCCTGCCGGCGGAAGATGCCTGGCGCCCCGTGGCCGAAAGGCCCTATTTGGCCGGCGCTTTCATCTGGACGGGCTTCGATTACCGCGGTGAGCCTACTCCGTATAAATGGCCCTGTATCAATTCTCATTTTGGAATTTTGGATGTCTGTGGCTTTCCAAAAGATAATTACTACTATTACAAATCCTGGTGGACCCAGGAAACGGTTCTGCATTTGTTCCCTCATTGGAATTGGAAGGGCAAAGAGGGTCAAGAAATTGAGGTTTGGTGCCACGGCAATTGCGACCGGGTGGAGCTTTTCTTGAACGGCGGCTTGATCGGCACAAAAGAAATTCCGAAATTAGGCCACTTGGAATGGAAGGTAAAATACAAACCGGGGATTCTTTTGGCCCGGGGCTGGAAGAACGGGAAAGTGGCCGTCGAATCCAAAGTGGAAACGACCGGAACGCCCTATTCCATCAGGCTAAATCCTTACGTCACTGACTTAAAAGCCGATCAGGAGGATGTGGCCCCTGTTACAGTGGAGATTTTAGATAAGGAAGGCCGCCTGGTTCCAACCGCGGACAATCAAGTCGCTTTCGAGTTAAGGGGCCCCGCCCAAATTGCGGGTGTTGGAAACGGGGATCCCAGCAGTCACGAACCGGACAAAGCTTCCAAAAGAAAGGCCTTCAACGGCCT
>CAZHFP010000257.1:0-2209 GCA_964531065.1 uncultured bacterium
GCCTGGCTTTTTTCGCGCCGGAGGCCCGGATAATCCCCAGTAACGTCACGATCAAGAGGAGAGCCTCAAATCCTTCCCGAAGCAGAATGCCGAAGGACAAGGTGAAGGTCAGCCAGGGCGAGGGCGCTTGTTGTTGAAGTAGACCGGCGGCTCGGGTCAAAGCGTCGGACGCTTTCTCGACGGAGAGGCCAACCACGTTAACCGGTTCACGCCCATTGATGGCGGAGCGGACCAGGCCCATCAATTGTTCCAGGTCTGTAACACTCTTGGGGTCATTGGCTCTCAAACGGGGTTCCACCGGCTCCACACCTTCCACGTAGGCCGCCAGGGCCTTTTGGGAAGCCGATTCGAAATGATTGGCTTGGTAATCGGTCAGGGCTTCTTGGAGGCTGGTTTGGGCAAAATTCAAGGAGGCCTGGGCCCCGTTTGTGGAGCTATGAAGGCGAAGGGAGGCGAGCTGTAGATTTTTTTGATCGGGAGTTCCCGAAAGTTTTTTCTCCAATTGCGTTTCGGGGACGATCGCGGCGGCGGTTAAAAGCTGGTCCTCCGAAAGTTTAAAGGAGTCCTGTAGAGGAGCAAGGGATTGGGTTTGGCTGGCCGGGGCTGATTTTTGGTAGCGCAGGGACAATATAAAGAAGGCGACGTTCCAAGTGTCTTGGTCGGTGTAAGAAGGGAAGGGAGCCATCGGCGTTCCCGGAACGCCCAAACGCACGGTGTTGAAAACCTGGAAGGGAGTCATCTCCCGCATCTTGTTCATATCCTGAAAATTCGCGGGTTTCGTCGCAAGCCCGGGAGCCGCGGGTCCGTCACCCCGGCCTTCCATGCCGTGGCATTTGGAGCAGGTGGTTTGAAATATCTGCCGGCCGGAAATCAGGTTGGGCCAGCTTTCGGGAGCGAAGGGCAGGTGAACTAGGGCGATAACCTTGGCCTGGGTTTGCCTGGCCGCAGCCGCGACTTTATCGGGGTCCGCTTTGGCTTGGATAAGGTTGTTGACGTTTTGAACGAGGCCCTGCACTTCGGGGGAGGCTTTGATTTCCGGGAGGGTTAGAGATAACTCCACGGCTTTCGCGACGAACTCTTGTTGTTCTTTATATTCAGAGACGCTGAGGATCTTCCCGTTCTTCACCGCTCCGCCGTAATCTCCGGCTAGGTAATCGAGCAAATGCACAAGCAAACGGGGGGACTGCTCGGCGGCGTCTTCCGCGGCGGCGAATCTGGGGAAAAGAAGGGCGGTAAAAAAAAAGAGTAAAAATAGATTTTTCAGTTGGCGGTTCACGGAAGCCTTTCGAGAGTGGTCTAAATGGTATTGAAAATCATTCTCAATAGCAAGCCGAAAAAAGGGTATTAACCACAGAGTGAACAGAGTTACACAGAGTAAGGATTTAATGGACAACAGCAAGACTGGGGCAATTTTGCAAAAGATGAAAGGGATTCACACGGATTGGAGAATCGGAATAAGGGAATTTCTCTATCGGTGTTCATCGGAGTGTATCGGTGGCGAAAATGGTTCGCTCGGTTTTGCCGTACTCTGTGTAACTCTGTTCACTCTGTGGTTAATCCGCCGTGGGTGTTATTCGCCCAGCTTGCGCAGGGTGTCGAAGGAATATAATCCCGTGCCATGGCCGTCGGACCATTGGAAATGCAGGGCGTAGCGCCCCACGGGCGCCACGGTCGTGATGCGGACCGCTGGGTCGATGGAATCCAGACTGATCATGCGCTCTCCCGTCACCTCATTCACGCATTGGGCGCAGGGACACATGCTCCGGAGGTACCGGTTGGGATAGCGGGAAATTTTTCCATCTTCCCAATTAATCGTGGTGACCGAGGGGTCATTGGTGTCCACTTCTTTCGGGCGGGCTGTGACCTTGGCGGTGTTGGCGTTGATGATGGAAAGCTGAGAGGCCATCTGCATGGCCATGGCGTCATAAGCTTTGCCTGCGACCGTGTCCGGGTGGGAAGCTACCGTCGGCACGCCGTAATCCCCGTCCGCCGCGATGATGGCTTCCAAGGGAACCTCTCCGAGGAAGGGAACCATCAACTCTTCCGCCATTTTCCGTCCGCCGCCCTTTTTGAAAATCGGCGTCACTTCGTGGCAATGCTCGCAGACGAAGCCGCTCATGTTTTCGACGATGCCGATGATGGGGACTTGTAACTGTTGGAACATGCGAAGACCCTTTTGCGTAATGGTACGGGCCACGTCCTGAGGCGT
>CAZHFP010000258.1:0-2204 GCA_964531065.1 uncultured bacterium
CGAAGCAACCCCAGTTATTGGGTATTTAATAGGCCTTTCGAAGTTGATGAGTCGGTGTCCGTCGTAAAGCGAACACAACCCATGAACTGAGATTGCTTTGTCACAAAATTCGTTCCTCGCAATGACAAACTACGCCAAAATCCGAAAAAAGGGATTTAACTATATAAATTCCTTTTGAAAGGACAGGGGCGGAACCACCCGGCTCGATCCTCCTTAACTTAACACTCACCCCCGTTTTATCCATTGAAAAACATCCATTGAAAACGGCTTTCAGCTTTTTTTCTGGAACGCGGCCTTGACCGCCGGATGGACTATTTTTCCCTGGTCGATATTGAGGCCGTGCGCGATGGCAGGGTTTTTCTTGACGGCATCCTTATAACCGTGGCGGGCGATCTCCAGCACAAAGGGCAGGGTGGAGTTGGTCAAGGCGTAGGTAGAGGTCATCCCCACGGCGCCGGGGATATTGGTGACGCAATAATGAACCACGCCGTGCTTGGTATAAACCGGATGACTGTGGGTGGTGGGCTTGGCGGTTTCCACGCAGCCGCCCTGGTCGATGGCCACGTCCACGATGACCGATCCGGGCTTCATTTGCTTGACCATTTCTTCCGTCACCAAGCGGGGCGCCTTGGCCCCTTCTATATAGATTGCCCCGATTAAAAGATCCGTGTCCCGGACCTCCTCGCGGATGACCCTGCGGTTGGAAACCAGCGTGATGACATTCTTCGGCAAAATATCTTCCAGGTGCCGCAAGCGGCTGGGATTCACATCCAGCACCGTGACCCGGGCGCCCAACCCGGCGGCGGTTTTGGCGGCGTTCAGTCCCACCACTCCTCCGCCCAATATCACCACTTTCGCGGGCCGAACTCCCGCGACCCCGCCGAGCAAAATGCCCTTGCCCCCCATGGATCTTTCTAAATATTTGGCGCCTTCTTGAACGGCCATTTTTCCCGCCACTTCGCTCATGGGGGTTAAAAGCGGATGCTCGCCCGAGGCCAGCCGGATGGTTTCGTAAGCGATGGCCGTGGACTTCGTCTTCAGAATGGCCTGGGTGAGCGTCAGGGAGGCCGCGAAATGAAAATAGCAAAAAAGAATTTGGCCCGGGCGGATTAAGGGGAACTCGGCGGCTTGGGGTTCCTTCACTTTTAAAATCATTTGCGAACGGCGGAACAACTCATCCTTGCGGGTAATGATTTCGGCGCCGGCCTCTTTAAATTCCCCGTCGGTGATGCCGCTGCCCAACCCCGCGCCCTTTTCAATCAACACCAGGTGGCCCGCCGCGGTCAGTTCTTCCACTCCGCCGGGAACAATCCCCACCCGGTACTCGTTGTCTTTGACTTCCTTCGGTACGCCGATGATCAATCCCCGCCTCCGTTAAAAACGAAGGGCGGCCTTTGGAGCCGCCCCACCAACATTAAAAATTCAAAATTGCTTTTGTCCTACTGCTTGATCCATTCCACCTTGCCGCTGTCCAGATGGTAGACGGCCCCGACGATCTTGATCATGTCGTTTTGTTCCATGTTCCAAAGCACCAGGCTCTGCTGGCGGATGGTGTTGATCGTGTTCAAGACATTCGCCCGGACCACCGCGTCCAGCCTCGCCTCGCCCAAGAGGGTCTTATCCTCGATGGCATTGACCGCGGGCTGAAGCCTTTCATTTAAATCCTGCTGGTTGAGGGACCGCCAATCGGACCGGGGATGGTCGTGCTCCTCAATGGCCTCCTTCAAGGCGCTGCAGTTCGTGTGCCCCAATACTACCAGCACCCGGCAATTTAAATGCTCCGCGCCGTATTCCAAACTCCCCAGGATGCTCTTGTCCACGATGGTGCCGAAGGCGCGGGTGGTAAAAATTTTACCCGCCTTCAAGTTAAAAACCGTTTCGGGGGGAACCCGGGAATCGGCGCAGCTGACGATCATGATGTGGGGCTCGCCGGCCAGCGAGTCCTGGTGCTTCATATGGTGCCGGTTGCCCTCGACCAGGCTTTTCATAATCGCGTCTTGTTCTTTTTTAACTTCCGGCGGGGCCAAAACGCCGGATCTTTCCCAAGCGCCCAACGGCGCGGCCAGGATCAAGGTCATCAGAAATACCCATCGGGCTTGGATGCTGCGCATGGAGGCCTCCCTCGCGGTGATGTGAAGCGGATCAAAGTATATTCCTTTTAAAGATATCTGACAGCCTCTAAAATCGCCTTTTCATCAAAAGAA
>CAZHFP010000259.1:0-2197 GCA_964531065.1 uncultured bacterium
TTCCAGTTCGCGCCCGGCTTTCGAAAACGGCATTTGGCCTATCACCGGGTCGCGGGGAAAATTTTGGTCCCCCTTGGTTTCACCGTGGCTCTCACCGGATTGTGGATGGCGCAATTTTATCCATGGATCAAATACGACGGGTTTTATCTCTATCTCATCCGCCTCGCCGTCGGAAGCGCGATGACCTTGTTTTTGGCGCTTAGTATCGCGGCCATCCAGAAAAGAAAATTCCTGGTTCACGGCGCATGGATGATGCGGGCCTATGCTTTAGCGCTCGGTGCCGGCACACAAGTCTTTACCCATATTCCCTGGTTTGTGTTCCCATCCATTCACGGGGAATTTTTTCGGACGGTCTTTATGGCCGAGGGATGGCTCCTCAATATTCTCATCGCGGAGTGGATCATCCGAAGAAAACCCGAAATGGTGGGCGTTGGTCGTTCGAATTCACTTTTTCCATCTTTAAATTCTGAATAATCAAGACCTAGCCCTTTCTTGTTGGTTCGCTCTGGTGCATTTCGCTGATAAATGAGCGAAAATGCCGCCATGAAATCATCAACAAAACCACCGTTTAAAAATGTCGATCCCCGAATCCTATGGGCGAAGGAACGGACTTTCCTAGCCTGGATCAGGACCGGTTTGGCCTTGATGGGTTTTGGTTTTGTCGTGGCCCGTTTCAACTTGTTTCTTCGCATGATTCAAGCGCGGGCGGATGCCCCTTTGCCTTCTCCCACGGGCTGGTCCATGTGGTTTGGAACTCTTTTGGTTTTACTGGGAGTCTTGGTTCAAGTCTTGGTGGTTCTCGATTATGTCCGGTTCGTTTCCATTTTAAAACGGGGTGGAAACCCCGAGCTCAAACCATCCTATTTGGGAATCGCCATCGCGGTCGGACTGGGGATCGTAGGGCTCTTCATGGCGGTTTATCTCATCGCCAACCATTAATCCCTTTGGCACCGAACACCCAGGAGTTGGGAGAACCTTTAACATTCTCAAAACTAAAATTGAAATTGTAGAATGTCGTCCTGACACCAAAACTTCGCTGGGTTTTCCTATGCCCCTTGCCGCTTTTCCCGGTATATTGGAGCCCGGATTAAGTAAACCCTATTCACGCGAGGTTATATCAAATGAAACGAATCACTTTGTTTTTTGTTTGCTTAATCGGACCCCTTCTGATTTTTGGATGCAATCCTTACTACATCAATCCCAAAGGCCCTGGACCAACGCCCACTCCTACTCCCTTGAAAGTCAAACGTATGTTCGTGACTTCCCTCACCTTTGCCCCTAATTTTGGCGGATTAGTGGGCGGGGATGCCATTTGCAGCGCCAGGGCGGCAGCCGCAACCCTGCAGGGAAACTGGGTCGCTTTTTTATCGACTTCGACGGTAAACGCCATCAGCCGAATTCCAAACGCCCATTGGGTCCGTCTCGATGGGAAGACGGTTTTTAACAGCACCAGCGACATCGCGAATGAATTAGCCCCGTTAGCCACGCTCAATTTAAATGAATTTGGCCAACTCCAAACCTACCAATCGGTTTGGACAGGCAGCGCCCCAGGTGGCCTTATCAATACTCTGGGATATACCTGCCAGGACTGGACCAGCGCGGCCACGAACGATCTGGGAATCATGGGACAGGATGATTCAAACAATAATCAATATTGGCTCGATGCCTCCAACAACAATTGCAGTTTTTATAACCATTGCCTTTACTGTTTTGAAAAATAAGTGGAAGGTGTCAGGCATCACTTATTATTTTTATCTGACACCTAAACGACTTATTGGATGAATCAGATGGAGTGCTATGAAAAAGAAAGCCATTGTTGCCGGCGCCACCGGGCTCGTGGGCGGCTTCTGCGTGAAAGAACTGCTTCAAAATGACGCTTACAGCCAAGTTATCATCCTCGTCCGCAAGCCCCTGGATTGGAAGCACCCCAAACTCAAACAAATAGTGGTGGATTTCGACCGGCTGGAAAAGATTGGGGGGCAATTGAAAGCCCAGGATATTTTTAGCTGCCTCGGCACGACCCGCAAGAAGTCCCCCAGCCAGGAAGCCTACCGAAAAATTGAGTTCGAGTACGCCTTTAAACTGGCACGAATCACTTCCCGTCAAAAGGCGGAGAAGTTCCTGTTCGTTTCAACCATGGGTGCCGACGCGGACACCGGCGCCTTTTATCTCAAGCTCAAGGGCGAAGTGGAGGAAG
>CAZHFP010000260.1:0-2196 GCA_964531065.1 uncultured bacterium
CTTCCCTGAAATCGGGAACGGATCGGATTGCTTACGCCGTGCGGGACCAAAAAATCGATATCGTGGTGAATATTCAGGGAGACGAGCCGGTGATGGCGCCGCAGGCCATTGACGCGGCGGTGGAAGTGCTTCAAAAAGACAAAAAGGTTTTGATGTCCACCGTGGTGATTCCATTGACGGACAAGAGAGAATGGCTGGACCCGAATATTGTGAAGGCGGTACTGGGACTTAAGGGCGACGTGCTGTATTTTTCCCGAGCGCCGGTCCCTCACCCGCGGGATGGCGGCATGCCCAAAGCCTACAAACACATGGGGCTTTACGGCTACCGTCCGGGTTGGCTCCGGTTGATGGCGAAGCTCAAGCCAACGCCCCTGGAATTGACCGAGAAATTGGAACAGCTTAGGGCGATGGAAAACGGCGTTGTTATCCGGGCGGCGGTCCGGAAGGTGGAGTCGATCGCGGTGGATGTTCCTGGTGACATACGGAAGGTCGAGAAATACTTGAGGGGGAAATGATGATTTTGAATTTTAAGGGGTTTTCGCTGACGGCTGACCGCTGTCAGTTATCAGCTGTCAGGGAGACTTTATGACTAAATATATTTTCGTGACCGGCGGCGTGGTTTCATCCCTGGGGAAGGGCATCGCGTCCGCTTCCATTGGGAGGCTTTTAGAAAGCCGGGGCCTCAAGGTGACCATCGCTAAATTTGATCCTTACCTCAACGTGGACCCGGGAACCATGAGCCCCTACCAACACGGGGAAGTGTTCGTGCTCGATGACGGCGCCGAGACAGACCTGGACCTGGGGCATTACGAGAGGTTTTTATCAGTAAAACTCGGCCGGTCGAACAACGTTACCAGCGGCAAAATTTACAACGCGGTCATTTCGAAAGAACGGCGCGGCGATTACCTGGGAAAAACCGTTCAGGTGGTTCCCCATATCACCAATGAAATTAAAGAAGCCATCTTGAAAATCTCCAGCGAGCAAAAGGTGGATGTCTGTATTGTGGAAGTGGGCGGAACCGTGGGTGACATCGAAAGCCTGCCCTTTTTGGAAGCCATCCGCCAATTCCGCTTCGACGTGGGCAAGGACAATACCTTCAACATCCACTTGACGCTGATCCCCTATATCTCCGCCGCGGGCGAGCTGAAGACCAAACCGACCCAAAAAACGGTCGCCGAACTGCGGGGCATCGGTATCCAGCCCGACATGATTCTTTGCCGCACTTCTCGGGAATTGAGTGAGGACGTAAGGTCGAAAATATCCCTCTTTTGCAACGTGGAGCCGGGCGCGGTATTTGAGGCGGTGGACGCCAAGTCCATCTACGAGGTTCCGCTTTTGTTTCACCTCCAGGGATTGGATGATTTTATTGTTAAAAAATTGAAATTAAAATCTCCGGCCCATGCCAACGTCAACCAGTGGGCCAAATTCGTGCACCAGGTCTACCATCCTAAAAAAGAAGTGGAGATCGCCATCGCGGGCAAGTACGTGGAATTGCACGACGCCTACAAGTCCATTATTGAGTCCTTCATCCATGCCGGTGTACCAAACCAAACGAAGGTGAAACTGCGCTGGGTGGATTCGGAAGAAGTGGAAAAGAAGGGCGCGGCCGCCATGCTCAAGGGGGTGTCGGGTGTGCTGGTCCCCGGAGGATTCGGCGACCGGGGGATTGAAGGGAAGATAGACGTTATCCGCTACGTTCGGGAAAGAAAGATTCCTTTCTTCGGGATCTGCCTGGGGATGCAATGTGCGGTGATTGAGTTCTCCCGCAATATATTGAAGCTGAAACAGGCCAATAGCGGGGAATTTAACTCGAATACGCCCGATGAGGTTATCTCCATGATGGCCGATCAATTAAAGATCCAGGGTATGGGCGGAACCATGAGGCTGGGATCTTACCCCTGCAAGGTAGATAGGGGAAGCAAGACCTACCAGGCCTACAAACAGACCCTGATCCATGAAAGACACCGGCACCGCTACGAGTTTAATAATATTTACCGGGATCGGGCCAAGGCTAAGGGAATGAAACTTTCGGGTCTGTCGCCCGACGGTAATCTGGTGGAAATGATTGAATTGGCCAACCACCCCTGGTTTGTGGGGGTACAATTTCATCCGGAACTGAAGAGCCGGCCCTTAACGCCCCATCCCCTGTTCCGAGAATTCGTGAAGGCCGCGGCGAAATACAAAAGCAAGAAGATT
>CAZHFP010000261.1:0-2167 GCA_964531065.1 uncultured bacterium
TCCAACTCGGTGGCGACCGTGCCGTCTTCCTTGATCATGGCCTGCCGGAAACGGCTGATCTTTTTCTTCGTCTCGAGCAGTTCGACCGTAATTTTTATTTTTTCCCGCAGGGTAATTTCCTTCCGAAACTTCAAGTTTAACTCCAAAACAATGGGTCCTTGCTGCAGCTCCTGGACTTTTTTGAGGCCGTAGCCGTTGCGGGTAATGAATTCCCAACGGGCTTCCTCGAAAAGAACTAAATAAGCCGCGTTGTTCATGTGGCCGAAGCTGTCCAAGTGGGATTCCCGGATGAGGACTTCATAGGTTGGGGCAGGTGGGTTCATTGCCAAATAGCATAAAGGGGCCGAGGGACTAAAACAACCAGGGGAAACACGGTTTCGTGGGATGGAACGTCAAAATCATATCTGGCGCTCGATCGGGTCCAGGTCTAGAATTTAAAGACCGGATAAAAGGGGATTGGAGAGACATGCCACGAAAAATATTGGCGGTTGTTTTGTGGATAATCGTTCCCCCCTTGACTTGGGCGGCGGGTGATGCCATCCCAGTTCCGCTGGCGAGTCCCGTTCCGACGTTGTCGAAAGCGGCACCCCCGCCGAGCCCCGTGCCGCCCTTGCTTTCGGTTCCGGCCGGGTTAAAGCCGGCTGAAATCACCGTGCCCTATTCCAAAAAAAAGTCTCCTTGGCTGTCCATGACGGGGGTGGGCATCGGAATTCCTTTGAGCCCCCGGTTGGCCAGTGCCTATACCAACGCGTTCAATTTAAACTTGGGAACGGGAATCCGCCTTTCAACCCAATGGACCTTTTGGCTGGATCTTTCTTTAGCCCTCTATGGATCTAAGAACGATCCTTTGACTGGCGGCAACAATTTAAACCTGATCAACGCGGCCTTGTGGGCCCGCTATCGGCTCCTGGATTCGGACTTGAGTCCTTATCTTTTCGGGGGTCCGGGATTGGCCTATAACGAGAACCGCTCCAATAATACGGAGATTTACGATCCTTCCACGGGCAATGGCAGCGTTCCCATCAACGCTTATGAGGTAGATTTACTGGCCGAAGGCGGCGCCGGGTTGGACTTGAAAATAGGAGAGGGTGCCTCGGTTTTTCTACAGGCGAGAGTGGCTTACGATTTCACTTCGGGCCATTTCGCGGGGTTCGCTTACACCGACAGTCCTATTAAGGTGATGCCCATCGAGATTGGAATGATTTTCGGAATTTAAAAACGGCGAAAGGGGTCGAGACCCGGTTTAGTTGCAGGCGAGGATAAAACCGGAAGTGCCGCTCACCGCGCTGCAGGGATTGGTGACGGTAATGGTTTGGTTGCCCCCCGAAATATCATAGTTGCAGGCGGCGGAAGAGGCCAAGGGCCCTTTAATGGCGACCGAATGTTGTCCTTTGGGAACGTTGGTATAAAGAGTGTAGGGGCCCCCGCTTGTAGTGTTAGTGACCGGGTTTCCCCCATCTAAAGTTGCGATAACATTACAGCCAGTGTCGTTATTGATATTTAAAAAAATTTGCGCTCCCGCGGGAGTGCCGCTGCAGGACCAAGCGCCGCAAATGACCGTTAGAATAAGCGAACCGAACCAAAGGAGGGGCAGGATTTGTTTTTGATTGTTTTTCATGATGGATTAGACGTTTCTGGCCCAAAAAAGGGCCGTCGCGGCTGTTAAAAGACTAAATCTTTTTTTCATAAATCCTATACTTCTTGATGATTTTCCCGCCCATGGCCGTGATGCCGCTGTTGATGCCTTCGTTGTCTTCCAAGGTCCAAGAAAGCTCGCCGCCCTTGATTTTGCGTTTCTTGCCCGTTTTCAAGGCTTCCAAGTAAAGAATGGCTTCCAGACCCTTTTTGCGGTAATCCGGGTGGATGCCCATGGCCATTTCCCGGGTATCGTTGATTTTACCCAGGCCGAATAAAAAGGTGAAAAGCGCGAAGGGCGCTTCCTTAGAAAAAAGCTCGCCGTTCATCTTGATCAGCAGTTGATTGACGTCCGGAACGACCAAGTTAAATCCGATCGCCTTGCCATCCACCTCGGCAAAAACCACGAAATCGGCCCAAACGATATCTTTTAGTTTTTTAACCTGGTATTTGAACTCTTCGTCCGTCATGGGGACAAATCCCCAGTTCTTTTCCCAGATCTTGTTATAAAGATCCTGCAGGATTTTCGCGT
>CAZHFP010000262.1:0-2144 GCA_964531065.1 uncultured bacterium
CTCGACTTTAACGGAAAGCGGAACATTCGAGGCGGGCAAAACCGGTTTCGCGGGAACGGCGTTCGAAGGAGCAAAAGCGGGTTTGGGAGAAGCTACAGCCGGAGAGGCTAGCGGCACCGACGAAGCTTCCGTTTTCGCCTTCTCCTTCTCAACCGGCGCAGGGATCAGCCCCGACTTTTCCTTGATCTTCTTCTCGATCTGGGCGTAAACCTCCGGGTGTTCCTTCAAAAAGGTTTTGGCCGCGTCCCGGCCCTGGCCGATTTTGTTTTCCCCGAAGCTCAACCAGCTGCCGCTCTTGTCCACGATTCCCAGCTCGACGCCAACGTCAATCAGGGCGCCTTCCTTGGAAATGCCCTCGCCAAAGATGATGTCGAAATGACCTTCACGGAAGGGCTGGGCCGTCTTATTTTTAACAACCTTAGCCTTCACATGATTGCCGATGTTTTGATCGCCGTTCTTAATGGCCTCAACCCGGCGGATATCCAGCCTCATGGAAGCATAAAATTTGAGTGCCCGGCCGCCAGGCGTCACTTCCGGATTTCCAAACATAACCCCGATCTTCTCACGGATTTGGTTGATGAAAATGGCGCAGGTGTGCGACTTGGAAAGAAGGGCCGTCAACTTGCGCAAGGCCTGGCTCATCAGCCTGGCCTGGAGACCCACGTGAGCGTCTCCCATTTCACCTTCCAGCTCAGCCCGGGGGGCCAAAGCGGCGACCGAGTCGATGACCAGGACGTCGATGGCTCCGGAACGGATAAGGGTATCAGCGATTTGAAGGGCTTCCTCGGCCGAGTCCGGCTGAGAAATAAGAAGCTCATCCACGTTCACGCCCAATTTCTTGGCGTAAACCGGGTCCATGGCATGTTCGGCGTCGATGAAAACAGCCGTCCCGCCGGCCTTTTGGCATTCAGCCACGATATGAAGAGTAAGAGTGGTTTTACCTGAGGATTCAGGCCCGTAAATCTCAACAATACGGCCTCGGGGTACTCCCCCGATGCCAGTGGCGATATCGAGAGAAATGGCTCCCGTGGAGATAGCCTTTACATCCTGAACCTTGGCCTCCCCCAGTTTCATGATCGCGCCCTTGCCGTGATCCTTCTCAATCTGCAAGATCGCCAAATCCAAAGCCTTTTGTTTCTCGTTCGCCATTCGCCTTCTCCTTATTGATTTAAATCCGCTAGTCATAGACTTTGACGGATTGTTTTATTTTTTAGTTCCAAAAAAGTGTGGGTATCGTTGG
Source organism: uncultured bacterium (assembly GCA_964531065.1). Taxonomy (GTDB): domain Bacteria; phylum Oederibacteriota; class Muellerivitia; order Muellerivitales; family Muellerivitaceae; genus PALSA-1180. The sequence continues at coordinate 1,241 of CAZHFP010000262.1, forward strand.
GGTCACCTTCCCTTGTGGAAAGGCGGGCCTGCCCCTCTTTTGCCTAAGCGAAGGAGGGATTGGGGTTGTTTTTCCTACGGGCTTATCCTAAAGGGGGGCAAAAGCTCTGTCAAGAAAAAAGTATACAAGAGTATACTTTTTTCCCAATGGGAAAAGAGCCTTAAAATCAGAGGGATTTACAGAAACAACCGGGGATCCACTATCCCTAAATTCTCTTTGGAGAAAAAGGGCTCCGCGGTTTGGGTGCCGATCATGGCCCCAAAATAGCGGTTGGTCACGGTGATATGTTCCAAAGCTTTGCTTCCAGGCTTCTTCAAAAATTGGCTCTCGTAACAGCGCACGGCGGATAGTTTTTGTTCATGAAATTTAGAGGTGTCCACGATAAAAGAAGGTTGGACATTCGGGCGCAGGTGCGAGCAAAGATGGTAATAAAACTTGGGAGGATACCAAGGCTCGCCCCTCATCGTTGTCTTAACCAGTTTCGCCCAGAACCGGGCCGCTTCCACCAATTGGCTCCCGCCCCAATGGTCGGGATGGGCATCCACCCAGTAGGGGGCGAAAACCATGGCCGGTTTATAATGACGCATCACTTCCGCAACTTTTCGGCGGGCGGGCAGTGTGTCTTGCAACTCCCGGTTCTTTAAAGAAAGCACAAGGTAATCATCCAGTTTCAAAAGACGCGCGGCTTTTTCCGCTTCTTTCAACCGGGTTTTTCGATTTCCATAGGGCGTGGGCTCGCCGTCGGTCAAGTGGCAAACCACCACCTTGGCGCCCTTGGCCTTCAAGGAAAGAATGGTTCCGCCCATGGCGATTTCCACATCATCCGGATGGGCGCCAAAAGCCAGCAGGTCTACTTTCGCATCCCTGGCAGAAGTCCCGCCGGGAGCCACCGTCTCAAAAGTTT
>CAZHFP010000263.1:0-2095 GCA_964531065.1 uncultured bacterium
CCCAGCCGTAGTTCATGGCCGCGGTCACCAAGCGGGTCTTATCGTATTTCTTGACTACCCCCTTCATGGCCTCGCCCTGGCTGCGTCCTTTCTTGGTTCCCTGAAGAGATTCCTCGTTGCACAGTGACCACAGAAAGATGCTGGGGTGGTTACGGTCGCGCAGGACCATGCTCTCGAGCTGGGAAAGTATCTCAGGGCTGTCCCCCAGTTTCCGGTTCTCATCCATTACCAGCATGCCCAAGCGGTCGCAAGCGTCAAGCAGCTCAGGAGCAGGGGGATTGTGGGAACAGCGGTAAGCGTTGGAGCCCATTTCTTTCAACTTTTCAATGCGGTAGGTGAAAATGCGGTCGGGTAGTGCAGTACCCAACCCGGCGAAATCCTGGTGATTGCAAGTTCCCTTAATCTTGACCGGTTTGCCATTCAGGAAAAATCCCTTGTCCTTATCGAAACGGATATCTCGGACGCCTAAAGGTGTTTCAACCTGGTCTACAACCTGTCCGGCATTCTCCACGCGGGTCACCCAAGTGTACAAATAGGGATTTTCCAAGGACCAAAGGACAGCATTGTTGAATTGGCCCTTTTGAACGATCTTTATTTCAGAGCCCAAAGCCGCCTTACCGGAGCTGGAAAGTTTTAAGATGATTTTGCCTTTGGCGTCTTTAATTTCGGACACCAACTTAAAGGAAGCTGGAGACCCGGATTGATTGGTCAGGGTGGTCTCGAGGGTGAGGCTTGCCTTGTTTCCTGCGGGTTTGGAAACCACATAGGTTCCCCAGGGTTTGACATGCAGGGGATCGGCTTTGGTAAGCCAGACATGTCGGTAAATACCGCCCCCTTCGTACCACCAGCCTTCGGAGATCCGGGCGTCCACGTAAACCGTAAGGTTGTTTTTACCGCCGTAATTGGCCGCGTCCGAGATGTCGTAGCGGAAGCTGGTATAGCCGCTGGCGTGTTTTCCTAGGAGTTTTCCGTTCAGCCAGACCCGGCTGTCGCGGTAAACCCCGTCAAAATCAATCCAAAGGCTCCGGCCTTTGTCGCCGATGGGAAGGTCGAAACTTTTACGGTACCAGCCTGAGTCTTTTGGGAGAAATCCATGGGAGCCGTCTGCCTTGGGATCGAAAGTTCCTTCCACCACAAAATCGTGGGGCAGGTGGATTGGTTTCCAAGGACTGTCGTTGTAATCAATCTTGGCGGCTGGGGGTATTTTTTCTTCTTTGCCGAAGTCAACCAGGTCGGCTTCCTTGATATACCCCGGGCCGGCAGTGTTTTCCACTAAAACCACCACCTCGTTGGGTTCCCCCTCCTTCCAAACTTCGTCCAAGGGTACATCGAATGGGTCGTTCCATCCTTCGTGATAAATCATTTTTTTGCCGTTCACCCAAACCGTGGCATTGTCGTCCACCGCCGCGAAATGAAGGATCCGCTTGGGACCAGGGCTGTTGGGAAGGGTGATGCGGAACCAGGCAAAACCCACCTGTTGGTTGAAGACATCCTGGCCGTTGGCAGCGTCTTTCCAATCGGATCCGCCGGTTTTTCCGCCTAGTGCCGCCAATTGTTCGTCCGAGGGCTTGGTCTTCCCCGCGTCTTTACTGCGCCAGCCATTGAGGACCAAACCGGTTTCGATTTCGGAGCCCGTGATTTCTCCCTGGTGGAAAAGCCAACCGGCGTCAAAATTCAATCGTTCCCGCGCTTGAGATTGATTAGTGATGATGGAGATCGAAAGGAAGGCCAAGAATAGGATCGACAACCTTTTTAAAAACATGGGGCCTCCTCTTTTAGGTTTTCGCAATGGGCTGAATGGTTGTGTTTTGCATGGGTATGAATTATGTCATGTTCTTTCAAAGTTTCAATCGTAAGCGGGTTAAAGGAGATGAAACAAGATAAAAAGATTAATCGAAGGCGCGGTTTTCAGGCGGTATGACCGGATTGACCGGGAAGACCGAATGAAGACCTTGGAAACAGTCAGGGCGGCCTCAAAAGAGACGTATAAGAGAAGGAAAGGTGTAACGGCTGTTTGAGGCTTTAGGCCTTGCTGTGGGTTCGAAGAAAACTTAGGGTTTTACTGGTAAAAATGGTGCCCGAGGTCGGACTTGAA
>CAZHFP010000264.1:0-2093 GCA_964531065.1 uncultured bacterium
CCTTCCTGCAGGTCACCGTCGGAGGCGATGACCCAGGTTTTATGGCTCACCAGTTCACCGCCGAAACGGGCGGCCATGATGCGCTCGCCCATGGCAAAGCCCACGGCGGTAGCGATCCCCTGGCCCAAAGGACCGGTCGTCGTTTCCACACCTTCCGTGTGGCCGTATTCGGGATGGCCCGGGGTCTTGCTGCCCCATTGGCGGAAATTCTTTATTTCTTCCAGCGATAAGTTATAGCCGTGAAGATGAAGCAGGGCATAAATCAACATCGAACCGTGGCCGGCGGATAACACGAACCGGTCGCGGTCCGGCCATTGGGGGTTGGAGGGGGAATGCTTGAGGTGGCGGCTCCAGAGCACATGGGCGGCCGGCGCCATGCCCATGGGCATGCCCGGGTGCCCCGAGTTGGCTTGGGCGGTGGCGTCCACCGCCAAGAGGCGGATGGTGTTGACGGCGGATTGGTCGGCGGCATCAAAAGGTTTCATTGAACACTCCTGAAAAAATTAGGAATTAGTAATTAGGAGTTAGGAATTTTTTCAAGAATGGTTAGGATTTAAAGCCTTAAAAAGACTCAAAATTCCTAATTCCTCATTCCCGATTCCTAATTTCCTTTTTAGAAGTCTTTAAGTGGTTTGCGGTTGGAAAAGCCGCTCTGCAGGTTGTGCCAATTGCGGATTTCGGCTTCGCCTTCTTTCCAGCATAAAAAAATAATTTCCTGCCCCCGGCGGCTGTAAAAATCCACCAGCCCCGAGTCCAAGTCCTTCAAATGGGCGCCCATTTGATAGAGGTCTTCCAGCTTCTCCTCAAAAAGTTTGGTTTGAAAATGGAAGGTTTCCATCAGTTTGGTGATGGCCGCCTGGGCCGCGGGGGACAATTGTCCTTCGGCGTCCGAGCCGGTCATTTCCTCAATCTCAATTTGGGCCTGGACGCGCAGAACCACGCCCCTCTGTTCCCGAAGGGACCGAAGGCTGAGCCGCACATGGGGCAGAAGCGCGTTGGCTTCCTCCAGGGTCAGCATTTTGATTTTAGGTTTTTCGTTCGGCATGGAATCCCTTGCTTTGGAAGATGGCTTTCATTTTATGTTTCGCTTAAGATGCAAACAAGGTGAAAAGCATGGCATTTGAGCGAATATTAAGGCGTCTCTTGGATTACGGCGTTTTGGCGCCTTCCCTTTATAACAGCCAACCCTGGAAATTTTCGTTAAACCCCGGTCAAGGGGTAGTGGAAGTTTACGCCGATGAAACCAGGGCGAGGCCAAAGGCGGTGGATCCCAAGTCCCGGGACCTTTATTTAAGTTTGGGCGCCTGCGTCGAGCATTTGGCGCTGGCGGCTCCGGCGCTGGGCTATGAACTGAAAGAAAGTTTTTTTCCTCAAAAAGCTCCCGGCCTGGCGGCCCGGCTTGAGCTGAAGGCGCTTGCGGAAACCATGCCCGAACCCCTTTTCTCCGCCCTCTTAACCCGCCAAACCCACGCGGGAAAATATAAAGCAGGCTCTGTCCAAGAGATCCACCTGGACCGGTTGAGGCATCTGCCGTTCTTTTCCTGGCGTGAAAAAATTTATTTCGCCGTGGGTGAACCGGCCCTTTCGAATTTAACCCTGCTCTTGCATGATGTTTCGCATGAGGGTTCGGGTGACGCGGCTCTGGTCGAAGAAGGCGCCCGATGGCTGACCCCAAAAGCGGAAGCCGCTGAAGGGGTTCCGTTGGACGCGCTCGGTCTTCCCATTTCAGTCAAGACCCGATTCTCCCTGCTCCGTTACTTTGGGTACGGGCGTGAGATAAAAGAAGTTTCCCGCCAGGCCCTCTTGCGCCAGGGCCATGGCATTGAGGCGCCCGCTTTTCTTTTGGTGACGACCACCGATCCCGCGCCGGAAGGTTATTTTAAGTGCGGACGCGCCTTTGCCCAATTGGCCTTGACCTTGAGTGAATTGGAATTGGGCTCTCAAGCCCTTCATCTGCCCATCACCCTGGCTTCCCGCCATTCCGAGCTCCGTGGAATTTTTGGGGCTGGGGAATCGGAAGAGCCGGTTTTGCTCCTGCGGTTCGGCCAGCCGTTGGACAAAAAGTGGCCGAAAACCTCCCGCCGGCCGGTGGA
>CAZHFP010000265.1:0-2083 GCA_964531065.1 uncultured bacterium
CCATACTTCTTTAAAATCGGCGCGACCTTGTCCTCAACTGCCTTATCCATCACCAACTCATCGGGCCAATCCCGGTTGAAGCCTTCCTCTTTCCATTTCTTCGTGGCGTCGATGCCCATCTTGCCGCCCCAGCCCCACATGGGTGAGGTATGGTCCAATACATCCAGGGGTCCCTCGGTAATCACCACATCCCTCTTGGCGTCCATGCAATTCCCCACCCGCCACAAAACCTGGGCATAGTCATGGACGTTGGTATCCTTATCGACAATCACGACAATCTTGTTGAGCATCATCTGTCCCAGGCCCCAAAGGGCAAACATCACTTTCCGGGCGTGCATCGGATATTGTTTGTCGATGGAAACGATGGCGAGGTTGTGAAAAATGCCCTCCACGGGTAAATCCATATCGACCACTTCGGGCAGGATTTTCTGGAGGATCGGCAGAAACAATCTTTCAGTCGCCTTGCCCAGGTAGCCGTCTTCCATGGGGGGCTTGCCCACGATGGTGGTGGGATAGATGGGATTTTTCCGGTGGGTGATACAGGTCACGTGAAACACCGGGTACTGGTCGGCTAGACTGTAATAGCCCGTATGATCCCCGAAAGGTCCTTCCAGGCGCCGTTCGCCCGCTTCCACATAACCTTCCAAAACGAAGTCGGCGTCCGCGTTCACCATCAGGTCCACCGTCTTGCACTTCACCAATTCCACCGGCTTTTTCCGGAGGAATCCGGTAAATAACAATTCGTCGATGCCGTCGGGCAAGGGAGCCGTCGCGGCGTAGGTCAAAGCTGGATCCCCGCCTAGAGCCACGGCGACTTCCAGACATTTGCCCATCTTCTCCGCCTTGCGGTGATGCCCCGCCCCGTGATGATGCACCTGCCAATGCATTCCGGTGGTTTGCTTGTCGTAAATTTGGATGCGGTACATGCCAATGTTGCGGACTCCCGTTTCCGGGTCCTGGGTATAAACCAAAGGCAGCGTGATGAACCGTCCGCCGTCCTGGGGCCAGCATTTCAAAACGGGTAAAGTCGAAAGGTCCGGGTCCTTCTCCACCACTTCCTGACAGGCGCCCTTGGAAACTTCCACCGGAGGAAACTTGGCGATATCAGCGAGCTTGGGCAAGAATTTCAATTTGTCCACGAAACCCTTGGGGGGTTTCAACTCCATCAATTCCTTGATGGCGGCAGCGTGTTCCTCCAAATTCTCCACTCCCAAGGCCCAGCTCATGCGCTGGGTGGAGCCGAAGGCGTTGATCAAAAGCGGATAAGAACTGCCTTTGGGTTTCTCAAAAAGGATGGCCTTACCGCCCCCGGGGGATTTAGAAACCTTGTCGGCGATAGCGGTGATTTCAAGGTTAGGATCCACCTCATCCTTGATCCGGATCAGTTCGCCTTTTTTCTCGAGAAATTCGACGAATTCAGTTAATGAAGCGTAGGCCACGGGTTGTCCTTATGGATATTTTTGAAACGGATGAAGAACAAGGAAGCTGCATTCTATGACAGGGGTGTTTTCATCTCAACGGCCCTTTTGAGCGAACGTTGGATAAGAAAGGCCCCTAAAACCACCAACAATCCGCCTACCGCCGGGAACCATAGCCATTTCGCGTTGGGCAGAAAATACATATTGGCCCAAGCCACATAACTCGAAGCCCAGCCCACGGTCATGAGAAACCGGACCGATCTTTCCCCCAGGCGCGGATTCATCCAACCGGTGGCGTAGCCGGCCATGGTAAAGCTGACCCCGAATAGGTGCAGATAGGCCGTGTGCTTGATGATCATTTCAGGATCTTGCATACGGGAGGAAAAAAACAGCCACACAAAACACCAAAGGATAATCCAAAAAACGGAAATGAGGGCGGCGCCGTGGGCAAGAATCATCAACCGGCTGTCTCCGGAGGTTAATTGAACGGACCGGACCGATAGGAGCAAGAGGCCGCCCAAAACGGGGAATCCAAACAGAATGAAGGTCCCCCACCAAGCCAGCGGGTTATCCTGCCGGGTCACATGGAATAAATAAATCGACTCCAAAACCAACCCCAATGCGCCCAACCGGTAAAGGATCATGGCCGGCTTCATTCCTCTTCC
>CAZHFP010000266.1:0-2075 GCA_964531065.1 uncultured bacterium
ACGTGGAGAACATCATCCTGAAGCTCCTGCAGAACGCCGAGTTCGATGTGGAGAAGGCCCAGCGGGGAATCATCTATATCGACGAAATTGACAAGATCAGCCGCAAATCGGAAAACGCCAGCATCACCCGGGATGTGTCGGGGGAGGGTGTGCAGCAGGCGCTCCTGAAGATCATCGAAGGAACGGAAGTCAATGTGCCGCCCCAGGGCGGCCGCAAGCACCCCCATCAGGAATATATCAAGGTGGATTCCAGCAATATCCTTTTCATCTGCGGCGGAGCCTTTGTGGGCATGGAAAAATTAATCGAAAGCCGCTTGGGACGCCGGAGCATCGGGTTTAAGGGCGAGACCATCAGCCGCCAGGAGAAAAAACTGGGAGAGTTATTCGACCAGGTCCAGCCGGAAGACTTGATTAAGTTCGGATTAATTCCGGAATTTATCGGGCGCCTCCCCGTCGTGGCGGCCCTGAATGAATTGGACGAGCCTTCCTTGGTCCGGGTCTTAACTGAGCCCAAAAACGCCCTGACTAAGCAATACCAGCGCTATTTCGAGATGGAAAACGTGAAGCTCAAGTTTACGCCAGAAGCCTTAAATGCCGTCGCCAAAGAAGCCATTAAGCGCCAGTCCGGCGCGCGCGGCCTTCGCGCTATTCTGGAAGAAGTCATGATGAACTTGATGTATGAAATTCCTTCCCGCAAGGACATCAAGGAAGTGGTCATCACGGAAGGCGTGCTTCTTAAAAAAGAAGAGCCGATCCTGGTCTACCAAAAGGGTAGAGGGGAAAATACGGCTTAACAGCCGTCGTCCGCTCTCCGCCGTCCGTCGTCCGCAAAAAAACACAACACAACCTTTTAGTTTAGGATTTCTGAAAAGTATTCTTCTGTAAATGAGGGTTACGTTTCTTAGATGGTTTCGTAGGGGTGGGTCTCAGACCCACCCCTACAACTGTCGGCTACAGCAATAGTCTTTTATTGATCAAAACCATGTTGTAATTATCTTCTGTTTTTTTGTGGTAGTGGACGACGAACGACAGACGACGGAGGACGGCTCTGAGACTTTTCGAATTCAACCCTTCTTCTACCAAGCCCCTCCTCCATCTCGCCCACGCCAACGGCTTTCTCCCGCAGACTTACCAAGAATCCTTAAAGCCCTTACTCGACTATTACAAAATCATTTCCTTTTATCCCCGGCCCCTTTGGGGCGACACGGAGCCAAAATGGCTCAAAAACTGGTCGCAGATGGCCGATGATTTGATTGCGTCGCTGGATAGTATCAAGGCGAAAAACATTATCGGAATCGGCCACAGCCTAGGCGGAGTTCTGACTCTCTACGCCGCCGTGAAAAGGCCGGATCTTTTTAGCAAGGTTATCCTGATTGATCCCACCATGCTGCCCCCCAAGCTTTTGTGGAAATTCAAGTTCATGAAACTCTTTGGTTTTGAAGCCAGATCCCTTCTGGTGAAGGGTGCCTTGCGGCGTAAAAGAAATTGGGAGAGCGCCAAGGCGGCTTACGAATATTTCCGGGGGCGCCAACTATTCAAGAATTGGTCGGACGAGATGGTAAGGGCCTACTCCGACAGCATCACGGGACCTGCGCCGGATGGGGGAGTCCAGCTGATCTACCCTCCCGAATGGGAAGCCCAAATCTACCGGACAATCCCAGCGGATGTCTGGAAGATCGCCAAGCTTATGGAGCAGACCACTTTGGTCATTCGAGGAAAAACTTCCAATACTTTTACAGCCGATAGCGAAAAGGCTTTCCGAAAGGCAAATCCCAAACCTTCCTTTGAGGTAGTTCCGGGCGCGGGTCATTTGGTATCGCAAGAGGCGCCGGATCAAGTTGGGAAACTCATAGGTGAATTTCTAAATAAATACTAACCCAGGTTACCTTTGTGAAACATTTCACAAAGTTTCTTGACACGTCTTTCTCAAAAGTTATACTAACCTTACTTTGTGAAATAAATCACAAGAAGCTTCATTTTGAAGTTGAGGCTTAAAACAAACGGTTTCCACGCCTTTTCTCCCCTTCAACCGGATCACTCCACGAGGTTTTTATGCGCAAAAAGTACATTATGGC
>CAZHFP010000267.1:0-2068 GCA_964531065.1 uncultured bacterium
GAAAATTCCATCACAGATCTGACCCCTTTGGCCGGCCTGACCCAAATCACCACCCTTTATCTGGCTGAGAACCCCCTCTCTGATATCTCAGCTCTGGCCCCATTGAGGAACGTAGTCTATCTTGACCTTAATTCGGACAATCTCAACAACATCGCCGCCATACAGGGCATGACCCGCCTCCAGGATGTCGACTTGCACAACAACAACCTGTTCTCCCTCCCCACTTTTCAAGGCATGACAGCACTGGCTTACTTGGATCTTTCGAAAAACCACCTAACCGCCATCACACCCCTGGCGGACTTGATCCATCTGGAGGTTCTCTATATCGCGAACAACCAAGTCAGCGACCTCTCGCCCTTATCCGGATTAACATTCCTGCAGGATTTTGAGGCGGCCAACAACACAGTTTCCAACCTAGCGCCCTTAACCGGGTTGACCGCCTTAACTACCCTCTACCTCTATGGCAATCAAGTTACGGACCTGCAGGCGCTGGTGGACAATACCGGTCTAGGAGCCAACCACACGGAACTGGATGTCCGCAATAACTCCCTGGCGCCACAGGCCGCCGGCCAAATAGCCCAACTACAAAGCGAAGGCGTCCAGGTCAGCCATTAAAAAATTCGGAAACTATTCCCTCGCCCCTTGAGGGAGAGGGCAGGGTGAGGGGTGGTTTTACTAGTTAAAATCATCCTTATCCTATCCTTCACCCTTCAAGGGAGAAGAGAAGCGTATCAATACTTCGCGTATTTCCGAAAGCCTTACCTTTTCCTCTTCTTTTTTTGACGGCGAGCTTCATGGCGGGTTTTCAAGGCGGGGTGGAATAAATGGCCCGGCCAGCTTTCAGTAACGTTCAAAGCCCCGTCCAATTCCCCGCCCAATAGTTCGATCCCCTCGAGTTTGGCTTTTTTAAAATTGGCGCCAGTAAAATCGGCTCCGGTTAAAACCGCTCCTCGAAGGTCCGCTTTTTCCAAATCCGCGCCGGTAAAATCCGCCTCCGCGAAATTCGCCTGCCGTAGGTTCGCGCCCCGTAAATCCGCCCCAGAAAAATCAGCTCCCGAAGCCTCCACAACGCTTAAGTCGGCGCTTTTGAGCTTGGCCCCTTTAAAAAACGCCCGGGCCAACTGGGCGCTGGAAAAGTTAACGCTGTTCAGCCCGGCCCCCTCGAAATGGGTTTTTTCAGCGGAAACTCCGGACAAGTCCGCTCGCGGCAGGTCCATTCCCCGGAAATCGAAAAGGTCCAGCTTCTTGTCCCTTTCCCTTTTCCCCTCGGAAACCCGCCTTAATATTTCTTCCAGTTCCTGTTGGTCCATAAAATCCTAAAGAGAACAAAATTTATTTGAACCACCAAGGTCACTAAGGGCACCAAGAAAAGCTAAGAAACGAAATAAAAGTATTTAGTTTTAGTTCCAGTATTTTTTTAAATGCAAATTTATTGGATGTAGTTTTTATTACAGGCAGTTCTTGGTGAACTTGGTGACCTTGGTGGTTCAATCGGTTTTCTTGATTTTTTTAAAACCGGTTTTCGTTGATCCACTTCTGTACTTCGGACTCAACGGAAAAGGGCTGGCTGGGATCCTTCGAATAGGCGTCGTCGAGAAGATGGGCGTTCACTTCCAGGGGGATTTTTTCGTACTTCCCCGTCCGGAGCAGGCCGCGGAAATATTTGTTGGCGAATTGTTTGAGACCCATTTTTTGGAATTGCACCGTGTGAACCAGCTCATGGAATTGGACTCGGGGATCCAGTTCCTCAAAGGAAACCACCAGATCCAAAAAAGTGATGGCCTTCAACCGGTCCAGGGAAAAGGCCACTCCCTTTTGGTGGAGTTCCTCTAAAAAGTCCGGGCTATCAATGGGTCCGTCGGTCTTATGGAAAAAAAGCGTGGTCTTGAGGATGCCTTCGTTGAAAAAAGGCCTGAACATTTCCTGCCGGGATTCGGGCAAGGGAGCCGCTTGGGAAATGAACGCTTCCCGTTGAAGTTTGATAAAAGCCGCCATCAAACCGGTGTAATTCGCGATTTCGACTTCAGTAAAATTCGTTGAAAACATCATGGTTAAAAGTCTTCCTTGT
>CAZHFP010000268.1:0-2067 GCA_964531065.1 uncultured bacterium
AAGTGATCCGCCGGGGTGAAAGAATCGGGCGTATTTTATTGGGGTCGCGGGTGGATCTTTTTTTGCCCAAGGGATTTAAGCCGAAAATAAAACTGGGCGATCAAGTGCGGGCGGGCGTGACGGTTTTAGGAGAACTCTAATGGCGGCAGTGAAATCTAAATTTATGGTTCCGGGCGACCGCCCGGAAAATTTCAGGCTGCGTAAAACCATTTACCTGCTGCCGAATCTTTTTACCGCGGCCAACATGGTCCTGGGAATTTTATCGATCACCTTTGCCATTAATGACTCGCTGACCCTGTCCCTGGCGGCCGAAACCAAGGTGGTTCCCTTCGTGCTTTCAGCCACATTGATTGTCATCGCGACCTTCATGGATTTTATCGACGGCTTCGTCGCCAGAGCCACTGGCACCACGAGCCGGTTCGGGATGGAATTCGACAGCTTGTCGGATCTGGTGAGCTTCGGCATGGCGCCGGCCATTCTCATCTACCTGTCCGTGCTCCGGTATCTGCCCTTTTGGGGTATTTCCATCGCGGTCCTGTATGTGGTGTGCGCGGCGATCCGCTTGGCCCGCTTCAACGTCCAGGCGCAGGTGGAGGAAAAGAGCCATTTCATGGGACTGCCCAGCCCCGCCGCAGCCGGGATACTGGCCAGCTACATTCTTTTTTCCCATTGGGCCGGTTGGTATGGCGAAGGCATCATCATGAACAAGGTCATGGGATGGTATGAGGAAAACCTGTACCGCGTAGAACTCTACGGCATTCCGATGTTGACCGTCGTGATCGCCTTGGTGATGATTTCCACCATTTCCTATCCCAGCCTCAAGAAATGGAAGAAGGAGACCATACGACCTTTCACCCTGGTCCTGATAGCCGTGTTTTTTTTCTCACTCTTCAAAATGGCGGAACTGACCGCCTTCGTGGTGTTGACCTTTTATTTATTCTGGGGAATATTCCAATTCCTGATGAAAAAATGCTTTGGCCGACTTAGGGACAACAAATTAACCAAACCCTTGAAGCATTAATCCGATTCAACCATCACCCTCGACAACGAAAAGGACAAAAAAATGAAAACAAACCAGAGAAGCCAGAATCCGAACCATGAAAAAATTTATATCTTCGACACCACCCTGCGCGATGGGGAACAGGCTCCCGGGGCTAGCCTGAACACCGACGAAAAGATGAAAGTCGCGGTCCAGCTGGAAAAACTGGGGGTCGATATTATCGAGGCGGGATTTCCGGCCGCATCGCCCGGTGATTTTGAGGCGGTTCAAAAAATATCCAAAACCCTGAAGAAAACGGTGATCGCGGGCCTCTGCCGGGCCATGCGTAAGGATATCGACATTTGCGCGAAAGCCTTGAAGAGCGCCAAACGCCGACGTATCCATGTTTTTATTTCCTCGTCGGATATTCATCTGAAATATATTTTCCGCAAAACCCAGGACGAGGCCTTGGCCGCGGCGGTGGATTCGGTGAAATACGCCCGCAAGTTCACGGATAATGTTGAGTTTTCCGCTCAGGACGCGTCCCGTTCGGATTGGGATTATCTCTGCCGCATGGTGGAGGCGGCTATCAAGGCGGGAGCGACGACGATCAATCTGCCGGACACGGTAGGTTACGCCGTGCCCGACGAGTATGGCCGCATGATCGCGACGGTTCGGAACAAGGTTCCCAACATTGAAAAAGCCATTCTCTCGGTCCACTGCCATAACGATCTGGGATTGGCGGTGGCGAACTCGATTTCCGCCATCCAGAACGGCGCCCGCCAGGTGGAATGCACCATCAACGGTATTGGGGAGAGGGCGGGAAATGCCAGCCTGGAAGAAATCGTCATGGTCTTGAAGACCCGGTCGGACAAGTACGGTTTTACCACCGGCATCAAAACCGAAGAGATTTATAAAACCAGCCGTCTGGTTTCAAGCCTCACCGGATTCATGATCCAGCCCAACAAGGCGATCGTGGGCAACAACGCTTTCGCCCACGAGAGCGGCATCCATCAGGACGGCATGCTCAAGTACCGCCAGACCTATGAAATCATGACGCCCCAAGAAATCGGCGTACCGGAAAGCCG
>CAZHFP010000269.1:0-2054 GCA_964531065.1 uncultured bacterium
TTCGAGCAGGAAAGCGTGGAAAAAAGAATCCTCCATGTTTTGGCCAAGATGACGGAGCTTTACGGCACCACCATTCCCTTGACCCGCCGGGAAATCGCTGAAATGGCCGGGACTACCGTCGAAACCTCCATCCGGACATTCTCGAAACTCGAGGAAACGGGTTTGGTCTCCAGCGCCCGAGGAAGGATCACGATTAGAAACATCCAAGCTTTACGGGGCAGGATTGATGAAATTTAATCCCTTCGATCATGGGACTGGAAATTTTTAGGATTTTAAAATGTCAAAACTTCAAAAATTCACGGCGGATCAATGGCAATCGCAGGTGATGAGGACGGTTAAACCGGTTTTGGTGGACTTTCGGGCCCCTTGGTGCCAGCCCGGTATTCTTAAAAATCGTATGCTTGAAAAAGTAGCCGTGGATTTGGGCGAAGGCGTCAATGTCGGTTTTATCGACATCGTTCAATCCGTGGATTTGGCCGTTTATTGCCGTGCTCATGATCTGCCCGCATTGACCCTTCTATTTAACGGAAAAATATTAATCACTTACTCAGGGCCCAACCGGATCGAAAAAATGATGACCCGATGGATGTCTTTGGCCGTTCCCATGGTTAGCTGGATTCCCATCCGATAAACCAGGGGTCGGATAGCACCCGCCAAGCGAATTTAGCCACAACCTTGTTGGATTTATGAATCAATATGAGCCTGGTCATAAAAATCTTTCCCTCTATTACCGATGATAGATTGCGATGGAACGAGAAACGTTCCGAGGATTAATAGGAGAAACCCTTTGCCTTCCAACAATCCGGAAATTCAACAGCAAAGACTGTCCTGGTTTATTAACCTGCGGTGGATCGCCGTGGCGGGGGGATTCGCGATATTGTTGCTGGGGCCGTCGCTGCTTCCCCTGGATATTCGATATGGCGAACTGCTCCCTTGCGTGGCGGCTCTGGGCCTCTTCAACGTGGGGTACCTTTTTTATTGGCGGAATATCCAATATTCCAGCCTATCTCCGGAACGAATGGCCTTCCGGACCAGGGGACTGCTTCATTTCCAAATGATTGCCGACCTGTTCCTGCTCACCCTCATGCTTTTCTTAAGCGGCGGTGCGGAAAACCCCATCGTCTTTTTTTACCTTTTCCATTTAGCCATCAGCGCGATCCTCTTCACCACGGTAGAAAGTCTTTTTTATGCCGGTTTGGCCCTGGGCCTCCCTTGGCTCCTTTATTTTTTACAAAGGCTTGGTCCCCGGGGGGCAAGCATTTGGGAAGGAATGGCGGGCCTTTCCCAGGTCCATGAAAAGTTCATCCTTTGGGCCTATTCGGCCGCGGTGGCGGGGCTTTGGTTTTTCCTTTCCCGTTTGGCTTCCGAGCTGCATTCCAGGGAAAGGTCCCTTCGGGAGACGGGGGAGCAACTACACAAGGCCAACGAGCAATTAAAACAGTTGGACGAATATAAAAATCATTTTCTCCGCCAGGTGATTTACAAACTTAAAAGCCCGGCGATTGATATGGATTTCGACCTGTCCCAGGTGGAAAAAGACCTCTCCCGGAAGAACGTGAAGGCTTTGGACGCGGTTCAGGCGGCGAAAAAAAGGGTTTGGGCCTTGTTGGAACTCATTGAAGATTTAACGTGGCTCTCCCGGGCCGGAGTCGGGGATATGCCCTTCCAGAAAGAATGGATCGATGTTTATGAGTTGGTCCTCCATCGGATTCAAAACTTCGAAAAATCAGCGGGAGAAAAGGGAATCTCGTTTAAGCTGCACGGAGACCCCCAACTGCGTTTGAAGGCCGATCCCCAGGCCTTCGGGAAGGTGGCGGAAAACCTACTGTCCAATGCCGTCAAATACACCCCCGCCGGATCCCATCCGGTAGTGGTGGAGTTGAAGGTTTCTGAAGGCTGGCTGGTGTTGACCGTGCAGGATGAGGGCATCGGAATACCCCCGAAACAGCAGAAGAGAATTTTCGATGATTTTTTCAGGGCCAGCAACGCTAAGTCCCATGAAAAATTCGGGACAGGACTGGGACTTTCCATCGTAAAGCGGATCGTGGATGGCC
>CAZHFP010000270.1:0-2028 GCA_964531065.1 uncultured bacterium
AGGCGGCCATACGGTCGGCGCCGGCGTTGTTATTCAGATCGTCGAATAAAGAAAGAAAAAGAGGAAAAAAGCTGCCATGCGTGAACAAATTACATTGGCCTGCGCGGATTGCAAGCGCCGCAATTACAACAAGACCCGCGATAAGCGCAAGACGCCGGAAAAACTTGAAGTGAAAAAATATTGCCGGTGGTGCCGCAAGCACACCTTGCATAAGGAAACGAAATAATAAAAACCAGATGAAACCCCATGAGGATCGTGGGGCGGCAGGCTACCGCCAAGCTGAGAAAGCGGGTTGGGTATCCCGCCGATTTCCTGCCCTCATTTCTTTGGATAAAATCGGGCTTAGCCCGATGAAACATGAGGGTGATACAGTTTTCAGTGTTGGGGCTGGGGGCCCCAAGTTCTATAGATAAACTGTATAGGGCAGTAGCTCTAATGGTAGAGCGGCGGTCTCCAAAACCGCGCGTTGAAGGTTCGAATCCTTCCTGCCCTGCCATCAGAATTGTAATGAAGGATAAAGCCGGGCTATCCGGCCTGGTTGAAAAGGGTGAAAATGTTCGAAAATTTAAAGATCTTTTTCGCGGAAGCGAAATCGGAATTCAAAAAAATTTCCTGGCCGAGTCCAGATGAAATCAAGGGTTCCACCGCTGTGGTTTGCGTGACCATTGGATGTTTAATGGCCCTTTTGGCCGCTTACGATTTGGTGATCGGTTATTTAATGGGGTTTGTCGTCAATAAGTAAAAAAAGCGAGGATGTCTTGCAAATGTCAAAGCGCTGGTACGTGATCAATACTTATTCGGGCTACGAGGCCAAGGTGAAAACCAACCTCGAAAACCGGATCAAGAGCATGAAAATGGAAGACAAAATTTTCCAGATCCTGATTCCCTCGGAAGAGGTCACGGAAACCCGCGCCGGCAAGAAGCGCGTGACGAACAAGAAGTTTTTCCCCGGTTATATCCTGGTGGAAATGGACATGGACGAGAATTCCTGGTCGGTGGTGCGCAATACCCCGAAGGTCACCAGTTTCGTTGGATCCGGCAATAAGCCTATTCCGCTTCCGGACGAGGAAGTCACGGCGATCTTGGAACACATTGGGAAGCGCCGCGAGCGCCGGGCCTTGAAGAGCCAGTTCGACAAGGGAGATTTGGTGAAAGTGATGGACGGGCCCTTCGCGAACTTCTCGGGAACGGTTGAGGAAATCAACCCGGAACGGGAAAGAGTAAAGGTCATGGTGACTATATTTGGCCGCCAGACCGCGTTGGAGCTGGAGTTCCATCAAATCGAAAAAGAATAGCTTGCTTTTAAGTACGGGCGAGTAGAAAGAAAAAGGAAAAGGTTATGGCAAAAGAATTAAACGCGATGGTGAAATTGCAAATCCCGGCGGGCAAGGCCAATCCGGCCCCCCCAGTCGGGCCGGCTTTGGGCCAGCACGGCGTCAATATTATGGAGTTCTGCAAGCAATTTAACGCGGCGACCCAGAAGCAAGACGGTCTGATTATCCCGGTGGTTATCTCCATCTATAAAGACCGTTCTTTTACTTTCATCACCAAAACTCCCCCGGCCTCGATTTTGTTGTTGAAGGCCGCTGGTTTAGCCAAGGGTTCGGCTGTCCCGAACAAGACGAAGGTCGGCAAGGTGACCTTGAAGCAGGTTGAGGAAATCGCGAAAACGAAGATGCCGGATTTGAACGCGCAAAAGCTGGACTCGGCCATGCGCATGGTCGAGGGAACGGCTCGCAGCATGGGAATCGAGATCCAAAAATAAGCGGTCAGTGGTCGGCGGTTAGCCGTCGGCTAAAGATTGCTTAAGTAGTGCTGAACGCTGACAGCTGATAGCTGACAGCTGAACTTAGAAACTGTGGGAGCTCTGTCCGAAAGGACGGGGCGCTTGAACCACGGGAGGAAATTTATGGCAGTCAAGATGAGCAAAAGAAATCGTAAAAACGCCGAGCTGGTGGATAAGAATAAGTCCTATCTCCTGGCCGAAGCGGTCGGCATCCTCAAAAAAGCGGCTCCGGCCAAGTTTAA
>CAZHFP010000271.1:0-2023 GCA_964531065.1 uncultured bacterium
GGTCGCGACTGAACTGTTCTGCGTAGGCTTAGCGGACATGCATCCTCCTCAAAATAATAAAAATTAAACCGGAAACAAACGAACAGCTTTACGGTAGCGTCAATCTTTGGGCCTTTAACGGGGGCCTTTGGAGCCAAGAAAATCCTCCTGATATTAACGCGTCGTTAAATCAGCGAAGAGACCTTGGTTGTGGTTGATGTCGTGTAGTAAGTCGGGAAGGCTTCAAGAGCAGTAAAAGGCGTGACGATCATCTATCCCTAAAAATCGTATCCCCCCTTTTTTGGCGCTTTACTTCACCCTTCCACTTTGCCCAGTACCCTGAGCTTGTCGAAGGGCTCCCCATGCACACCAAAAAAGCCGACCAAATAGGGGCCCTTTATTTCTCAACAACAAGAATATCGGGCGAAAAACGTTATTTAACACCATATTTAGTTGACTTTGACTTTATATACCCCCAGATGTAGTCCTGTCAAAGGAATTATTACAAAAAAGTCACCTTAAAACCGTCGTCCGTCGTTCGTCCTCTGTCGTCCGCAAAGGCCAAAAGCCGAACATCCGTCGTTCGTCGTTCCACCTTCGCCAATCATCGCTACCCCTCGGCTTCGGCGGACAAGCCGCTCTCCGTCATCCGCTTAAAACAACATCCCGACCATCTTTTCCCATTGGCAGAGATGGTTTGGAACCTTTTATTTTGATGATGGTTTTTTTGTCACCCGGACGACGGAGAGCGGACGACGGACGACGACCCTCAGACTCCCTTACTTTTCAACTCCGCCGCGAGTTTCTCGAATCCTTTTTTCCCAAGCAAAGCGAACATGTTCTTCTTATACGCTTCCACGCCGGGCTGGTCGAAGGGATTGATGCCGAGCAAGGTTCCCGAGATGCCGCAGGCCATCTCGAAGAAATAATAAAGGTAGCCCAACGAATATTCGGAGATTTCATCGATCGATAAACGGATGACCGGAAGCCCGCCGTCCCGGTGGGCCACCGCCGTGCCCTTCATGGCCTGCTCGTTCACCCAGGAAAGTTTTTTGCCGGCGAGAAAATTCAATCCTTCCCGGTCGTCTTTGTCCTTGGGCACGGTGATGTCCGACTCTTCTTTTTTCACCCAGATCATCGTCTCCAGCAAATTGCGTTTGCCTTCCTGCAGGTACTGGCCCATGGAATGAAGGTCCGTCGTCAGGTCCACGCTGGCCGGAAAAAGACCCTTGCCTTCTTTGCCTTCGGATTCGCCGTACAACTGCTTCCACCATTCGCTCACGAAGTGGAGCTCGGGTTTAAAGTTGGAAAGCACTTCCGTGGTCTTGCCCTTTTGATAGAGAAGGAACCGTGCCGCCGCATAGCGGGCCGAGAGGTTTTCCGAAAAGTTGAGCGACTGAAAGTCCTTGGCCGCCGCCTGGGCGCCTTTTAAAAGTTTCGCGATGTCGAACCCGGCGACCGCGATGGGCAGAAGTCCCACGGGCGTCAAAACGGAGTAGCGGCCCCCCACGTCATCGGGGATCACAAACGTTTTAAACCCTTCGGCGTCCGCCATGCCTTTCAAAGCGCCTTGGGATTTATCCGTGACGGCGGCGATACGGCTCTTCGCTTTTTTCTTGCCCACGGCCTTTTCGATCCAAGTTTTCAAGACGCGAAAAGCCACGGCCGGTTCGGTCGTGGTTCCGGATTTAGAAATGACAATGAGCCCGGTCTTTTTAGGATTGAGTTCCTTCATCAATTTATTCAGCGAGACCGCCGACAGGTGGTTGCCCGCGTAATGGATTTTCGAGGATCCGCCGAGAGCCTCAATCGTCGCCTTGATGCCGAGATAGGACCCGCCGATGCCGATGGAGATGACGGACTCGCAGGAAGCAAAAGCCTTGGCGGATTTTTTAAGGTCGGCGAGCTGTTTCTGCGCGTCAAAGGGCAGGTTGATCCAGCCGAGAAATTCCGACCCCCGGCCAGTTTTATGAAGCAGGGACTTTAAAGCGTCCAGCGCCTGGGGCCCGAGGGCGTTCAGGTCGGATTCGGACACGAGATCGGA
>CAZHFP010000272.1:0-1944 GCA_964531065.1 uncultured bacterium
AGCAGGAAGCCCTGCTTTTTATCGTCGGATTTATTTTCGTGGTGGAGGCCGCCTCGGTCATCGCTCAGGTCACGTCCTTCAAGATGAGGGGCAAGCGGATTTTTAAAATGGCGCCGATTCACCATCACTTTGAGCTCTCGGGAGTGCCGGAGGCGAAGATTGTGGTCCGGTTTTGGATCATCGCGATTATTTTGACGCTGTTGACGCTGTCAACTTTGAAACTTCGTTAAACAAGAAGATTTACCGCGAAGTCGCGAAGACCGCGAAGAAAGATTGAAAATGAAGAATGGGAAAAGAAAAAAATATTTTGCAGGTCTTAGCGATCTTCGCGCCTTCGCAGTGAAAGAGGTTTGGACTTTATGATTTACGCGCACGGAAAACAAGTAGCCGTCATTGGTCTGGGCCGGTCCGGATTCTCCGCGGCCCGCCTTTTGTCGGTCCATGGAGCCCATGTGGTGATTTTAGATGATAAAACCCCGGAAAAACTGGCCGCTTATATTGAAAAGTCGAAAATCCTGTCCCATACCCAGCTCATGCTGGGGGGGATCGAACCGGCCACGGTTTTGAATTCGGACCTGGTGGTTATCTCGCCCGGCGTTCCTTTCCATCATCCCGTATTGGACAGCGCCAGGGAAAAGGGCATCCCCGTTATCGGCGAATTGGAATTGGCCTTCGGTTATTGCCCCGCCAAGGTCGCGGCCATTACCGGCACCAACGGCAAGACCACGACGACCACCCTTTTGAACGCCATGATCCTGGCCTCGGGAAAAAAGTCCATCGCTTGCGGCAACATCGGAAAGGCCTTTTCGGAGGCGGTCTTTGAGCTTTCTTCCGACGACTGGGCGGTTTTAGAAGTTTCCAGCTTCCAATTGGAGACCATTGAGGAATTCCGCCCGAACATTGCCGCCATTTTGAACGTGACCCCCGACCATCTGGATCGGCACGAGGGTATGCAGGCTTATGTGGAGACCAAGGGACGGATTTTCGAACACCAAAAACCCGGGGACGCGGCTCTTTTAAATGTCATGGACAAATACACTCCCATTTTTACGAGCCTGATCAAGAGCCAGCTTTACCTCTTCGGATTTACCGGCGGACGGTCGGTCCAGAAGCCGGGATGTTTCGTGGTGGGTGACAGGATTGAGCTTTTGGGAAAGAAGCTTATCGCCACAGCCGATTTGAAAATTCCGGGCCCCCATAACCTGGAAAACGCCTGCGCGGCGGCGTTGATGGCTTCCTTGGCCGGCGTGTCCGAATCGGTCATCGCCAAAACCCTGGAAGATTTTACGGGAGTAGAGCACCGGCTGGAATCGGCGGGGGAAGTCAACGGAGTCAAGTTCATCAACGATTCAAAGGGAACCAATGTCGACTCGGTGATGAAGGCGCTGGAGAGCTTCGAGAAGCCCATTGTTTTGATGCTGGGAGGCCGCGACAAGGCCGGGGATTTCACCCGATTGGCCCCCCTCGTCAAGGAAAAGGTTACCCGTATCGTGGCTTTCGGGGAATGCAAGGCCAAGGTGGTCCAGCAGCTGTCCTCCGCGGCCACGGTGGTTGAGGCTGGATCTTTGGAGGAGGCCGTGGGCGGCGCGTTCACGGCGTCGGAAAAAGGTGGTGTGGTGCTCTTTTCGCCCGGATGCGCCAGCTTCGACATGTTTCAAAACTATGAGGACCGAGGCCGGCAGTTTAAGGCAGTGGTGGAAAAGATCGCGAGAAATAAAGCGGGGAAGATCAATGTTTGAAAGAAAGTTGACAACTCACAGCTCGCGGTTGACAGATAAAACATCGGCGAGGAAGTCGCCTGATTTTTTAGCTGTGGACTGTGAACTGTCGGCTGTGAACTGCTTTTCGGAAAGGAGGTCCTCATTTTTGCGCTCGGATTCTGACAGCAACACCTACAACACCTTTTCAACACCTTCTACACTCTGTTCGGAATCCGAACGGAAA
>CAZHFP010000273.1:0-1921 GCA_964531065.1 uncultured bacterium
TCCGAGATCATCTTGAGGAATTGCTGGTCGTAAAAAGCGTTTTGGTAGGACGTCAAAAGGTCGGATTGCATCATCTCGGCAAGGACGGCCCTCTGTTGGTCCTGGTTTTCGTAGCTGATGTTGTTGAAGGCGATCACGAAGTTTTCGGCGAAGTCCACATAGGGGGAATAGTTGGTGTCCGCCTGGGGTTTCGAGGATGAAAAGGAAATATTGTGGAGGGATTTGAAAAGAAACAGGCCGGCCAGAACCAAAACAACAACGAACATTACCGGCCAGAGCAAACTTTTCCCGGTTGGTTTCGAACCCGATGGATTGACTTCCGGTAATTCCATTATCTTTCCCCCCTGAGTTTGGCTTGTACCAGCATGAATATCCCCCGCCAAAGCTCGGTGAGCGATTGGTGGGGGGCGAATTTATCGAGGTAAACTTCCCTTTCCCGGGATTCATCGGGATGGGTTGTGGCAATCCAGTAGGAAACCGGATCGGGGGTGACGTTGACCAGGCCCTTTTGGTTTTCCCCCATGATCATGAAACATTGGGAGTACCGGCCCCGGGCTTGGTGCAAACGCCGGACAATTCCCTTTTCTTTGTCGTTGAGCCTGAACCGAACGGCCATAGCTTCCACTTCCCCTTCGGGCTGGAAGATCATTTTCACGTTGGCTACGTCCAGGACTGCTTCCACTTGGGGTGAATTCAAGAAGTCCTTTAATTCCTGGGTGGCGAAGATACTGGCCACGCCCATGTGCCGGCTTCGCTTGGCCACTTCCTTGAGGAAGTTGATTCCGGCGGAAAACCTGGCCAGGGTCCAGGCTTCGTCGATGAACAGCCATGACCGCCTGGGGATATATTTGATGTCCTGCCGCTGTTTGTCTTTCGTGATTTGGGTTTCCTGGTTTTTGATTTCAATGGCCCGCCTCAGGCAGTATTGGGAAACAATGAAGGTTCCCAGAGCCATAAAACGCTCGTCGTTGGGCAAACCCTGAATGTCGAACACCACGAAATGGCTCTTGGGATTAACGGTGGTACGGCTGTCCGTCAACGCTGCGTAGGGGCCTTTACCGGTGTAGGGGTCGAGGATCTTGCTGTATTTGCGACACACGGTTTTAAAATCCTCGTGGGATTCCTTTTGTCCGGCCATTTCCTGAAGGGTTTTTTTGAGATTGGATAAGCGGGGCATTTCCAGATTTTCACCCTCAGTTAGGCCTTTGAAGTAATCAAGATAGGTCTTTTCGATAGCTTCGATGAGGATGGCGGTGGGCAGGGGCTCGAGGCCGTCTTTGCCCTGATCGGCCAAGAGGACCGAAAGGTAGCTGATGAGATCGGCGATTTTTTCCGGGGAAACCCGCCCTTCGGCGGCTTTCAACTCCTCCAATTCAACGTCAAAAATATTGATCCTTTGGTCGGAAGTTAAATCGACTTTGATATATTCCCCGCCCGCCATTTTGCAGACGAACTCGTAGCTTCGGCTTTTATCAATGACCATGATGTAAGGCGCGAAAGGAAGATGGCGCAGAAGTTGGAGAAGAATCGAGAAGGATTTACCTGAGCCGGGCATGCCCATAACGACGCTATTCCAATTTTTAAGTTTGTCGGACCAGGGGTTTAAAGGCACGATTTCCCCCATGTAGGAAATTCCGAACGGGACTCCCATTTCCTCGGTCAATTTGTCGTGGAAAAAGGGCCAGAGGTTTGCCAGGTCACGGGTGGTCATGGTGAATTCCCGGTCGGCGGCGGTGTTGATGCCTTGAGGCAAGGAACTTTGGAAAAGGCGGCGTTGTTCGTATTTTCCCGTGAGGGTGTGGACATTGGAAAAGCGGCTTTTGATCTGGTCCACCAACTCATTCAATAGGACCGGATCGTCGGCATAGGTTGTTATGTAAAAGCTAAATTTGGCCAGGGTTGAAGTTCCGCGCGCGATGGA
>CAZHFP010000274.1:0-1912 GCA_964531065.1 uncultured bacterium
GGCGGGGTTTGTTCACCCGCAACGTGTCCTGCCAATGGGGATATTGATTGAGCAGAACAAACAACGCGATGGCCGCCGCGGACAGGGCCCAGGCTGGCAGGCCCCAACCATGGCTTTGGGGGAAGGGCGTGACGTTGCGTCCCAATTTGGCCATGATTTTATCATGCAGGTCCGCCGGAACGTCGGGTTCGGGCATTTCGTGCAGGGCCTTGATCAGCCCGCTGAAATGCTCCAGTTCTTTACGCGCGTCCGCGCAAAGGCCCAGGTGCTTTTCCACCTTGCTTTTTTCGGAAGACGAAAGCTGGCCTTCCTTATAAAGAGCCAACAGTGGATGAATTTTTTTGCAGTCTTTCATATCCGAGCCTCGTTAGCATCTTTAAAACCCTCGCCTCTTGAGGGAAATGGGCGTTTTGAATTTTGCCTATTGGGGTTCTTAGGGGCGTAAGTCCCTAAGGCTGTGAAGAAGGGTACATAGGGTCTTTTCCCTATGAGCGTCAGCAGGGTTGCGGTGAGGGGGGATAAAAAAAGGTATTGTGTCACCCTCATCCCAACCTTCTCCCCTCGAGGGAGAAGGAGATGGAGGTAAATTACTTTTCTGTTTTTAAGAAGTTTACTCGTTTTCATATTAATTCCTTCAAGTGTTCCCTCAATAAAGCCCGTCCTCGGGCGATGCGGGATTTCACCGTTCCTAAACTGGTTTTCAACACCCGGGCGATTTCGGGATAGTCCATGTCTTCCATATCCCGCAGGATCACCGCCTCTTTAAAATCCACCGGCAAATGGCCGAGAGCTTCCTGGATCGCCTCGTGAATTTCCCGGCTTTCCAGCCTCCGGGCAGAACTCACCGCGCCCTTGTCTTCCGCCCGGTTCCAAAAATTTTGGGCCTCCCCGTCTTTTTCTTTGGGGGCCAGCACCTGCGTCTTCTCCCGATTTTTCCGGGACCGGATGGCGTTTCGGCTCAGGTTCGAGGTGATGGCGTAGATCCAGGTGGATAAAGCGCTGTCCCCGCGGAACTTCGGAAGGGCCCGGTGAAGCCGCAGGAATACTTCCTGGGCCACATCGACGGCATCGGTGGGGTCTCCCAAGAAACGAAAAGCCACGCGGTAAACCAATTGCTCGTAAGTCCGGACCAGTTTCTCGAATCCCGGATCCCCCGAAAGGGCCTCTTGGATCAATCGTTGGTCCTCCTCGCGGGACGCTGAAGGGAAATTCCCGGAAGCGAACAGCGCGTGGGTGATCCCTTGTAAATAGGACACCCACCGGAACCAAAGGTTCCCGAAGTTGGGGAATAAAGGAAAGGGAAGAGAAAGGGTCAACATGGCGGTAGTTTAACACAACAAAAAATTGGGTTTTGGTCAGTCATACCGAAAATATAAAAAACGGCACCCTCATCCTGGCCTTCTCCCCTCAAGGGAGAAGGGACTCATATCTCCCTCGCCCCTTGCGGGAGAGGGCGGAGTGAGGGGTATTTAAAGGTTGTTGTTTTTTGGAACCTTTTTCATCCGTCCGTGTCTTACCCCATGAAGGTCAATTATTCATGGGAGGTAGGTCATGAGAGCGGCATTGGTTAACAGGTCTCGGAACTTGGAATGGTTTAGGTGGTTTCTTGGATTTTTAACGTTTCTGTTTATAACCCCAAGGGTTTTCGCGGAGGTCAAGGTGCCGACGGCGCCCCGGCAAGTCACGGTGTTTCCGGACAGCGCGCGCGTTGTGCGCGAGGGGATCCTCAAAATGACCGGGGGACTTCAGCATGTGGTGTTTCCCGGTCTGCCGGCGTCGATTATTGAATCGTCCCTCCGGTTGACAGCGGAAGGCCCGCAGGGAACCAAACTTTACGGAGTGGGACTCAAAACGGAATTTACCGAGGAAGTAGTGGAAGAGAGGACCCGCCTGCTCAAGGACCGGCTTCAGG
>CAZHFP010000275.1:0-1912 GCA_964531065.1 uncultured bacterium
CCCCTTTTTCCATGAAATCTATTGCAACCCACGAAAACCCCATATATGCTTGAGGTATTCGATTTCCTCAATGCCTTGGAATGCCGTCCCAAAGACCCACCATTCCAATACCTGGGCTGCCCCCCAAAAAATATTTCTGACAACTTTCCTTTTTATAGCTCCCGACCTGTGCTGAACCGCCGCGGGCCTTTCTTTTTTGTGCGGTTAGAAAGTTGGCTGGACCATGCCGAAAATTCTCGTCCTTTATCACTATTACTCCCCCGATGACGCCAACAACTCCGAGCAATGCGCGGGGCTTGCGGAAAGCCTTGCGGTTGAACATAAGGTTATCGTTTGGCCAAGCAACCGGCAAAGCCATTTGGGCCGTCAAGCGACCGCCGCCGGCACCGCGAGGGTCTCCTACCCCACGGCCATCGAAACGATCAACGGCGTAAAGGTTCACCGCGTTTGGCGGCCGGGCCTGGACCTGCGCTCCTTTTTCGGGCGGATGTTTCTTTCGATTTGGATGCAAAAATCCTGGGCCTGGCGCCTGTTGACGAACTCCGCTTTCCAACCCGATATCATTATTCTCGCTTCCGATCCCATCTTCAGCCTAGGGATGGCGACCCTTCTGAAATTTCTCCGGCCCCAGGCCAAAATCGTCCACTGGTGCCTGGAGCTTTATCCGGAAGCGGCTGTGGCCGAGGGCCTCACGAGCGCGGGAAACCCCTTGCTCAAAATCTTGGGCGCCGGCCTTAAGGCGGCCTACCCTAAGTGCGACCTTGTCGCGGTTCAGGGACCCTGTATGGGGGAAAAATTAGAACGGTACGGAACAAGCAAAAGCACACCCGAAATACCCCTCACCCCGCCCTCTCCCTCAACGGATTCGGCTAAGCTCACCGTTCGGGGCGAGGGAGAGCGGCTTAAACCCCGGGTCGCGGTTTTAACTTCTTGGGCCCGAGAAGAAAGAACAGCTCCTCTTCCCCTAGATGTCACTGAGCGGAGGGCCCTCTTCGGCCATTCACCCCTGGCGCTCCTCTATTCGGGAAGCATGGGCCGGGCCCATGATTTTTACTTGATGCTGAAGTTGGCACGGATCACCCGCAAGTCCGCCACTTTCGCTTTCAGCGCCCGCGGAAGCCGGCTGGCCGAATTGAACAAGGCGGTCAATCCGGAAGATTACAATGTCCGGTTCGTCCCCTTCGCCGACCGGGACCGATTGTCCGCCCGTCTGGCCTCGCCCGATGTGCATATCGTTTCCTTGAGGCCCGAATGGACCGGACTGATCGTCCCTTCGAAATTCTTTGGCGCCCTGGCCGTGGGCCGGCCGGTGGTGTTTGAGGGAAGCGAAAAATCTTCCATCGCCCGGTGGATCGAGGAATATCAAGTGGGCTGGGTCTTGAAGGCGGACAATCTGGATGAGACCGCGGAAGAGCTGATCAAATTCACCGAAAACGACAAGAAGAAGGCCGCGATGTTCAAAAAATGCTGCGAAGTTTACCAAACTCATTTTTCTAAAAAAGCGGTTCTCGGCAAATGGAACAACGAACTGGGGATGCTCCTGGCGGAAAACCGTTAACGGTTTTTTTGTATTGTCGTTTGCCTTCACCAGTCGATTTACTCCCTGTTCTCCGTATCTCCGTGGTGAAGAAGGGTTGCCTGGCGGTCGGGTTTGCGGAGGTCGGGTCGGCATGCATGACGCCCAAACCCTTCTTTTTGACCCAATTTAACCATACCAAAAAACTGTCCCAACCGGCCTTTCCCCGTTAAAATCTCAACTAGAAAACCGGGTACAACACCGGTCACCCCCCCATAAGGAGCCTTAATATGAAAAAGAATTGGAAACTAGTCTTGTCCGGAACCGTCCTGGCGGCGGTAATGACCCTGCCGGCCGTGTCGAACGCGGGCTTCAACGAGGAAACGGAGGCCCATT
>CAZHFP010000276.1:0-1907 GCA_964531065.1 uncultured bacterium
GCGAAGGTTGGTGGAGGTGGTGGGAATCGAACCCACGTCCTGAAAAACATCCGTAATGGGCACTACGTGCGTAGCTCAAGAAAGAGTCTCGCCCCCCGCTCGCTCTCGAGCAGCCGGCGGAGAGCCAGTCCCATTGGTTCTCGTCTGGCCATCGGTGGAACAACCCTGATCCAGACCAGCCTACTGCTTACGTCTTGTTCCCTTAATAGGCATCAGAGACAAGACGCTAACCGCTTTAAGCGGCCAGAGCTAACTGTTTGTCGGCAGTTAAACCGTTGCCATGTTTGACGAGCTATGGCGTCCTCGACACGCACCCAAAAGTTCAGCTTCCCAGTCGAAACCGGTCACCCCCACATTTCAAAAAATATTAACCACCAAGACACCAAGGGCACCAAGAAAGGCAAACCGCCTCAGGCGGCAAAGATTGTCTGGATGGAAGCCTTATCTTAGGCTTTGATCCCTAATTTCTCAAGGATTGCCGGAATATCCGTCAATTCCACATGGCTTAACCAAAGGTTATCGGGATAAATCATCACATTGGCGCCTTCCTCACAGACGTCCAGGCACTTGCTCTTGGAAACCCGGATCTTCCCCGCCTGCCCAGCGGCCTTTACCGCTTCCTTGAGTTTTTCTGAAAGTTCCTTGCCGCAAAAAGTGGAGCCGCAGGAAACCCTCTCACCCGGGGCCCGTTCGTTCACGCATACAAAAACATACTTGTCGAATTTTGGTTCGGATTGTTCCATTATTCCCCCATGACTTTCACAATGACCCTTTTCTTCCGCTTCCCGTCGAATTCCGCGTAATAAATCTGCTGCCAGGTTCCAAAATCAAGCTTACCGTTCGTAACTGGAACCACCACTTCATGGTGAACCAAAATACTCTTCAAGTGAGAATCTCCATTGTCTTCGCCGGTAAGATGGTGTTTGTAATTCTCTTTGAAGGGAGCGAGTTTTTCCAGCCATTCGTCGATATCGGAGATTAAGCCATTCTCCGCGTCATTCACGTAAACCCCTGCCGTGATATGCATGGCGGATACCAGCACCATGCCTTCCTTGATACCGCTCTGGACGACCGCCTTTTCAACCTCGGGGGTAATGTTGATATATTCCCGGTGATTTTTCGTGTTGAACCAAAGATATTCCGTCAAGAATTTCATTTTCACTCCTTTGTCAGGGCTTCCACAATACCAGGATGAGGCCGCACAAGAGAAGGGCCGCGCCAAAACCCCTGGATTTCCAACCTTGTTTTTCGCCCAGTAAAAAATAACTTAAGAAAAAACCAACGACTAGGTTAACTCGTACCAACGGGCTGACTCGGCTTAAAGGCGCGATCTCCAAGGCCCAATAGTAAACAACGGTTGAGGCCGATGAAAAGAGGATTAAAGTTCGGTTGATCCAAATATTCCGGATGACGGCTTTCCCGGAAGTGCTTCCCCCTTTTAACCCGCCAACCGTTATGACCATCGCCCCGATTAAAAAAGCGAAACAGGCGTGCGGTAAAAATCCGCTTTCGGGCATGGCCCATTTGCTGAAAAGTCCGCTGAAGGAACCGATAAAAGCCGCCGCCAACCCCCACCAGGACCAATGGCCCCGGTAGTAAAGCCAAAGGGTCCCGACGACCACCAGCACCACGCCCATTCCCAAGGCGGGCCCAATGGTTTCCTTTAGAAAGATCGCGGCCCAAAATGTGCTGAACAGAGGCACGGTGTTGCTCAAGGCATAGGTAGAGTAATAATCCTTCCGCACTCCCCGTGAAATGGCCCAGAGGCTGACGCATTCGAAAGTACCAGCCAGCGATGAAAAGACCCACCACTGAGCGGAATAGTGCTTTAATTCCAAAATCGAGAAAGGAAGAAGTGAAAGCCCCACTCCCCAGCGGATGCTGGCGGCAAAGGTCAAGGCTCCTTC
>CAZHFP010000277.1:0-1879 GCA_964531065.1 uncultured bacterium
AGATAGGAAAAAGTCCGGTTCTTGGACTTTTTCATCAGCCTGTTAAATCCACCTTGAGGAGTCTCCCGTGTTCGGCAAAGGAAAAATCTGGTTCGACGGAAAATTAGTGGATTGGAAAAAAGCCAATATCCACATCTTGTCCCACGTGGTCCATTACGCCTCCAGCGTCTTCGAGGGCGTGCGCTGCTACAACACCAAACAGGGTCCGGCCATTTTCCGCCTGGATGCCCATATCGACCGTCTTTTTGACTCCGCTAAAATTTACCGCATGGAAATTCCCTACACGAAAAAACAATTCAAGGACGCGGTGATCAAGGTGGTTCAGGTCAATAAGCTGAAGGCCTGCTATATCCGGCCCTTCGTCTTTCGCGGCTATGGCCCCATGGGTCTCTATCCCCTAAAAAATCCTTTGCAATGCGCCATCGCGGCTTGGGCTTGGGGATCCTATTTAGGGGAATCGGCCTTGGAAAAGGGAATCTCGGTCCGGATTTCCTCCTGGCAGAGGCAGGCGCCCAACACTTTCCCAGCCCTAGCTAAGGCTGGCGGAAATTATTTAAACTCCCAGCTCATCAAGATGGAAGCGGTGCAGGATGGTTTTGATGAGGGGATTGCCTTGGACCACTACGGCTATGTTTCGGAAGGGTCGGGCGAAAACGTCTTCATCGTTAAAAACGGGGTCATCTTCACGCCGCCCACCAGCTCCGCCATCCTGGCGGGGATCACGCGCCATTCGATGTTCGTTTTGGCCCGGGATATGGGCATCGAAATCCGTCAACAGGTTCTGCCGCGCGAGGGTCTTTATATCGCCGATGAGGTATTCCTCACCGGAACCGCCGCGGAACTTACGCCCGTTTCCAGGATTGACAACATCCAGATTGGCGACGGCAAGCGCGGCCCTGTGACGGAAAAAATCCAAAAGGCTTTCTTTGACATTCTCAAAGGAAACACGCCTGACCGGTTCGATTGGCTCACACCGGTTAAATAAGGAATCCCTTGAAGCCCGTGAAACCGGCGGCTCCCCGAAAAATACTTTTGATCCGTTTAAAAGGTATCGGGGATGTCATCTTATCCACGCCCCTTTTACGGGCGCTCAAGAAAACATTTCCCGAAGCAAAAATCGACTTTTTGACCCGGTCTTTCTGCGCGCCCATTTTGAGCCACAACCCCCATCTTCGCCAGATCCTAGTCCATCCGGAAAAATCCGCCCCGATCGGGGAGACATTTGCCTTTGTGAAAAGACTGAGGGACGAGGGATACGACTGGGTCTTGGATTTGGCCGCCGAGCCCCGCTCCGCCTGGCTGACCCTTGCCACGGGAGCGCCCCTGCGCGCCGGATACGCTTTTCGAATCCGTCAGTGGGCCTTTACCCATCCCATCCCCAAAAACAAAATTCGAAAATATCAGGCGGAAGTGAACCTCGATCTATTGCGGGCCCTCGGTGTTCCTGATGAAGGTCACCAAGCCGAGATTTTTTTGAACGAGGAAGAGAAGAATTGGGCCTCGAACGCCGTTGCGGAACCCGAATTCAAAAACTTGAAATGGAAAATCGGTTTGAACCCCACGGGCATGTGGTCTTCCAAACGCTGGCCCGCCGATCATTGGCGCAGGCTGGCTTCCTCGATTTACGGCCAATGGGGAGTGAAGCCGATTTTATTGGGCGGGCCCGCCGACAAGGAGGTCCTGGCGGAAATCCAATGGGGAATTGAAGACAAGGTTTTAGTGAAAGCCGATAGCTCCTTGCTTCAGTCGGCGGCTTTCATTTCCCATTTGGATCTATTGATCGGCAACGACGGCACCCCCCAGCATATGGCCCAGGCCTTGGGCACCAAAAGCCTCACGCTTTGCGGCCCCCATTGGGGCATGAGCTGGACCAAGCCCA
>CAZHFP010000278.1:0-1868 GCA_964531065.1 uncultured bacterium
ATAAAGGCGCCGATCAAGCGGTGGGAGTTCCATTCGACAACCTGATCATCAAAAGCCGCTCCGGATTTCGTGGAAATATTTTTCTTCCGCATGAGGGCGA
This sequence comes from uncultured bacterium, assembly GCA_964531065.1. Classification (GTDB taxonomy): domain Bacteria; phylum Oederibacteriota; class Muellerivitia; order Muellerivitales; family Muellerivitaceae; genus PALSA-1180. The sequence goes on from CAZHFP010000278.1 coordinate 101, forward strand.
GCCCCAGCATCACCACCGCGATGGCGGTGAGGATCACCCCGTAAAGCTGAAAATCGCGGCAGAGGAACATATTCACGATCGTGTCGTAATCAGTGGCCCGGGCTTTGGAGAGAAAATATCCGAAAAGCGCTCCAAACCCCAAATAGGGAACAACGCTTTCGTTCGATGAGTTTTGCGCCATGGTTCTTTTGACCCCTTTCTTCGGTTTCGCGATCATTTTACGGGTGATTCTTTTCTTAGTGTTTTTTCTCAGGGCCATCACAGGGCCTTAAAAAGAATATTGGTGATGAGAATGCCCGCCGTTAAAAAAGCCAGAGTCGCCAGGATGGACATTTTGCTTCCCAGGCTGATACCCATGATGCTGTGGCCGCTGGTACAGCCACCCGCCCAGCGGGCGCCAAAGCCGATGAGAAATCCCGCCGCCAACAGCCAAAGGGCCTTCAGGAAAAAGCTTCCAAACAGTACGGAGTCTAAGCGCCCGAAAAGAAAGGTCCAGCCCCAATTGCCGATATGGGCCAAAAATCCTCCCAAGGGAAGACCCAGGATGAACCAAAGCTTCCACCGGGAAGGCGAGACGTTAAAACCATTTTCATCCTTCGCGATAACCGAACAAGCGTCCTCAAACCCGCCGGTCACTCCCAGGCGCCGGCCGGTAAACCAAGCCAACCCCAAGGCGGTTAGTCCTAACCCCGCTCCCGCCGACCACCAGGGCCAGGAATAGGTAATTAGGGAATACCAAAGGTTCTCCATAAAAAATTTAAATTGGAAAGGCTCGTGTGGGCTCAACGCATCCTCCTTTAAAGAAATCGCCGTCTATTGTACCCGCAGGGTATTGAAAAAGTCCGCCAAGCCTGAACTTTTTCTGAAAAGAGTTGATAAATTCCCTTCCTTTCTCTGGAATTTAAAAAGTGAAATCCCCGAATTTCTTCCCCGTCACCCGCTCAAAGGCTTCCACGTATTTTTCCCTGGTTTTCATGATGATTTCCTTGGGCAGGGGGGGACCGGGCGGGGTTTTATTCCAATCCTTCAAGGTTTCCAGGTAATCCCTCAGGAATTGCTTATCGAAACTCTTCTGGGAAACCCCTTCTTTATAATCCGCCTTCGGCCAAAACCTTGAGGAATCAGGGGTCATGACCTCGTCAATCAGGATGAGGCTGCCGTTGAATAATCCGAACTCGAACTTGGTGTCGGCCACGATGATACCCTTGGTGTCGGCCAGGTCCCGGCCTTTTTTGTAAATGGCCAGACTCACTTCCTTGACCTTTTCTGCCAGGCCGTCATCTTTCAATAATTTTTTCATCTCTTCAAACGAGATATTTAAATCATGTCCCTCTTCCGCTTTCGTGGAGGGGGTAAAGATGGGCTCGCCGATACGGGAGGATTCCACCAAGCCTTTGGGAAGTTGGATACCGCAAACCTTTCCGGTCTTTTGATACTCCTTAAGCCCCGAGCCCGTGAGATAACCCCGAACGATGCACTCGGCGGGAAGAGGTTTCGCCTTTTTGACGATCATGGAACGGTTCTCCAACTGGTCCTTGGCCTTTTGAAAAGCCTCCGGCAGTGTGGAAATATCCGTGGAAAGGACATGGTTATCGATAATATTTTCCACCTGCTTGAACCAGTAAAGGGAAATTTGATTCAAGACCACTCCCTTGTCGGGAATGCCGTCGGGCATGATGACATCGAAAGCGGAAATGCGGTCGGTCACGACGATCAACAGCTTATCGCCTAGATCGTAGATGTCCCGGACCTTGCCGCGCTTCGGCGC
>CAZHFP010000279.1:0-1855 GCA_964531065.1 uncultured bacterium
TTCAAATCAAACCCTTCCACCTTCGGGTTAAAGGGAAGGCCCCGGTAAATGGCCCGGCAGGAATAGCAAATGATGATATCCCCCAAGAAAAAATAAAGAAGGGTATCCAACAGCGCCCCCACGACGAGGATAGGGATGAGCCAACGGTTGAAAACAAGGGCCAGCACCACAATCAGGGCCAGCACCCAGAGGCCCAATTTGGTATTGAAATCCTTCTGGCGGTAAAATTCGGTGCATCCGCAGATGCCGCAGCGGGCAATCGCCCCTTGGGCGTCCAATTCGCCGCCGCCCGCCGCTTCCCTGCCCTTGGAGCAGCGTTTGCAGGGAATGAGACCTGCTTTCGGCAGTTCATAGAGAAATAGGCCGTTTTCGCATTCGGGACAAAAAGTATTAATTTCCACTAAAACCCGTCCTTCGTCGTCCGCTCTCCGTCGTCCGCCAATGCGGAAAGAAAATCATCAGAAAATAAATTCAATAATTTCATCCTCTGAACTCCCTTTCACCTGAACATTCCTTGCTGACGACAGACGACGGAGGACGAACGACGGCCTCAAAAAGGTATTCCCAATCGCAGCGTCAAATAGATCCCCATGCCCTCGCCCATCATGGTGCAGACCATCGCGGCATAAAGGATGCCCGTGGCCGACTGGGTGGATTTCATCTTGACCGTTGTCCAAATCCAGTAGGACATGCCCAAGGGGGCCAGCAGACCCCAACTCACCCGAAAGAGGATAAAGATCATTTCCCGGTCGATTACAGAAGTACCCTCGGGTCCCGCCGCCGTACCATAAAGAAGATAACTGAGCCCTAGTTGAAGGGCCATCCAAACCGTGAGAAGAATATAGCCGGCGGCGTAGCGCTTCAAGGGGGTAATGGAAAGTTTGGGAATCACCAAATACCAATGGCCCAGCATCATGGCCAGTGTCACGGCGCCCAGTACTAGGGCCGAAGAAACGGCATGGAGAGAAATAAAAAAACCATGCTCCATGCCTTGCCAGGGAAAAACTCCGATCGAGGCAAAACCCGTCAAAACCGCTAGGGCGAAGCAGGTCCAAAGAAACCAGCGCACCCGCACCTTCAAGGCGATGGTAAAACTTAAGGTGAAGAAAAGCGATAAGGCCAGGGCCCAAGCGGCCTGCTGAAAGGCCGGGCTGAAAGCCGGACCCATGTAGAGGGCCAGCCCCAAGGCCAAGGTCTGGAGCGAAACACATGAAAAACCAAAGAACCGGTAAAAACCTTGACCCACTTCCCGGAGGGAAACGATCGGCAATAGGGCCAGACAGCCCCAAGCAAAGTAGTCTATATATAGGAAAGCGATCCGAGAAATCATGGAACCCCAAAAATCAAAAAGGGACGCGGTTTCCCGTGTCCCCGGTTGTTTATCTTTTGTTTTTTCAAATTTCGCTGTTTCTTAGCTGACGACGGACAACGGAGAGCGGACGACGGGTTTTCAGTGTTGATACCCGTCAAATCTCGGCATCATGACGAACTTGCGCCAGTCGCCGCCATGGGCGTAAACGGCGTACATTTCTTTCGGATTAAACTTTTCCTTCGGCATCAAGTAGACCATGGCTTGGACCTTCTCACCTGTGGCCGTGATGGTCACTTCCCGGGTTTCGCGGACTAAACGGCTCTGTTGAGGCGCGTCAGGGCGGAAGCCCTCCTGGCGGTCAATGAGGCCCATCACTTCGTCCATTTCCTCGAAGGTCATCACTTCGCCAAAAACTTTGCCGCCTTCTTCCTCCACCACAATGGGAAGACCCGTCGGCAATTGATAAAGCTTGCCGGGCATTTCGGCCCTGGCCCAGGTTTTGATGTAGGGAAATACTTGGACGTGTTTCACGGCGTCTTTCAT
>CAZHFP010000280.1:0-1811 GCA_964531065.1 uncultured bacterium
GCCCCGCATCTCATTGGGCGTCTGGATCTGGAGCAAACTGTTGGTGGGAGAAAAAAAGAGGGTGAATCCGAACGAGGCCCCCAAAAGAATCAAGGCCGCGGGCAAGGCCTTCTCCTGGAAACCGAAAATAAAAATGAATCCGCTGAAAATTCCAATTCCGGTAGTCAGCAATGATTCCCTGATCCAAGGCTGGCCCTGGGTGGCCACGAGAAGCGCCGCCAGGCAGGACCCCAATCCCGCCATCGCCAATACCCAACCGTATTCCCAGGCCCCGCCCTTAAGGTTTTCAACCGTGAAGGCGGAAAGCTGGGAAATATAGGACCAGCCGCCAATGCTCATTACCAGGACCAGGGCCAGGGGCCGGGCCAAACTGGGTCTTTGCGAGATATAGCGCAGAACTTCCCGTATTCGGTCCTTTCGAGAATGGGGCCGGGTTTTGAATCGGGGAAGTTTAATTCGGGTGAGCGCGTAAGCCACCGCCAGAAAACTCAGTCCATCGAAAAGAAAACACCATGCGGTTCCCATTTTCGCCATGAACAAAGCTCCCAGGGACGGCCCCGCCACCCTAGCGATGTTGACCATGGCGCTGTTCAGGGAAAGGGCGTTGACCAAATCCTTCGGCCCCACCAACCCCATGATCAGGGACTGACGGGCCGGCATTTCAATTGCCAAAGCCACCCCCCAAAGGATCGAGAAGAAAACCAAGAGGGGAAAATTCAACCATCCGGCAAAATCTAGCCCCGCCACCAGCAGGGATGACACCATCGCGAACCAAGTCGTGGCTTTAAAAATCGCCAGACGGGGAAGACGATCGGCCAATGAACCGGCGTAAGCCGATAGGAAGAGCGGCGGAAGGGTATTCAAGGTGAATATCAGCCCCAAGAGAAACCGCGAGTGGGTTAATTGGTAGCCCAGCCATCCCATGGCCGCGGTCCGGGCCCAGGTACCGATCAAGGATATCCCCTGGCCGTAAAAAAAATAACGGTAATTGGGAATCCGGAAGGACGAAAAGGTCCGGGTCCAGGCGGGCTCGGTTTTCATGGCTCTTTCCTATCGGGAGGTGGCGTTGGGGGTCGGCGGCGGCGTTTGCTTTTTCTTGAACCAATAGCCCGAGTAGAAAATCCGCGGGTGCCCTTCTTCATCCTCTACCGCGTGAAGAGTTCCGCCGTCGCCGTAAAATAATCCCGGAACCACCGCGTCATCGTCCGATTGAGGCAGGAGGGCCACCTTGAATTCCTGATCCTTGATATGCAAGGCGTCCAGGGACACCTTTAAAACCACCGTCAAAAAATCCTGCTTTTGCACCAGGGCAATCCGGCTGAAATTCATTTGCCCGTCGGAGTTTTCCAGCTCATATTCCCCTTCCCGGTCCGTCCAGGCTTTGGGAATATCCACCGATTTGATTTTCTCGAAAGGAACGGGAAAATGGAGGCCTCCCAAAAGAATGACCTCCTTGCCCCCGCCGGAAGCGAAGGTCAAGGGATATTGGGGCAGGTCGATGGGAAAAATAATGAAGGTCAGATGCGGGATGAAAGTTTTCTGGCTGACCGGAAGCAGTTCCAAATCATGGCCCTGGAAATCAACCCCCAGGCATTTTTCTTTGGCGGTGATATGGGTGATCTGGCCTAAAGCGCTATAGACGCCTAGGTAACCCGCCAAGGTTTCAGCGGGGACTTCCACTGTTTTGGGCATTTCAATTTTTTTCTTTTCCAGGTTGGCCGGCAGTCCCTTCTTAACCTGCAGGGCCAGTTTCAACGCCCGGCTGGCCAAATCATCGGCGATCTTGCCGGCCTCGCTGGAGTTGGAAAGCA
>CAZHFP010000281.1:0-1785 GCA_964531065.1 uncultured bacterium
GCCGGGGCCTTTACGGCGGCGCGGTGGTGGCTTTTGGTTTCGACGGCAACATGGATTCCGCCATTACGATCCGATCAGCGGTGATTAAAGAAAAGGGCAAAAAACGTACGGCTTATGTCCAGGCGGGAGCGGGATTAGTGGCGGATTCGGTTTCGGAGAGCGAATACATGGAATCCTGCAACAAAGCCCGGGCGGTTCTGATGGCCATCGATCAAGCTGAAAAAGCTGTTGGGAAAAAAGGAGGTAAGTCATGATCCTTGTCATCGATAATTACGACTCCTTTACTTACAACATCGTTCAGTATCTGGGCGAGCTGGGCGCGGACATCCTGGTCATTCGCAATGACGAGATGACCCCGGAAGAAATACTGAAGATGAAACCTGACCATATTTTGATTTCGCCTGGGCCCTGTTCGCCCAAGGAGGCCGGGATTTCCGTGGAGGTGATCCAACAATTGGCGGGTAAGATCCCGATTCTAGGCGTCTGCCTTGGGCATCAAAGCATTGGCTACGCCTTTGGCGGTGACATCATCCGGGCCAAGCAATTGATGCACGGCAAGACAAGCCAGATCACCCATGACGGCAAGGGAGTCTTCAAGGGCCTGCCCAATCCCTTTCGGGCGACCAGGTACCATTCTCTTGTCATCAAAAAGGAAACGATTCCGGACTGCTTGGAGATCACCGCTACCAGTGAAGATGGAGAAATTATGGGCGTCCGCCACAAAACCTTGGCGGTGGAAGGTGTCCAGTTCCATCCCGAATCTATCCTGACCGAGTCGGGTAAGCCTCTGTTAAAGAATTTTTTGCAATCTTGATTTGTCCGTGTAGGGGTGGGTCTGAGACCCGCCCCTGCATAAGATTACCCGAGAGTCCAATGAGCCTTGGTTTCCGTCGTTTGAGGGTTTTCCAACGTCTTTTGGCGGATTCTTCCTGTTTTTAATAGTGGAGTCTAATAAAGTGAAACGAAACAGCTGGATATTTCTGTGGTTGGCCGCGATGGCGGCCCTTGGCGTTGGTGCTTGGCGTCTTTACGTGAAGGCTCATGAGATTCACCAGCATGTATTTTTGTATCAAAAGGACAAGGCCGCCGAGGTTTTGACATCCCGAAATACCGTTGGGGAAGTCATTCGGGAACAGGGAATTATTTTAAAACCCCAAGACGTGGTGGTTCCGGCATTGGATGAAGCGGTGACTGAAGGAATGGAAATCGAGTTGGGGCTGGTGGATCGGCGGGTGAAGGAAGAGAAAAAAATCATCAAGGCTCCTATCAACACGGTTTACACGGACACCCTCAACGCCGGGGAGATCATCGACGTTCAACAGGGTAAAGACGGCCTGGCTGATCAGGAAACCGAGTCCTTTTACTTAAACGGCGAGGAAGCCTTCGAGAAAGTCCTAAAATCGACGGTTTTGGTTCCCGCAAAGAATGCTAAAGTATTGGAGGGAACCTCCCTCCGGCAGAAGCTTTACCCCCTGAAGAAAAGGGAAAGAGTTTGGAAGACGCTGACGCTGGAAGCCACGGCTTATTACCCGGGGCCGGAAGACACTTGGCCCTATGCTTCTGGTTATACGGCATCGGGACTCAAGGCGGGTTATGGGGTGGTGGCGGTGGACCCCCGGTTGATTCGGCTGAAGACGCCCATTTATGTGGAAGGCTACGGCTACGCTATCGCGGCGGACAAGGGCGGCGCCATTAAGGGAAGCAAAATTGACTTATGTTTCGACACCTATGAAGAGGCGGTTCGTTTTGGGCGCAAAAAAGTTAAGGTTTATTTATTGCGTTGAA
>CAZHFP010000282.1:0-1771 GCA_964531065.1 uncultured bacterium
GCCACAAAACCGCCTCCATAGGTGTTTTGAACCAGCACGAGTAAAAAATTGGGTCCGGAAGGGTTCCAGGCTGAATCCAACGGAACGTCAAAGGCGTCGATCCAGCGTTCGTGGGAAAGAAGCTTTACCCCATTCAAGTAAACATCACAGTCGTCTGAAACCGAGGTGAAATGAATGTTTCGACCGGGACCGGGAATATTGGGCAATTGAGTTTTAAACCAAGCGAACCCTGGTTTTTGCCGGAAGACGTCTTTTTTGCCGTGAGTTTTTTTCCAACCCTTTTCCTGGGTTAGCTTATGGAGGACCGCTTTGCTGTCTCGGGGACGTTGGGTGCCTTGAGGTTTAAAAAACCACTGGGTGATGGAAAATCGGGGCGTTGAAAAATCCAAGTCCCCTCGATGAAAATGCCAGTCTCCGTCAAACCGGAGGCGTTCCCTTCCGGGATTAATTTTTAAAAAAAAATTAGGACGCATGGATGCCTTTGCCAGCAAGGGAAGCGAAATTGAAAGGCATTCTAAATGAAAATTTCTTTCCCGTGGTTGTGGTCGTGAAGGATCGCGGTGAAAAACATGGCTTGAAACAAGTTGGGAAAAGTTTCGCGGGTTTTCGGCCGATTGTGAGCCGGACAGACTTTCTGTAACTGAACTTTTAAGGGATTAAAAAGAGGTATGGATTTCCAGTGGAATCCCGGCTCGAAAGTGGAAAAGAGCACAAATCTTGGATATGCTTGTTCGTGAAAGCATCAAATAACCTTTAGTTGAAGCTGAAATCAAGTCGCCGCCGGCTTAGGGGAGCAAACCGTAAGGGCGGCATTTTCATTTCAGTTATTACTGACTGTTCTTGGGTGACGTCCTGGGCGCGGTAAATCGCTCTCCACCAAAAACCAACAAAAATTCAGGGGAATCAACATGCTCAAAAGAATTGGCTGCTTGATGGGAATTTTATTTTTTCTCCTTATTGTTTCTGTCGGTTGTAAAGCCAAGGATGACGCCGTCAGGGTCGCGGTCTTTACCTCGGACGTCGAAACCATCAAGATCCTCAATGCCGCCATGAGGCAGATTGAGAGCCGGCATCCGGGCCTCAAGATCGTTTTGGCCAACATCCCTTACGGCGATTTTCAAAATAAAATCACCACCATGATGGCGGCGGGCAACGCTCCCGACATCGTCAGCACGGAAGCCAATAATTTTGTGGATCTTTACCTTCGGGGAGCCTTCGAGGATCTCACGGATTACGCCAAACGCGATGGAATTGATCCGAAAAGCTATTACCCGACGATCATGAAGCATTACAGTCCCGGCGGAAAAATTTACGCCCTGCCGACGGACATCGCTCCTTTTGGATTGGTTTACTACAATAAGAAGGTATTTGATGAGGTCGGTCTGCCCTATCCGACCTCGAAATGGAAATGGCCCGAATCCTTCCTTTCGATTTGCGAAAAACTGGTGAAAAAGGACGCTTCAGGAAAAATCATCCGGTGGGCCTGGGCCGATCCCTATGGAACCGACGCTAATAGTTTCATGCTCAGCAACGGCGGTTATTTCACGGACAGCGAGGAAAATCCGACCAGGCTGGCGCTGGATTCGCCCCTGTGCCTGGAAGCTTTTCGATTTCGATGGGACATGATTTATACCTATCATGTTTCCCCTATGCCGTCCCAAATCCAGGCCTTCAGCTTTGGTCCTGGGGCCGAAACCATGTTCACGAACGGACTAATCGCCATGATGCCATCGGGGATCTGGCATACGCCAAATTTCCTACAGCACAAGGA
>CAZHFP010000283.1:0-1769 GCA_964531065.1 uncultured bacterium
CAATGGCGTCGAATAGGGGGGTTTTTTCTTGGCCGTCGTAGAGGGACATTTATTTTGAGTTTTTCTCCTCTCCCATGAAGCGGTAGGTCAGGGGCTTATTGTCCCGGATGATTTCCTTGACGTTGGCAAAGCCGTCCCGAATATACTTGGGGATAAAGAAGATTCCCTCATGGGTTTCCCCGTCGTAATATTTCAATTTTCCGACCTTTCGGTCTTTCAATATCTTGTCAACCTCGGCGCGTTTCAAACCTTTGGGATCCACTGTCTTAGAAGCCATGGTGAAGCTCCAGGGAATATCGAAGGAAGGGACATTGGCGGGCCAGGAATAAACCATGGGGAATACCCTTTTCAAGGTGTTATGAACCGCCGCCAAACAGCGCAGCTCTTTTTCCGCTGAACAGCCCGACTGCAAGGCCACCATACCGTTTTCGGACAATTTACTTGAAACCATCCGGTAGAATTCTTCCGTGTAAAGGAGATAAGCCGGCCCCTCTTCAACGGGCTCGGGAATATCAATAATAATGACGTCAAATTTCTCTTTGCTCTTTTCCAGGAACTTGCGTCCATCTTGGAACAGCAGGGTAGTCCGCTTGTCTTTAAAGGCTCCCCGGTGCCATTCGGGCATGTACTCGTCGCACAACTCCACCACCCGTTGGTCGATATCAATCATCCAGGCCTTCTCAACCGTTTTGTGCCGGAGCACTTCATACAGGGTCGCCCCTTCCCCGCCGCCGATGATGACGACTTTTTTCGGGTTAGGACAGGTCACCATGGCAGGATGGACCAAGTTTTCGTGATAAATAAACTCATCCCCCTGGGCGGACTGCATATGGCCGTCCAAGATCAGGCATTTTCCATAGTGGCTGGACTGAATCACTTCGACTTTTTGGTATTTTGTTTGTTCGGAAGCGTAAATTTTGGAAATGCCCCGCATATGGGCTTCGTCGGGAGCGTAAAATTCGATATGCCAGTGCGGGTTGATGATGTCCATATAAACTGAGGCTCCGTTGAAGTGATTTTGGCGAAGAGAGGTAACTACTTTTCTCGGGATGCTTGCAAGCTGACTAAAAAATATCGGTTACGAATTTTATAAGTATAAATATAACCCTTATACTGTCAAGAAGAAAAACGATTTTTAGGCTTCTGGTAAAAAAATTTGATCGTCCTCACTCAGAAAAATTTTACCTGGACGAAATGATCTAAAATATTTTTATCTCAGCCTCAAAGGGAATTTAATTTTGTTTAATCCAAGAATAATCCGTAAATTTTTGGACCTTTTAACGGTATTTTGCGCTTTTTTCACTCCGCTTTTATTTTTTGTCCATAGCCACGATCAATTTGAATTGCCCAAGTTAACCCTATTAACCATTCTCATCGTTCCTTTCCTCGCGTTCCAACTCGGAGAAAAAACTCAGCCCCGCCCCACGCCTTTGACCATATCTCTGTTTTTTCTATTAGCCGCGCAGGTCCTTTCCGCACTCCCCCCCTTCAGCTTGAGCTGGCGAAACAGCCTCTTCGGCGATTATGAGAATTTCGCGGGCCTCATCACCTGGGGGGCCTATTTGCTTTGGTTTGGTTCCCTTAGCCGAATCTTCAACGAGTCAAAATTAAGAAAAATTTTTATTTTTAACTCCATCGCCGCTCTTCTTTCATCTCTTTACGCCATTGCCCAGCATTTTGGCTTCGATTTCATCCAGTGGAACCCCGAATCGGTGAACCCTTCCCGAGAATTCGCCTCCCTTGGCAACCCCAATTTTTTATCGGCCTAC
>CAZHFP010000284.1:0-1769 GCA_964531065.1 uncultured bacterium
TCCCTTTTCTTCAACGCCTCGATGCCGTTGGCGGCCGCGGCGCAGGCGGACAAGGTCGTGATGCAAGGCACGTTATAGACTACCGCCGTTCGGCGGATCTGAAAATCATCGGACCGGGGGCCCTTACCGGCGGGCGTGTTCATGATCAGCTGGATGCCGCCATTCTTGATCGAATCCACCACGTTGGGCCTGCCCTCGTGGACCTTGCGCACGACCGCTACTTCCAACCCGTTGCTGGTTAAGGCCTGGGCGGTCCCTTGCGTGGCAACAATCTTGAAGCCCATATCGCTCAAACGCTTGGCGATAAAGATAACTGTCCGCTTGTCTTTATTTTTTACTGAGATGAAAACCGTGCCCTTCAAGGGCAGGGACGAATTGGCCGCCATCTGGCTTTTGGCGAAAGCCATCCCGAAGTCCTGGTCAATGCCCATCACTTCCCCAGTGGATTTCATTTCCGGTCCCAATACCGTGTCCACGCCGGGAAAACGGTTAAAGGGAAAAACCGCTTCTTTGACGGCGATATGTTTGAGATAAGAAACTTCTTTTAATTTCAAACCGGAAATGGTCTTCCCCGCCATGAGGCGGGCGGCCACCTTAGCCCAAGAAACGCCCGTGGCTTTGGAGACAAAGGGCACCGTGCGGGAGGCTCGGGGATTCACTTCCAAAACATAAACCATATCGTTCTTGATCGCGTATTGAACATTCATCAAGCCCTTGACCTTCAAGGCGAGAGCCATCTCCTTCGTGTATTTTTTGATATTGGCGATTTGGTCCTCGCGCAGGGTGTAAGGCGGAATCACACAAGCTGAGTCACCCGAGTGGATTCCCGCTTCCTCAATATGTTCCATGATGCCGGCAACCAGCACTTCCTTGCCGTCACAGACGCAGTCCACATCCACTTCCAGTGCATCCTCAAGAAAGTGGTCGATCAGGATTGGTTTGTCCGGCGCCGCTTCCGCGGCCTTAGCCACAAATTCGTCAAGTGAGGATTCGTCATAGACAATTTCCATGGCCCGCCCGCCCAGTACATAAGAGGGGCGCACCACGACGGGATAGCCGACTTTGCGTGCCACCGGCTTGGCTTCTTTTACGTTCATGGCGATGCCGTTATCCGGTTGGCGGATCTTGAGGCGTTTGAGCATGGCCCCGAAAAGCTTGCGGTCCTCCGCCACGTCAATGGACTCGGGCGAAGTTCCGATAATGGGTGCGCCCGCTTTTTTGAGCGAGAGGGCCAATTTCAGCGGTGTCTGTCCGCCGAACTGCACGATGACGCCCTTGGGTTTTTCCCGGTCCAGAATGTTCATGACATCCTCAAAGGTCAGCGGTTCGAAATAAAGCCGGTTCGAGGTGTCATAGTCAGTCGAGACAGTCTCCGGGTTATTATTCACCATGATGACTTCGTAGCCGTCGTCCCGGAGGGCAAAGGCCCCGTGCACACAGCAATAGTCAAACTCGATGCCCTGGCCGATGCGGTTGGGGCCGCCTCCGAGGATCATGATTTTATTTTCTTTAGTCGGAACCGACTCCGTGTCTTTACCCGCAAAGGAAGATTTCCCCAGTTCATAGGTGGAGTAGAGGTAAGGCGTAAAAGCCTCGAACTCAGCGGCGCAGGTATCCACCATTTTGTAAACAGGCGTGACCTTTAGGGTCTTGCGGAATTTGCGGACTTCCGTTTCTTTTTTACCCGTCAGGAAAACCAATTGGGCGTCGGAGAAGCCCATGGCCTTGGCCCGGCGGAGCAACTCCTCGGGAAGTTTCGCTTTTAACTG
>CAZHFP010000285.1:0-1717 GCA_964531065.1 uncultured bacterium
GTCCGCCAGACAAAGCTCGGTCAGAATAATCTCAATATCCCGGATGGGATCGATGGAACCTTCCACATGGACGATATTGCCGTCCTCAAAACAGCGCACCACCATGGCGATGGCGTCCACCTCGCGGATATGGGAAAGAAATTTATTTCCCAATCCCTCACCCTTGCTGGCGCCCTTCACCAAGCCGGCGATATCCACAAATTCCACGATGGCCGGAACCAGCTTCTCGCTTTTCTCAATTTCCGCCAACTTGCCGATGCGGTCATCAGGCACGGTCACCACGCCCACATTGGGATCGATGGTGCAAAAGGGATAGTTTTCCGCCGGCGCCTTGGATTTGGTGATGGCGTTGAACAAAGTGGATTTTCCGACATTGGGCAGACCGACAATTCCGATTTTCATTAAAACTCCAAACACAAATTTAACCACAGAGACACGGAGGCACAGTTTAAAGACTTTAAAAAATGTTTCAAATTCAAAATATCATTGCGGGTTTAACCGTGTCTCTGTGACTTTGTGGTGAAGAATGTTACTGGATTTTCTGGATCAGGACCGGCTGTTGGGACGGCTTAGGGACAAGCTGAAGCGCCCAGGGACGGTTGACGGCGGCCGCGGTCATTTCCCCCGGTGCGGGCGCGGTTTCGTCATACCAAAGGATGGTTTTATCCGTGTAATTCTCCGCCCGTTTGAATTTCACCGTTGTTCCTGCCGGGACCTTGGGACCCAGCAGTACCACCGCTAAGGCGTTCTTGCCGAAATCCACCGGCGGCTGGACCGCTCCCGGCTGTAATAAATTCCAATAAATTTTGTAATGGTCAGCGTCTTGAATAAGGCCCTGGTAGGAAACGGCCACCGGCGCCGCGCTGCCGTCCCAGTGGGACAAGTTCGTTAAATCCAGCACAAAATCCAAGGACGATGTATCCCCCAAAATATGAACTCCGTTTTTGGAAAGCCAGCGTTTGGCCCCCTTCACCGCGTTGTTCTGCCCGGCATTTTGGATGAAATGGGTTAGGAGAATTAAAGCGCCAAAAAAAACAAGAATCTTCAGGATGGGTTTGAGGGGCGAATGGGATAAACCCGATCCCGCTTCCGGACGAGACGAGGTTTTAGCTGATCTGGATTTTTTAGGACTGATGTCCGCCGTGGGTTTCGCGGCCGGCTTGGGCGTTTTAAACATCCAACGCAGGATCTTTAAATCCCAAGGCTCCCGCGGCGGCTCCACGGAGCTCGTAACCGGCGGCGGAGATGAAGCCGCCTGCCCCTGTGGCGGAGCGGAGGAAGCCGGCGCGGTCCCGGCGGATTTCGCCGGCCCGCTTCGAAGACGGTCCAATTCCTTTCGGGCGGAAGCGCAAAGATTCAAATGCCTCGCGACGAGACGGCGGTCCCTGGCGGAAACCGTCTCCGCCAGGTAGCCCCGCAACAAAGGATGAATTTGTTCGCACTCGTTCATTTTTTGCCCTGGTTCAAGTTGGCCCTTTAAAGGCTTAAGTTTTCCTGCGTCATAGTATCAAAAAGCACCCAACACTTCATCAGCCTTCGTTTCGCCAAGAACTTCCGGCGGGTATCGTTCCCAGCACCGCCCCTCCTTGACTTTTCCCGCCCCCCCGAATAACGTAGCGCCAGTTGGTATCAAATTTGATGGGCGGAGGAAATATGGACGTTACGACAAATGAGATTTTGGATATCCTTTTCCGCTGGTTCCACGTGGTTTTTGGCA
>CAZHFP010000286.1:0-1696 GCA_964531065.1 uncultured bacterium
TCAAATGGCGCCCGCAGATTTTCGCCGACATGGTGGGCCAGGAACACATCACCAAGACCCTCCAGAACTCCATCGCCTCCGGCCGCCTGGCCCATGCCTACATCTTCTCCGGCCCCCGGGGCGTCGGCAAAACCACCACCGCCCGCATCTTCGCCAAGGCCCTCAATTGCCGCGATCTGAAAAACGGCGAGCCCTGCAACGCCTGCGATCTTTGCCTGGAGGTCAACCAAGGCTCGGCCATGGACGTCATTGAAATCGACGCCGCCTCGGTCAACGGCATCGACGGCATCCGGGCTCTGCAGGAACAAGTCGGCACCTACCCGGCCAAGGGCAAGTTTAAGGTCTATATCTTCGACGAAGCCCACCGCATTTCCAAAGCCGCCTTTGACGCTTTCTTGAAAACCCTGGAAGAGCCGCCGGCCCACGTCATCTTTATCCTGGCCTCCACCGAAATCCACGAATTTCCCGCCACGGTCCAGTCCCGCTGCCAGCGCTTCGAGTTCCGTTCCATGGGAATGGATTCCATCCTGAAACAATTGCGCCGTATCAGCGATTCGGAAAAAATCGAAGTGGACGATAAGGCCCTTTACCAGGTCGCCCGTTCCGCGGGCGGCTCCATGCGCGACGCCCAACGGAACCTGGACCAGCTGGTGGCTTTCGCCGGCAAAAAAGTGACCCTGGAAGATATCCGGGTCGTGCTGGGAACCATCGAGGGCGAAATTTACATCAAGCTCGCCCAGGCCGCCATCGCCATGGACGCCCCCGCAGGCTTCAACTTGGTGAAAAATGTCATCGAAGGCGGTAAGGATCTGGAGCATTTTTACCGGGGCCTGCTCGAAACTTTCCGCCACCTGGCCGTCGCCAAGGCCTACCCTTCCGCCGCCGCCTCGCTCATCCCCTTGTCCCAAGAAGAAGTGGATCAAATCACCGCCCTCGCCTCTCAAATGGAGGAAGCCCAGATCCTTTCGTCCCTGCGCCTTGTCATTGAACAGGAATGGGCCCTGCGCCACTCGGCCAACCCCCAAATTATTTTGGAAACCGTGATCTTGGAACTTTGCCGCCTGAAAGCTTTGACCTCCGTAGGGGATTTGCTAAAACAAGTTCAAACCGGTGCCCCGCCTTCCGCCCCCTTAAGGGTTTCAGCCCCTGCCGCGGGCGCAACCAAGCCCGCCGTGCCCTCTTTCGTTTCAACTTCCCCCTTCGCCAAGGCTTCCCCCTCCGTTGAAACAACAGGGGACAAGCCGGAGAGACCCGCCCCGCCGGCGTCCGTAAAGCCCGCGCCCGAACAGGCGGGCGAACCGGTGCTGGCCGTGGACGAGATTGAGGACGCGGTGGAAACGGAAAAAAACCCCGACATGGCCAAGTTAAAGTCCCATTGGACGGAACTTTTGGAAAAGGTTGCCGCGCAAAAGAAAAGGCTGGAGAGCGTTCTTCACGGCACCCACCCCAAGCGCATTGACGAAAATACCCTGGTGCTGGTCTGCGACGGACCCTTCCACCACGATCAAATATCGGTACCGGAAAACCGAATCCTCATCGAGAAACTTTTGGAAGAGCTGCTGGCCCGCAAACTCACGATTGTTCCCGTATTGGCCGAGAACGCGCCGGCCTCCGCGGACAAACCAACCGGCCCCAGGTCCCCCAAGCCTCAATCGGCCCCCAAGGTGGATGTGAAAGAATTAGAAAAAGAGGAACC
>CAZHFP010000287.1:0-1683 GCA_964531065.1 uncultured bacterium
TCGAGCAAGCCGGAAATATTTCCAGTTGGGGGGAGTTTTCCACCGCCGAAACGACCATTGGGAGAAAATTCGCCGAATACGGCGATAAATACGATTGCTACGTCTCGCCGCGTTATTACGGATTTTTCACCATCACCTACTTGGATTATTTTTTCCAGGACAAGGTGAAGCGGCTGGACCTGCAAGAAGGATTGGCGTCCCTGCCGGGCCCCGGACGGGGATTGCTTTACGGTTTAGAACAGGGAAGAACAGGCGTTTTGGATACACTGAAATCTCTTTATCCTGGGGGCGAGGCCGAAATCGCCAAGGATCCCAATGGAACCCCTTTTGTGTATTTCTACCGGGTTCCGCCGGAGGTGGTCGATAAGGCCAGGGGGTTGAAGGCGCGTTTCCTGGACGGAAAAGAAGAACAAGTCTCCCGCTTTCCGGAGGGCCTTCCGGCAGGCCGGGCCACTTTTACCGGAGACATCTTTATTGATGTGACGGGACCCTACCATTTCAATTTTCCGAAGGGGATGTCCTGGTCTATCGGTGGAATTCCGGTCAGGGAAGGCGGGCTGGTTCAATTGATCAAGGGCATCCACCCCATCGAAATCCATTATTCCGCCCCGGGGGCGAACGTGAACCTTTCGATATTGGAAGAAGAACCAAGCGGTAAAAAAACCACGCTCGGACCGGACAAATTTTTGTCCCTGCCTTTCGCCCGAGGTCTGAAAGCCCAATATTACGCCTCGCTGGATTCGTCCGAGAAGCCTTTTCTGGTGGAGTGGGAACCGGTATTGAATTTCGTGAACGGAAATGATTTTCCGTCGCAGGGAAGCGCCATGGGGATCCATTGGTCGGGGATTTTGAACGCGCCGACAAGCGGACTCTACCATTTTTCAACGCGAACCTCCGGCGAAGGGCGTTTAACCTTGGACCGGCGCGAAGTCATTAAAAAGGGTGAAGTCCAGGGGCAGGTTCAATTAACTTCAGGCCCCCACTCAGTGGATGTTTACTACCAAAAGCCCGGCGGCTGGGGCGCTGATTTTTCTTTTCTTTGGATGAAGCCGGGCGACCGAATGATGGATGTCGTGCCCAACAGCGCGTTTGGGGAAGTGCGTTAACCACGAAGTCGATTTAAGGTAACAAAAAAGGGTCCGGAAATTCCGGCCCTTTTTTGTTGGCGGATTTATTTCTTGAGGGCGATGACCGGGCCTGCGGCCAAATCAAAGCTATCCTTTAGGGTTTCATCCGAAGAATCCTTACCCACCCAAACGTTGAAATGACCTGGCTCCAAAACTAATTTTCCTTGTTCGTTAAAGAAGGCGAGCTTTTTGGCGGGCAGCGAAAACTCCACCAATTTTGCCTCACCTGGGTCCAGCGTGATCCTTTGGAAATCGATCAGTTTTTTCACGGGCTGGGTAATGCTGGCCGCCACATCCTGAATGTAAAGCTGGACGATCTCCGTGCCCTTCACCGCCCCCGTGTTCTTCACCATGGCGGTAACTTTCAACTCGCCGGAAGGTTTGAGGGTTTTATCGCTGAGGGCCAGGTTGCTATAAAGATAAGAGGTAAAGCTCAGGCCGAAACCGAAGGGATATTGGGGGCTGTTGGGGGAGTCAATATATTTGGAACACCACTTGTCGCCTTCCTTTACATAGGGGCGTCCGGTGTTCATGTGGGAATAATAAATGGGCACCT
>CAZHFP010000288.1:0-1632 GCA_964531065.1 uncultured bacterium
GGACGGAAGGTTCTCAATCTTTTAATCGGGGTTCGATTCCCCGTGGGGCTACCAACTGAACCCAAGTTCGAAAGAACTTGGGTTTTTTTTATGCCTCATGATGAATCAAAACGGTGGATTAGGCGCGAGACTTCCCCCTCCCCTTGGTCTCCCGGCGGCTTTGTGTTAAAAAGGCCGTCATGAAAGACGCCATCATTGAGGTCAAGAATCTCACCAAAAAATTTGGCGACTTCACCGCCGTGAACAATATTTCCTTCACCGTGAAAAGGGGCTGTATCTTCGGCTTTCTCGGCCCTAATGGCGCCGGCAAGACAACCTCCATCAAGATGCTCACCACTTTGTTGAACCCCACGGAAGGACAGGTTCTTTTGGACGGGAATGACCCGGCAATCGACCAAACCGCGGTGCGCCGGACTTTCGGCATCGTTTTCCAGGACCCGAGTCTGGACGACGAACTGACGGCCGGGGAAAACATGGAATTCCACGGCGTCCTTTACAAGGTGCCCAAGGCCCTCCGGCGGAAACGAACCGAGGAACTGCTAAAGATCGTCGAGCTGTGGGACCGCCGCGACCATCTGGTGAAACAATTTTCCGGGGGCATGAAGCGGCGATTGGAGATTGCCCGCGGGCTTTTGCACCATCCCAAGATCCTTTTTCTGGACGAGCCCACCGTGGGATTGGATCCCCAAACCCGGAACCATATCTGGAACTACATCCAGGACATCAACCGCCGGGAAAAGATAACGGTTTTTTTCACCACCCATTACATGGAGGAGGCCGACCGGGTGGCGGATGGGGTGACCATCGTGGACCACGGGAAAATCGTGGCCCAGGGGACGCCGGCTTCGCTCAAGAAAAAAGTCCGGGCCAAAACCCTGGAGGAGGCCTTCATCCGCCTCACGGGCCGGGCGCTCCGCGACGAGGACGCCTCGGATATCGAGGCCCTCAGAACGCAAAAGAAAATGTGGAGGCGCTAGATGAGCACCATCTACATCATGTGGCTCCGCCAATTGAAACGGTATTTCCGCTCCAAACCCCGGATGATCGGCTCACTGGGACAGCCCCTGATCTTTCTGCTGGCCTTCGGGTTCGGTTTCGGGAAAATTTACTCCCAGGCGGGCAAAGGGGACTACCTGCAGTTTCTGGCGCCTGGCGTCATTTCCATGGGTATCCTTTTTACGGGCGTTTTTTCGGGGATTGAGATTATTTGGGACCGGCAATTCGGGTTTCTCAAGGAAACCCTGGTAGCCCCCGTGCCCAGGCTTCATATCATGATCGGCCGTACGATGGGCGGGGCCACGGTGGCTCTGCTCCAGGGGATCATCGTGTTCGCGCTGGCTTCCCTCTTGGGATTCCGGCCCTCCCTCGCCGCTCTTCCACTCGCGCTGGTTTTTATGTTCCTCATCGCGGTTCTTTTCACGGCCTTCGGCACGGCCCTGGCCTCCCAGGTGAACGATATGCAAAGTTTTCCTCTGATCATGAATTTTCTCGTCATGCCGATGTTTTTTTTGTCGGGGGCCATGTTTCCCCTCGCTGGCCTACCTGGGGGAATGGCTTTGGTGACGACCTTGAATCCACTCTCCTATGGGGTGGACGGCTTGAGGACGGCTTTGGGGCAGCCTTCCTTTTATG
>CAZHFP010000289.1:0-1596 GCA_964531065.1 uncultured bacterium
ATCGCTTTTTTTGAGTATTGCCTGCAGGTTCCGGCAAACCGGATAGGGAGTTATCAATTCTCCACGGCCCAGCTCAAGACGATGCAGGAGGTCATCACTCTTCTGGTTTTTTGCGCCTTTTCCATCCTCTATTTAAAAGAAGATTTAAAATGGAATTATCTGGTGGGTTTTGGTTTTATGGCGGGGGCGGTGTTTTTTGTGTTTAAGAAATGGTGACTTTTACCACCGTGACCAAAGATCGGGGCTTAAAGAGTTGTTTGTTTAACGTGATTTAACGTTTTAAGCATCACCTTTTGGTTAAAGTTGTTTTTGCTTTTGCCGTTAGAAGACTAAATGAAACCGATATCCATCCTTTACGTTCGTTTTGGCTCCAGGTATTTAAACTTTGCAAAGCATGGGGCTTTTGTTAAACTGATGCACGTTTTTCCAACCTGAGTAAAAGAGGGCATCCTCAATGAAATATATTTCGACTTTCATGGCCGGTCTATTTCTGATGATCGTGAATATTGAAAGCGCTCAGGCGGTTGGACCGACTTATATTAAGGACGCCATCTCTGTTTCCGCCGAGTGGACAAAAGACAACAGTCCCTATGTCATTCAAAACGACATCACCATCGCCAAGGGCGCGGTTCTGACGGTTGATCCTGGTGTTGAAATTCGTTTCGTGGTTCCTGCGACCGGAAAAGTGGGTTCGGGACCGAACCTGGTGATTCAGGGCGGGTTAAAAGCGGTGGGGAACTCAACGACTCCTATTTCCTTTGGGCCTGCCGTCGCCGGATCCCTTTGGGGCGCCATTTACTTTTATAACAGCGACCCCCTGAACTCCACGCTTCAAGGCTGCCTAATCAAGGGAGGCCGGATCGTTTGCAACGGTTCTTCGCCGACCATCACCCAATGCGCCATCTATGGCGCCAAGAGCGGCGTGGAAGTTGCCATGAATTCCCAGCCTCAAATTATCGGAAACAAGATCACGGCCAACGGTATTGGCATTGTCCTGCTGTCCGACACGGCTAGCCCGGTGATTTCCAGCAACGAAATCTACAACAACAACTACGGTTTTTACCTGAAGGATTTTGGGACGCCCAGCGTCTCCGGAAACAAAATCTACAGCAACTTGAAATACAACATGGTGAATTATTCCGCCAAGCCCTTGTCCGCGCCTAATAACGACTTCCGCATTTTGGACGCCCAGCAGATCATGAGAACCATCTATGACGGTGCCTATAACGTGAGCCTTGGACGGGTTAATTTCATGCCCTTTGTTGGCATGCCCGCTGGACAAACGGCTCCCGCCATGGCCGCCGCTCCCGCCGGCGCGGTTGTCCAAGAAAAGCCGAAAATCCAAGAGGAAGAATTCTGGAGCTACGGCCGTCCCTTTGACGCCATGAAAATCAGCAATGTCGACCAGCAAAAAAAGAAGCCGTCCAGCGCGGTTAAAATTTTGGCCGTCGGCGCGACGGCTGTCGTGACGGTGGTTCTGCTCTTTTTATAGGCCCCTTTCCACCGGGGCTCATTCCGCTGGTTTTCTCCCTTAAAGAATTTTTTCTTCGTGCCATAATACCTATGGCACTTTAATGTCCTAACGGAAGAATCTCC
>CAZHFP010000290.1:0-1584 GCA_964531065.1 uncultured bacterium
CCCCCGAGGTAGCGGGGTTTTCCACACCTTTCCCCGAAGGTATGTCCCCTTCGGGTCCATTTATTTTTAAAACCTTATTTCAGGAGGGTGCCTATGAAAGAGCGTAGCGGAAACGACCGGCGGGGAAAGAACCAAGACTTTCTCATGAGTGATAGTCAGGTTGGACAGTTCGCGGGAGTGCCGGTTAGTACCGTCCGTCATTGGAGACAGATAGGGGTTCTGCCTTTTGTAAAGGTGGGCAGACACCCCAGGGTTTGGCATTCGGTCTTCCAAAGGGTTTTTAAAAAGCCCCTTCCATTTATCGGGGGGGATGCTGGTAATATGGGTGTTGCTGGGGACATTCGGAGGGCTATATGAGCAAGCCTAATGTTCACGGGTTACCCCAACACCTTAGAAAAGATGATGGGGGATACTTCCTGGATTATTTCGTCCAGGATGGGGGAATAAGAAAAAGGGTTAGGGTGCGGTTGGGACAGATCCCCTTGGCGCAAGCCAAGAAGGTTTTAGCCCAACACATGCAAGCCATGGTAGACGAGAAGTTCTTGGAGCCGGTCAAAGCCAAGGCGTCTTTCTACGAGGCGGCGGAAGCCTTTCTGGCCTATTCCAAGGCCAGGAAGAAAAGCTACACCAGAGATTCTTACCGGGTGAGGTTGTTTAAGGATTTTTTCGGGGACCGTTCCCTGGAAAGCTTTAGCCCGGATTTGGTGGAAGCCTTTTTGGTTCACCGGAAGAAGGAGGGCCTTTTAAAGAGGCCCGATAAGCCGGTGGCGGATGCCACTCTTAACCTGGATATAGCGATTTTGAAGACCCTGGTTCACAGGGCGGTTTTGAACCGGATGATCGACCGGGACCCGGTAGCGGGGGTGAAGAAGTTCAAACCCTTCTCTCGGAATCGGACGTTGGAGCCGGAAGAGTACCAAAGACTCTTTCAAAACTGCTCGGAGCATCTCAAGCCTATTGTGAAGCTGGCTTACAACACGGCCATGAGATGCGGGGAAATTTTGGGTTTGCGGTGGGAACAAATCGACTTCAAGAACGGGATTATCCTACTTGAGGCCGAGGACACCAAGACCCAGGAGAAAAGGGAAGTGCCTTTGACGGAGGAGTTACTTGACCTCTTGAAGGGGATACCCCGGACCATTGGGAACACCTGTGTTTTTACCTGGAAGGGTCAAAGCATGGGAAGCATCAAGACCGCCTTTAACAGGGCGTGCCGGGCGGCCAAGATTGAGGATTTTCGTTTCCACGATCTTAGGCATTGCGCGGTTACGAACTTGAGGAAGGCGGGAGTCAGCGATTCGGTCATCATGTCGATTTCGGGTCACAAGACCCATGCGGTGTTTCGTAAGTACGACCGCGTGGACCGGGAAGATCGCCTAGCGGCGATGCAACGGGCCAAAGAATTGAATGACACGAATATGACAAAAGCCGAAAAAAGAAAAGTAGAGCAGATCACTGCATGAAGTAAAACCCTTTCGCTGAAAGGGTTTCTGAATGACAAACACGATTTTTGGTGTAACTGAGCATAACACTCATAATGCCTTGGTCCCTGGTTCAAATCCAGGATGCCCCACCAACTTATAA
>CAZHFP010000291.1:0-1547 GCA_964531065.1 uncultured bacterium
AGCTCGAGCAGATGCGCCAGCTTTGGTATCCCACCATGGTCGTCTTCACCGACGGAACCATACTTAAGTAACCGCCACGAAAAAAGGCTATTTAGCCTCCGATTAATATTGATGAAGAAATAATAGTTAGGTTCCACCAAAAAATTAAATTCTTTATCCAAGTTTTCTGTCTTTATCGGCGTTAATCGGTGTCCATCGGTGGCTAAAATTTCTGTTTTTCTATTGATTCCTTTTTTTCTACGGCTATGTTTATACCCATGAAACCAACCCATCTCGTTCTTTTTGACATCGACGGCACCCTCATCTCCACCAAGCGCGCGGCCTGGGCGCCCCCCTTTAGCGAATCCATCGAAGAGGCCTGGAAGGAAGAGGTTGAATTCATAAATCGTTCCATTCAGGAGACATCCCTAGTCCAGACCAATGTGGAAAGTTACCGGCCGGGGGGCAAGACCGATACGCAAATCATCTTTGAACTCTTGGAAGGAAGCAGTTTAACGGAAGAGAATATTTTTAAACTCCTGCCGGCCATCCGTGAAAAATACCTGGGCCGCTTGCGGAAGGCTTTGGCGGACCCGGCGGTAGTAGAGATCAAACCGGGGATTGAGGATCTTTTAACAAAGCTTTCAACGAGGTCCGAGATCGTCCTCTCTCTTTTAACAGGGAATTTCGAGGAAGGCGCGCGCATTAAATTAGGCGTGCCGAAGATTGATCAATATTTTAAGTTTGAAACCAGCGCTTTTGGCGACTTCGCCAAGCAGCGACAGGAATTGCCTGCCCGGGCGGTCGCGGCGGCCAAGAAACAGCTAGGATTGGATTTTTTAGGGAAGAATATCGTGATTATCGGGGACACTCCCAATGACGTGCGTTGCGGCAGGCATCTAAATGTCCGCACCATCGCAGTGGCTACCAGCAATTATTCCATGGAAGATTTGGGCAAAGAAAATCCTGATTATTTGTTTCAAAATCTGACGGAAACGGATAAGGTTGTTTCCGCTATATTAGAGCCATTACCGAGGGACAAGGACCTTATATGACCACCAAAATCCGCCTAGCCCATAGCCCCGACGCTGATGACGCTTTTATGTTCTATGGTTTGGCCAAGGGAAAGCTGGATACCGACGGAATCGAGTACGAGCATGTTTTGAAGGACATTCAAACCTTGAACGAATGGGCCAGGGAAGGCCGCATGGAAGTGACCGCCATTTCCGCCCACGCCTACGCCTATGTGAAGGACAAGTACGCCATCCTGACCCATGGGGGAAGCATCGGTAAAAACTACGGGCCCATGATCATCGCCAAAGCTCCGATCACGATGGACAGCCTCAAGGGTAAAAAAATCGCCATCCCCGGTAAACTGACCAGCGCCTATCTCGCGCTCAAACTTTGTTTCCCCGATTTCCAAGAAGTGATCGTGGATTTTGACCAGATCATGGACGAAGTGGTGAAGGGAAACGTAGACGCGGGGCTGATCATTCACGAGGGCCAGTTAACCTATAAAGAAAAGGGCCTTCACAAGATTGTGGACCTGGGGGAGTGGTGGTTCGAGA
>CAZHFP010000292.1:0-1519 GCA_964531065.1 uncultured bacterium
CTGCTCAATCAATATCCCCATTGGCAGGACACGTTGCGGGTGAACAAACCCCGCCTAGACCAGGAAGTGACAGGAGGCGCTCCAAGACAAACGGAGCCAATACCCGCTAATGCCCCGGAAAATAAAACATCCGCCAATACATTTTCCACCGATTCAAACGCGAATAAACAGTCTTCCGCTCCAAAAGCTTTCGTCAATCAATACGCGGCACCCCAACCGCAGGCCAAGGATTCAGACCTCAATGCAACAATTTTACATAAAAATTTATCAGTACCAAATGTGAACGCGCAATTAGGAACAATTAGGGACGTAAACAAAGATCTTAAAGCCAGCTCTTCCGCCGCCCCTGCCGATGAAAATTTGGAGTTGAATGCCGTGACGGGGACCACGGACGATCTTTCGAAACAGCCATCCACCGGAAAGGCGGCGCGGGCCAAAAAGAAAAGCGAGGCCCAGGCCCCAACCGACTTCGGTTACGCTTCCGCTCCCGCCGCGGCCCCGCCCGCCCCCGCGCCTATCGTCGAGTCTTTGGACAAGTCCGAAAAAGCGCTCACCTATTCCCGGGAAGAATCGGTCACGACCTGGAAGGGCAACAACGGGCCCGCGACGGTGGAGAGCCAAGAACTGGTCACCGACGAAGAATCGTTCCAAAAATATTGGAACATTCCCCATCCGGGTGAGGCTCCGCCCGCGGTGGATTTCACGACGCAAGCGGTGGTAGTG
This sequence comes from uncultured bacterium, assembly GCA_964531065.1. Taxonomy (GTDB): domain Bacteria; phylum Oederibacteriota; class Muellerivitia; order Muellerivitales; family Muellerivitaceae; genus PALSA-1180. Next base: position 724 of record CAZHFP010000292.1, read on the forward strand.
CTGATGGCGGGCGGGAAACCCACGGCGGGTTATTCGATTTATGTCTCACGGCTGGAAGAAAAAGCGGACCAACTGGTCATTCACTATCGGGTGGATTCACCGGCCCCTGACACCATCACCGCGCAAATCCTCACCAACCCCTGGGCCCTTCAAATAATCCCCAAACCTTCCAAACCAGTGGTGTTCGTCAAAGACTAAAGGCTGTCGTCCGCTATCCGTCGTCCGTCGTCGGCAAAAGCCTTAACGTCTTAGCGGTCGGCGAAGGACGGACGACGGTTTTTAGTTACTCTTTTTCGCCGAATTTCGCGAGAAACAGGTTTTGGATCGCCGCGGAAGCGTCCTTAGCGTCTTCGCCTTGGAAGACGATGGTGAGTTCGGAGCCGTAGCTGGCGGCCAAGGACAGCAGGTTCAAGAGGCTCTTGCCGTCCACCTGGCCCGTCGGACTCTTCACCAAAACACGGCACTTGTATTTGCTGGTGGCCTTCACCAATTGAGCGGCGGCTCTTAAATGCAATCCGAGCCGGTTAAGAATCTTAACTTTCTGGGTTACTTCCATGGGCACCTCCAAAACGTTTAAGTGGAAAAGAAATTAATTTATGCCGGCGGTAAAACAACCAGCGCGAGGTTCAAAGTAGGCGTTGAGATGTTTTATTGAATGCCTCTATTTTAATCCTTTTCTCCAAAAACCCCGAAGACCTTTGTGGGCCCGTTTTGAAAGGTAATCTTAGGGTTAAACGCAAGGCCCCTTCCTTGGCCCGTTTTATGCGTTGTTAACATTGACCCGGGGGCCTTTTTT
>CAZHFP010000293.1:0-1511 GCA_964531065.1 uncultured bacterium
GCGGATTTGGATTCCATCGGATGCCTCCCCTATAAGCCGATTAGGATTACCAACCAGGTCAGTATAAAAAACGGGAAGATGGCCCTTTATGATCCAGCTCACAAAAGGACTCTGACAAAAGACTACCTGGCCGCTCCAACGCCGGTTAATTATTCCGCCAAGTGAAATAAAAGTAGGTTTCCGGCTGAATATGCTGGCGAAAGTCCTCCTCCAGCTCTTTCAGGGCCCGTTAGAAGGGGCGGTGGCTCACGCCGGCACCGGCCTGGGACTTAAAACCTTTGGTCGGTTTCCTCAATTGGCGCAACTGCTCCATGGTTTCCATATGCTCCGTTGTCAGGCAATGCAGGGGTTGGCTTTTAAACACTTCATAGGGAAAAAGGATCCGGGCTCCTTTTTTCCTTGGGCATTTTTCTTCAGTTCGAGTCCACCACCGGGAGCCATTTCGCCGAAAAGCCTTCAGTGCAGACTATCATCTCTGTCTTTTCACGGGAGTTTGGAGCAAAAGATGCGACAAGTCTTGAATACCCCGTCTGAAAAGGTGGATTCTATCCCTGTTGTCGTTCTCCCGAACCGATCCCGATGTTAATTTAATCCGACTACAGGACAGGAAAAACATGAACTCGAATTTTGTACAATTGATTGCGGCAATTTTAATTTGCCAGATCGCAGGGGCCCTTGGGGCTATCTTCACGGCCAAAGCCATTCCCTCCTGGTATGCGTCCCTGCGGAGGCCCAGTTTTAACCCGCCCAATTGGATCTTCGGCCCCGTTTGGACCATCCTCTATACGCTGATGGGCATCGCCCTTTACCGCGTTTGGAAATTGGACCCCGCCATTTCGGGACGGACTATAGGGCTGACCCTCTTTTTCATTCAACTGGCTTTGAATGCCCTTTGGACCCCGCTTTTCTTCGGCCTGCACGCCTTGTGGCTGGCCTTTGCGGAAATTCTTTTCATGTGGGCCGCCATCGCCTTGACGTTGTTCCAATTTAGTTCGTTGGACCCGGTCTCAACCTGGCTTCTGGCCCCTTACCTGGCCTGGGTTTCCTTCGCAAGTTTATTGAATTACACCTACGCCAAATTGAACCCATAAAACTTTCGTTTTATTTTGGCGGGAGGCGAAGCTTATTTTGAACAAGCACATTGCCGGGGTTTAGTTTGAGGGCTTTCTTGAGCGTCTTTTCCTCATTCGCCGGATCCTTCAATTTTTCATAGGCTTGAGCTAGCCAGAAGAGGGTCTCGTCGGAATTCGGGTTTAAATCAAGTGATTTCATAAAACATTTCACGGCTTTATTCACGTCACCGCCGAAAGCCGAAGGCGCCATCAAATATTGTCTTCCCAGGCTTGCCTGAACCCTGGCATTGCTGGGATCCAGCGCCAACGCTTTTTTATTCTCAGCCCCAACTTTGGGCCCGCAATCCATACCCGTGAACATATCCCCGTAGGGAACAATCTTCCGGTTGTAGATATCCGCCAAAAGACTATGGACCTCAGCCGAATCCCCTTTATCCT
>CAZHFP010000294.1:0-1509 GCA_964531065.1 uncultured bacterium
CACCTACAACACCTTTTCAACACCTTCTACACTCTGTTCGGAATCCGAACGGAAAGATGAGAATTTCCGTCGTCCGCTGTTCTGCCTTCGCCAATCATCGCTACCGCTCGGCTATGGCGGACAAGCCGTCGTCCGCAGTCCGCAGAACATTTTGAGGGAATTCTAAAATGGGATTAAAAACTAAAAAACTTGAGTCGCCGGATTTCTTCCTCTTCCTGCTGACGCTTATCCTGGTGACCTCCGGGCTGATCATGGTTTACAGCGCCTCGGCCATTTTGGCCCATGACCGCTACGGCAGTTCCTATTATTTTTTCATGAGGCAGCTGATTTGGATACTGGTAGGGAGCTTGGGAATGTGGACCGCTTCCCGGGTGGACCTGGAGTCGCTGCGCGCCCTGGCCATTCCGGCCCTTTTTGCCGGTCTTTTCCTCATGGTTTTAGTCTGCGTGCCGGGCATCGGCCGGACGGTCGGCGGGGCCCAAAGATGGTTCCGGCTGGGGCCCTTTTCCTTCCAGCCCTCGGAAGTCATGAAAATCATCCTTGTTTTTTATTTGGCCGACTCGCTGGACCGTCGGAAGCAGACCCTGGTGAACTTTTCCGGGCTCATGCCTTATTTGGTTCTTTTGGGGATCTGCATGGTGCTTTTAGAAAAACAGCACGACTTCGGGACGGCGGTGCTCCTGGCCCTTGTCACCATCCTCCTTCTGTTCCTGGCGGGGATCAAGCTGACCTATTTCCTCGTTCCCTTTTCGGTTTTGATTCCGGTTTTTATTTTTCTCGTGGAGTCGGCCAGCTACCGCATGAAGCGTATCACGGCTTTTCTTAATCCCTGGGACGATCCTCAAGGGTCCGGTTTCCAGTTGATCCAGAGCCTCATCGCCGTTGGCAATGGAGGTCCCTTTGGGGTGGGTCTGTCCAACAGCTCGCAGAAACTTTTCTATCTGCCGGCCCCGCATACGGATTTCATTTTCGCCATCATCGCCGAGGAACTGGGATTGGCGGGAGCGGGAACGCTCGTGTTTCTGTTTGGGGTGTTTGTCCTTCGGGGCTTCAAGATCGCCTCCGCGGCCAGCCAGAAAGAAGGCGGGATGTTTATGGGTCTTCTGGCTTCCGGCATCACGGGTTTGATTGGTTTCCAGGCCTTGGTCAACCTAGGCGTCGTGACGGGGCTTCTGCCAACCAAGGGAATACCCTTGCCGCTGATTTCTTACGGAGGATCTTCCATGGTTTTTACTTTGGTTTCGATCGGGCTACTTTTCAATATTTCACGCGGGCTCAAGATGTCATCGCCTCTAAAGTCAGATATCGGCTGGCAGCCGTCAGCTCTCAGCTAACAGCGGAAGTAGAAAAGCGAGGAAGGGTTGAACATTGGAACTGAGGAAAAAAATTATTATCACCGGCGGGGGAACGGGAGGGCATATCTTCCCGGGTATCGCCATCGCCAGGGAATTGAGCCAGCATTCGGAGGTCGACGTGCTTTACGTGGGTAAGGAAGATGGGCCGGAGTCC